>JAHDBR010000037.1 GCA_020630295.1 Sphingomonadaceae bacterium
GAGCGCGCCAATATGGAACGCCAGAAAGATCTGGTGAACCACCAAAGACAACAGGATTTGATGATCGCGGAACTGAATCACCGCGTGAAGAACATACTTGCATTGATCCGGTCACTGTCACGGCAGGCGAAGGATTCATCGGCATCTTTAGAAAGCTATGCGCAGGCGCTCGAACAGCGCATTTCTGCGCTCGCAAAAGCGCACGATCTGGCGGTTTCCGACGCCATGGTGGGCGTATCGCTGCGGAGCATATTAGAAACCGAGCTTCAGCCATATACGACAGAAGACCAGAACCAGGTTCTACTGTCCGGCCCTACTGTTGGCCTCAGGCCTGATGTTGCGCCGATGATTGCGCTTGTGTTTCACGAGATTATCACCAACGCCAATAAATATGGCGCATTGAGCACGGCCGATGGCCTTGTGCGGCTGAAATGGGATGTGTCGGAAAAGGGGCTGCGCGTATATTGGCAGGAAATGAACGGTCCCAAAGTTGTCGCGCCATCCCGCCACGGTTTCGGACGTTCGCTCATCGAAAAAGCCATTCCTTATGAATTTGATGGCGAAGCGAAGCTGGAATATCCGGAAAGCGGGGTAACCTTCGAATTTTCGTTGCCCGCCGATACGCTTGTCGAATTGACGTCCGACAAGGAAGTAAAGCTGGTGGGAAGCATCAGCAAAATCGAAGGTGCGGCAGAAGGCGCAGAGATATTACTTGTCGAAGACAATGTTGTCCTCGCGATGGATATGTCTGACAGCCTGTCTCGACTGGGCGCAAAAAATGTCGAAAACGCAGGTGTGGTCAGCGACGCATTGCGGATATTGAAGAAAACCACGTTTGATTTCGCGGTTCTCGACATGAATTTGAGGGGTGAAGTCTCCTTCGACGTTGCCCGCGATTTGATCAACCGGGGCATACCGTTCCTGTTTGTGACCGGTTACGGATCGTCGTTTGACGTGCCTGCTGAACTTGATGCTATCCAGATTTTGACCAAACCGATCGACGATGCCTCACTGTCACTGGCCATTTCGCGGATTTACCAACGCTAGAAACTTTATCCTGGCCGATGCGGATAATTGCAGCCGGGCTGGGCTTAAACCCAAATCCGGCTAGCCAACTACGCCCGCCGCAGCGAGTACCGCCAGAGTAAGCACATCTGGTGCGATTGCCGTCATCGGGGCAATTTGAACCGGCTTCTCCATGCCGATCAGCATCGGGCCGATAGTGTCATCACCGCCCAGTTCGCGCAGAATTTTGGCGGACAGATTGGCGGATTGAAGGCCCGGCATGACCAAAACATTGGCGGGTCCGGACAGGCGGCTGAACGGATACAGCTCCATCACTTTAGTGTTGAGCGCGGCGTCAGGGGCCATTTCCCCCTCATACTCGAAACCGGGTTCTTCCTTATCCAGAATGGCCACCGCACCGCGAATATTGTCGAGCCATTTGCCGCTCGGGTTGCCGAAGGTCGAGTAGGACAGGAATGCGACACGCGGTTCGTGCCCCATACGGCGGGCCACAGCGGCGGTTTCCTTCGCAATATGCGCCAGTTCTTCTGCGCTGGGCCGTTCATTGATGGTGGTATCGGCAAGGAAAGTTGTGTGGTTCTTGCCAATCATCATGTGAATGCCAAACGGCAGCGCATCCGGCTTCGCATCCAGCACCAGATTTACCTCGCGCGCGGTTTGCGCAAAGGTGCGCGTCAGGCCCGAAATAAGGGCATCGCCGTGCCCCAAAGCCACCAGCAGCGCAGCAAAAACGTTGCGTTCCTGATTGACCATGCGGCGCACGTCACGTTCTGTATAACCTTTGCGCTGAAGGCGTTTGTACAGATATTCGACCATAGCAGGCACGTGCTCGCTATCTGCGGAATTCTGGATTTCAAAGTCGCGGTGATTTTCGACACCAAGCATATGCATCTTGTTAGCGATGGCTTTGGTCCGGCCAACCAATACGGGCGTGCCATAGCCGAAATCGCGGAACTGGATGGCGGCGCGCAGAACCACTTCTTCCTCAGCCTCGGCAAAAACAACCCGCTTGGGATTACGCTTCGCTTCTTCATAGGTGTTGGTCAGTACCGAAGTCGTCGGGTTAAGCCGCGCTTTTAGCGACAAGGCGTAGGCCTCGAAATCGTCAATCGGCGCCAGCGCCACGCCTGAATCCATCGCCGCCTTTGCCACTGCGGAAGAAACGACTTCCATCAGGCGCGGGTCGAAGGGTGCCGGAATAATATAGTCAGTGCCGAATTTCTGGTTCTTGCCATAAGCGGCAGCGACCTCTTCCGGTACACGCTGGCGGGCCAGCTCCGCAATTGCGTGGGCGGCGGCAACCTTCATCTCTTCATTGATGGCCGTGGCCTGCACATCCAGCGCGCCGCGGAAAATGAAGGGGAAACCGAGCACATTATTTACCTGATTGGGAAAGTCCGAACGGCCGGTTGCAATAATGGCATCGGGGCGAACTGCCTTTGCCTCGTCCGGGCTGATTTCGGGATCGGGATTGGCCATTGCAAAGATGATCGGATTATCCGCCATCTTCTTGACCCATTCCGGCTTCAGCGCGCCTGCTGCGGATAGGCCGAGGAAAATATCGGCACCATCAAGCGCTTCTTCCAGACTGCGCGCTTCCGTGGGTACAGCGTGCGCGCTTTTCCATTGATCGACATTCTCGCGGCCAGGATAGATCGGCCCGCTGCGGTCGCAAACGATCACATTCTCATGCGGTACGCCAATGCTTTTGATCAGCGCGGTACAAGCCAGTGCCGAAGCGCCGGCACCGTTGACAACCATCTTCACGTCTTTGAAGTCGCGGCCGGTCAGGTGGCATGCATTGATTAATCCAGCCGCGGCGATGATTGCGGTGCCATGCTGATCGTCATGCATCACCGGGATGTTCATGCGTTCGCGCAAAGCCTGCTCGATAATGAAGCATTCCGGGGCGGCGATGTCTTCCAGATTAATCCCGCCGAAGCTGGGTTCCATCAGCGCGACAGCTTCGATGAACTTGTCAGGATCCTCTGTGTCCAGCTCGATATCAATGGAGTCCACATCGGCGAAGCGTTTGAACAGAACCGCCTTGCCTTCCATCACCGGCTTGGACGCCAGCGCGCCCAAATTGCCCATGCCCAAAATGGCTGTCCCGTTCGAAATCACTGCAACCAGATTGGAACGCGCGGTATATTTCGCTGCATTCGCAGGATCATCGGCAATGGCCTGAACCGGCACGGCAACGCCGGGCGAATAGGCCAATGACAGGTCACGCTGCGTTGCCATGGGTTTGGAGGCAACGATTTCGAGTTTACCGGGCCGAATTGTCTCGTGATAGAACAGCGCCTCGCGCGCAGTGAAACTCGAATTCTTATCGTCAGCCACGGTCATTTACCCTTCGATGGATCTACTGCGCCGCTTAGCTGACGCTACGGCGCGCGCATAGTGAAAATACGGTGCGATGCTCAGGAAACTCGGCGATTTGGGGGAAAGGCATCGCCCTGCTCTTCCCGAATCGGACGGGGCACGCCTAGGTCACTTGCATGGCGGCGAAATCGACCCCGATGATGGAACAATATCATGCGCTCAAGCAGGAGGCGGAAGGCTGCCTGCTGTTTTACCGCATGGGCGATTTCTTCGAACTGTTCTTCGATGATGCCAAGCAGGCGGCGGGTATACTCGACATCGCGCTCACCGCGCGCGGGAAGGATAGCGGGGAGCCTGTGCCGATGTGCGGCGTACCGGTCCACGCTGCAGAAGGCTATTTGGCGCGGCTGATCAAGGCTGGCTGCCGCGTGGCAATCGCGGAGCAGGTTGAAACACCCGAAGAAGCCAAAGCCCGCGCCAAGAAAGAAGGTTCGCCGGTTTCCAAGGCTTTGGTGCGGCGCGACATTGTCCGCTTTGTCACCGCCGGAACATTGACGGAAGAGGCTCTGCTGGAGCCGCGCCGCGCCAATATCCTGGCTGCAGCGGTAGAAATGCGCGGAGCAATCGGCTTGGCCAGCTGCGATATTTCCACCGGCCAGATGGTTCTGGAAAGCACCGACGCAGATGGCTTCAGCGCGGCTTTGGCGCGCATTGGGGCCAGCGAGCTAGTCGTGCCGGAAGAGTGGGAACTTGCACCCGAAGGTGCGATTGCACGCCCTCGCCAAAGTTTCGGCAGCGATGATGGTGAACGCCAGCTTGCGCGCATTCACGGGGTCAAAACGCTGGACGGATTTGGCGATTTCGACCGCCCGATGCTCGCCGCAGCCGGCGGGTTGATCGGCTATCTGGACCATGTCGGGCGAGGCAGTTTACCGCTGCTCCTGCCGCCGCAATTGCGCGCGGGCGACCGGCAATTGGTGATGGATGAAGCGACCCGTTCTAGCCTGGAAATCCTGACATCCCAGCAAGGCGGCAGGCCCGGCAGCCTGATCGCCGCAATTGACCGCTGCGTCACCGGCGCCGGAGCGCGGCAATTATCCGCCGATCTGGCATCCCCGTCCTGCGATCTGACCGCCATATCGGAGCGGCAGGCGCTGGTACAATATCTCCATTCAGACCCCTTGCTGCGCAGCGATCTGCGCGAGGTATTGCGGGCATTGCCGGATATTGGCCGGGCTTTGGGCCGCGTGGTTGCCGGACGCGGAAGCCCCCGTGATCTAGGCCAGATTCGTGACGGTCTTGCAGAGGCGCGGCGGATACAGGACTTTCTCACCGGCAAGGCTGACAAACCGGCTCTGCTAGAACATTTGCTGCCGGCAATGGGCGGGCATGGCGCGCTGGTGGATCTGATGCAGCGCGCGCTTGTGTCTGCCCCGCCGACCGAACGGAGCCAAGGCGGATTCATCGCGGAGGGATATGATGCCGCGCTTGATGAATTACGGTCTGTTTCCGGCAATGCCCGCCGCGCCATCGCCGCGCTGGAGGCAAGATACCGGGAGGACACGGGCATTGCCGCGCTGAAAATCAAACATAATGGCGTGCTCGGCTACTTTATCGAGGTACCCGCAAAACACGCTGACAGCCTGATGGCACCTGATAGCGGCTTTACGCACCGCCAGACCATGGCTGGCGCCGTCCGGTTCAACTCATTATCCCTGCATGAGGAAGCGGGCCGGATCAGCGAAGCAGGCGGCCGCGCCGTCGCCGCAGAGGAAGCCCATTTCGAGGAGCTTACGGGGCAAGTGATTGCCGCACGCCAGTCCATCGCGGTCACTGCGGACGCCCTCGCACGGCTCGACGTGTCCGCCGGTCAGGCAGAACGCGCGGCAGAAGGCGACTGGTGCAGGCCGGAGATGGTTGAGGATACGTGTCTGGACATACGCGGCGGCCGTCACCCTGTTGTGGAGGCTGCTTTGGCCGCCAGCGGGGACCGGTTCGTGGCCAATGATTGCGCCTTGGACCAAAATGACCGCCTGTGGCTGATCGGCGGGCCGAATATGGGCGGTAAATCCACATTTCTGCGCCAAAACGCGCTGATTGTTCTGCTGGCGCAGGCGGGCGGTTTTGTTCCGGCCGTGAGCGCTAAGATCGGGTTGGTCGACCGGCTGTTCAGCCGTGTCGGTGCGTCGGATAATCTGGCGCGCGGACGGTCAACCTTTATGGTCGAAATGGTCGAAACCGCTGCTATCCTGAGCCAGGCGACCGAGCGGAGTTTTGTAATTCTGGATGAGGTAGGCCGCGGCACGTCCACCTATGACGGTTTGGCGCTGGCATGGGCTGTGGTGGAAGCGGTGCACGAGACCAATCGCTGCCGGTGCCTGTTCGCCACGCATTATCACGAGCTCGCGCGGCTCGCAGAAAGCTGCGATGCGCTGTCGCTCCATCATGTGAAAGCGCGCGAGTGGAAAGGCGATCTGGTTCTATTGCATGAGCTCGCAACGGGGCCGGCAGACCGGTCTTACGGCTTGGCGGTTGCGCGTCTCGCTGGCATCTCCAAACCGGTTGTAGCCCGTGCAAAGTCTGTCCTCGACCGGCTTGAGAAAGGCCGCGCAGAAACAGGCGGACTTGCCGCCGGGCTTGGTGAGTTGCCGCTATTTGCAGCTATGGAAGATAGCCCCGAAGAAGAAGCGGACGGGTTGCGGGCAATGATTGAGGGCACCGATGTCGACGCACTTTCACCAAGAGAAGCGCTGGATGTCCTGTACGCTTTGAAAAACGAAGCCGAATCTACCAAACATTAACGCTTCGCAGCTAACTTCCGCGCGATGTATTCGATGCTTTTCCGAAACCGCGTAGCTGCGGGCGCATTTGTTGTGCTGACTTTGGTTAGCGCCGCCAGCCTTGTCGGCTCGGAAGACGAAGAAGGCATTATCGAGCGCGCAGCGCAGTCTATTTCCGAACAACAAGACGATTTTGAAGATCGGGTTGCAGAGCTGGAACGTCCCGCAAATGCGCCCCGACCCCGCGCCGCAAAGCCGCAGCAAAGCCGCAATTCCTCTGCCAGTGTTCCCGACAATATTCCATTGGCAGAAGACGAGTATCTGATTGACGATGCTGCGGGATTCGATCCCACACCTCCAGACTCGCTTGGTGAGGAGGACGTTGCCGATCCCACAGAGGATGTTATCATCATCCTCAATGACGAAACAGAAGAACAGCAGTAACGAACTCGCCGAACAGCGGACCGACTGGGCCGAAGACCGGACTGTTCAAGCCACCGAGCGGACATACGCAGGTTGGTTGCGCACTGCCTTTGCTGCCATCGGAATCGGGCTGGGCTTCCGCGCGTTATTTGGCGAATTCGACCCGCCGTGGCTGGCGAAAGGGATCGCAACAATATTCATTCTGATTGGCGGGATCGTTGCGTGGTCTGCGCAGCGAAATGCGTGCAAATCGCTATCGCGGCTTCACACGCATGACGTGGATGCGCCAAAGGCGCTCCATATGCGGTGGCTAAGCTATATTGTCACCGCTGGGGCTTTAGTGCTCGCCGGAGCGCTCTGGTTCTTGCGAGAGAGCGTCACCGGCTAGCATCAGCCAAAATTGGCGTAGATATCAGCTTCCGTCGCCGCGCAGGCCGTCCAGCTTGTTCTGCTCGCCATATTTATCGACGTTATCATCATGGTTTGGCTCGCCCGAAAACGCGCCCATATCCACGCGGCCGGAACTTTCCATGTCGCGCATATGATCAATCACATCCTGTTCGGATGAACCGATGGGTGTTTGGGTATTGGCGTTTTTTACGCTCTCGGTTGGACTGCCAGTTTCTTCGGTCAGCGACTGCGCCTGCTGTGCCACTTCTTGGGCTTGCGCACGGTGATCGTCCTGTTCGTCATTATGCGTTTCAGGCGCGAGGTCGGATTGGCGCTGTTCCTGTGAAAGCGGATCGCTGGCGGGGGTTGTTGTATCAGTCATGCAAAAATCTCCTTTGCATGACTAACGGGCAGCCCCGCGCGAACGTTCCGAATTAGCGGGCCGAATTAGCGAGTCGGTACCGGGTTTTCGCCGGAATAATCATAAAATCCGCGCCCCGTCTTACGGCCCAGCCAGCCCGCTTCGACATATTTGACCAATAAGGGCGCCGGGCGATATTTGCTGTCACCGGTGGTATCGTAGAGCACTTTGATAATTTCGAAACACGTATCCAGCCCTACGAAATCGGCAAGCTGAAGCGGCCCCATCGGGTGGTTCAGACCCAAGCGGCAACCTTTATCAATATCTTCGATATTGGCGGTGCTCTGGCCCAGAACAAATACCGCTTCGTTGATCATCGGCAGCAATATACGGTTTACGACAAAGCCCGGCTCATCCTGCGACAGGACAACTTCCTTGCCCAAGCTCTCAGCAAAGGCGGTGATTCGATCAGTCGTATTCTGCGCCGTAGCGAGACCGGGAATGACTTCGATCAAACCCATCACAGGTACCGGATTGAAAAAGTGCAGCCCAATGAAACGCTCGGCGTCGGGCGCGTAATTCGCCATCCGGGTTATCGGAATGGAGCTGGTGTTACTGGCCATGATCGCATCGCCGTTCAGCACTTTTCCAGCCGCTTCGAAAATGGCTTTCTTAATCGGTTCCTGCTCAGTCGCAGCTTCGATAATCAGATCGGCCTCTGCCATGGGGGCGTTTTCACCGATTGGTGTAATCTTGGCCAACGCGGCCTCGGCGTCTGCCGCTTCGATTTTGCCCCGCCCGACCAGCTTGCCAAGAGAAACTTCGATGCCCGCTTTGGCTTTTTCGGCCACCGCCAGATCAATGTCTGACAGCATCACCTTTGTGCCGTGCTGAGCAATTGTTTGGGCTATGCCCGATCCCATTTGGCCGGCACCGATAACCGCGACGTTACGCATCAAAATTTCCTTCGCAATTGCAGCAAAGGCGGCGTGTTAGCGGCTGAAATCGGGTCTGACTAGCGGTTAGAGGAGCCGCCGCCATCGCGGCTTGCACCAGGCACCCACTTCACATCGGCAGCGCCATTGTCATTCAGCACTCTGGCCAGAACGAACAGATAATCGGACAGGCGATTAATATAGGCCAATGCCTGAGGGTTTGTCGGCACCTCAGCCGCCATTGCTGTCATAGCGCGTTCCGCACGGCGTACTGCCGCGCGCGCAATATGCATCCGGGCCGCCGCCTCCGTTCCGCCAGGTAGAATAAAGCTGGTCAATGGTTGAAGGTTGGCATTCAATGCGTCGATTGCATGTTCCAGCCAATCAGTCTGACCGGCAATCATGCGCAAAACCATTTCCGAGGGCGTGAAATCTTCTCCGCCAAATTCGCCGCCAAGCGGAGTGGCAAGATCGGCTCCAAGATCGAAAAGGTCGTTCTGGATGCGCTCTACATCATCGCTGTGCTGGCTGCCCTGAAGTGCGATTGCGGCAAAACCCAAAGCGCTGTTTGCCTCGTCCACAGCGCCGATGGCTTCCATACGCGCAGCGTGTTTTGCCGTGCGCGAACCGTCCACCAGACCTGTGGTGCCATCATCGCCGGTGCGCGTGTAAATCTTGTTGAGTTTGACCACTTACGCGGCGCGGCTGATGCCGAGAATAATCGCCACCACCACAATCGCCAGCGCCTGATATTTGATCCGCGCAAACATGGCTTTGTTTTGCTTCAACTGCATCTCGGTCGCGTCTTGGCTCTCGCCTGTTTCGAGATCAATTTTGGTGCTTTGCATAAAGGCAACAATACCGCGGATGAGCGAGACGACCACCAAGATGCAAAGGATAGCGAGTACGATTACGAAGAATGTTGTCATGATACCTACCTGGTTGCATCTTTATCTAGTTATCGACCCAGCGAAATACCAGCCGGAAGGTTCCCGCTGCGCAACATATCGGCAAGCCGTACCCCCTCCTCACCAGCCAGCCGGCGGTCGGTCAGCGATGGAGAATTGCGCCGCTTGGCAAGCTTCTGACCGCCTTCGTCCAGCAGCAGATCGTGATGATGCCAGACCGGTGGCTCCAGACCGGTAAGGGCCTGAATAAGCCGGTGAATATGCGTTGCCTGAAACAGGTCTGCGCCTCTGGTTACGAGCGATATCCCATCTTGCGCATCATCCAGAGTGGCCGCCAGATGATAACTCGCCGGCGCTTCTTTGCGCAGGATTACCACATCGCCAAATATTTCCGGTGTCGCTTTTTGAATGCCAAGAATTTCATCGCGCCAACTAAGCGGTCCGGCAATTCTGACCGCTTTGGCCATATCGATCCGCCAAGCGGCTTTAGCGTGGAGATCGCCGGATTTCTTGCCGCGACAGGTTCCCGGATAGATCGGTCCATCGGGCCCCATTCGGGTCGCTGCCGCTGCTATTTCGGAACGACTGCACGTGCATGGATAAAGCACACCGTGTTGTTCCTTGAGGACCGTTTGTGCCACTTTCTGGTATGCTGCGGTGCGGCTTGATTGGGCGGGCACTTCCTCCCATTCCAGACCGAGCCATTCCAGATCCGCGCGAAACGCGTCAGCCAGTTCCGGTCTGCTGCGCGGTCCGTCAATATCTTCGATCCGGAGCAGGAACCGCCCCTTATCCTTGACCGCCCGGTCATGTGCGACAATTGCCGAAAAGGCATGGCCAAGATGCAACTGGCCATTGGGACTGGGCGCGAAGCGGGTGACGGTCATTTGTCGCTCGATAGCTCCCATCCTGTTCATTTCGCAGGTCACACAGCAAGATGGCTGTGGATTCAGCCCCTGTCATAGGCTTGACGCAAATTGACGCAAATGCTCCCTTCATGTCCATCAGGAAGGAGCCTTCGGGTGTTCAAAGCTGAACTGATTGATCAAGTTGCGCGATTCAGAAGCGCTGACGGCGACGGGGAACGCAATCTGCAAGGCTGCCCGGCGCTGGTCCTTAATGCGGATTACACGCCGCTATCTTATTATCCGCTCAGCCTGTGGCCGTGGCAAACGGCAATCAAGGCAGTTTTTCTCGACCGGGTCGATATTGTCGAAAGTTACGACCGGGAAGTGCATTCTCCTTCGCTGGATATGAAAATCCCGTCGGTCATTGCCCTGCGGCAATATGTGAAGCAGACCGAGTTTCCTGCATTCACACGGTTCAACGTGTTTCTACGCGATCATTTCACCTGCCAATATTGCGGCAGCGGCGAAAGCCTGACCTTCGATCATGTCATTCCGCGCCGTCTTGGGGGGAAAACGACGTGGGAGAACATCGCCAGCGCCTGTGCGCCCTGCAATATGAAAAAGGGCGGCCGAACACCAAAACAGGCGCGGATGAAATCCGTTAATCCAATTCGGCCAACAAGCTGGCAGCTGCAAGAAAAGGGCCGCGGCTTTCCGCCTCACTACCTGCACGAAACGTGGAGAGACTGGCTCTATTGGGACATTGAACTGGAAGAGTGAGTCCTAGGTTACCGCCGCGCGCTGCTTGAACTCGGGCGCATCCCATTCGCCGGTTTCCAGAATTTCTGCCAGCGCCAATACCGCGTTTGCCGTATCTTCAAAGCTGACATATGCGGGCGCGAACCCGAACCGCAGAACGTCGGGCGCACGGAAATCACCGATGATGCCGCGCGCAATCAACGCCTGACAGATCGCATAGGCCTCCTCATGCTGGTAAGAAAGCTGGCTACCGCGCTGCTCCGCATCGGGCGGGCTAACGGGTTTCATCTGCGGACAATGTTCCCGCATCGCCTCCGCGAAAAAATTGCTCATTCGGCGCGATTTGGCGACCAAGGGCGCAATCCCAATCTCTGCAATCAGGTCCACCCCGCATTCCAGCGCCGCCATTGCAAGAATGGGCGGTGTCCCGGCGAGCATACGGTCCACCCCGTCAGCCGGTTCGTAGCTGTCTGAGAACGCAAATGGCGCTTTATGCCCCATCCAGCCGGTAATGGGCTGCCGGAAACGCTCGTGGTGGCGCGAAGCAATATAAGCATAGGCGGGCGCGCCGGGCCCTCCGTTCAGATATTTGTACCCGCAACCAACTGCGAAATCGGCGTTGCATCCATTCAGGTCGACCGGCACCGCGCCGCCGCTATGCGACAGGTCCCACAACACCAGTGCCCCCGCATCATGTGCGGCCTTGGTCAGCGCCGCCATGTCAAACATCGCGCCGGTTTTGTAGTGCACGTGGGTGAGCAGCAACAGCGCCACATCCTCGTCCAACGCTTCCATCAGATGCTCACGCTGTGCAACGCGCTGTTCGGCCATACCCTGCTCGGCAAGTCCCTCAATCATATACAGGTCAGTCGGGAAATTACCGGGCTCGGACAAGACGACTTTCCGGCCTGATTGCATTTTGAGAGCGCCGCCGATCAGCTTGGTAAGATTAACCGAGACACTGTCGCACGCGATCACTTCGTCTGCCTGTGCGCCGATCAATGGCGCAATCTTAGCGCCAACCCGCTGCGGGAAATTAATCCAGTCTGCCGTGTTCCAGCTGCGGATCAGGTCCTGCCCCCATTCGCGGGCAATTACATCGGCCAAACGCGCCTGTGTCTGTTTGGGCAACGCGCCGAGTGAATTTCCGTCGAGATAGGTCACCCCCTCTGGAAGTTCGAAACGCGCACGGTATTTGCGCAGATCATCCTGCGCATCCAGCGCGGAGGCTTGTTCCATCAAGCTCATACGATTTCTCTCAAAATTGCCCGGACCGGCGAGGCATCGGCCCCGACAATCGGGAGCGGCAGGGCAATCAATTCATATCGTCCAGGGGGAACATCATCGAGCACCAAGCCTTCCAAAATGCGCATATCGGCAGCCAAGACAGCCTGATGCGCGTCCATAGTTTTTGAGTCCTGCGGGTCCAGCGATGGGGTATCTATTCCGACAAGTTTCACGCCTTGCACCGCCAGCCAGCTGATTGTTTCGGGAGCAATTGCTGTAAACGCGCTATCCCACGCATCATGCGGAAAAGTCTCATAGGTACGGAAGAGCACGCGGTCGGCAGAGTTCAGATGCGGTAAATCTCCTACTTCAATCGCCGCCCCGCTGCCGCGCGCATCGACCACCAGACATTCGCCGACATAAATATCAAGCTCCGCCGCTGCACTGTCAGATCCTGCCTGATCATAATGCAGCGGCGCATCGGCGTGCGTACCGGAATGCGTCGATAACGACAGTTTGGACACGTTGACGGGTGAACCGTCCGCCATCGACCAAGTACCATGATGTTCAAACGAAGTGTCGCCTGGCCAAACGGGCAAGCCCGCGCGCAGTCGCTGCGTGATGTCCCAGATCCGCCGCTCTGATCGAAAGCTGCTCATATCGCCGTCCGTACCGAAAGCAGTTCTGGGAAGAAGGTCTGCTTCAACACGCCTTCCAGATACGGAACGCCTGCGGTTCCGCCAGTGCCTTTCTTAAAGCCGATAATCCGTTCCACGGTTTTAAGATGGCCAAAACGCCAACGCTGGAAATGATATTCCAGATCAACCAGCTTTTCTGCCAATTCGTACAGGTCCCAATGTTTGTTCGGGTGCCGATAAATTTCCGCCCATGCCGCCTCGACTGCGGAGGATTCAGTCCATGGCTGCTGCAAATCGCGCTCCAGCACATTGGCCGGAATATCAAAGCCGCGCCGCGCCAGCAGCCGCGCCGTTTCATCATACAGGCTTGCCCGGTCCAGTTCCTCGCGCAGCATCGCTGCTACTTGCGGGGTTGCTTCATGCATCGTCACCATATCGGCATTGCGTCCGCCCAGCATGAATTCCATCAGCCGGTATTGCGCCGATTGGAAGCCGGAGCTCGTGCCAAGATGCGGGCGCACCAGCGAATAATCATGCGGCGTCATCGTGGACAGCACATCCCAGCTGGAAATGAGCTGTCCCTGCGCCCGCGCGACACGTGCCAGCATCTTGAAAGCAGGGCGCAGCGTATCCGACGCAATGTGCGCGCGCGCTTCTTGCAGTTCATGCACGCATAGTTTGAGCCACAATTCGCTGGCCTGGTGGACGATGATGAATAGCATCTCGTCATGGGCATCGGAGGCCGGATGTTGCGCGGCCAGAATTCGGTCCAGATCAAGATAGCTGGAGTAGGTAACGCCTTTTGTCATGGCGGACGCTATACACGCAGACAGGTTGCGGGTGAAACTACTTTCACTCTGAAGGCGTTTTAGCCGTCAATAATCTTGGAGGACGGGTGATGCTTGTCCAGATGCTTCTTGATGATGCGCAAATTGCGAGAGTTTGACCGGAAGACAAAGTCGGCCGCATCGCCCACTAACGGAACTGCGCCAAGAACAGCGTCGAAGCCGACATTGCCCATCATCCGCCAGATTTTCCACTTGGGCATATCAAGATTGCGTGCTTCCCACACAATATACGCGCCCATAGCGGTGGTCACGATATCGCCCAGCACCGGCACGAGTCCGATCAGCGAGTCCAGACCTATGGGATAGTTCACCCCTGGAATGCGAAAACTGCGTTCCAGCAGATATTCCATCGCCTCGATCCGCTTGCGAACGGAAACAACGTCTTTGCCGGTGGGGAAGTCAAAGCCCATCGGTTCCGCGCGGCCAGTATGTTCATTTTGCGGCTTGTAAGGTTCCAAGTCGACCATCAATTCTCCTCTCGGGCCGTTGCCGGCCTTTACCCTAGATGGGACGTGTAGCCAGCGGGAACAAGGGATGGAGCCCCCAGCGGTTCTCTGAAAACCCTTCTACTCCGCCGCGGATAAGCGACCAGCGGATCGGTGCACCAATGGGAATATAGACATTGTCATCCAGCAATAACTGCTCCGCTTCGCTTAATGCCTCTGCCACAGAATCCGCGTCATCTGCCGAATTGGCTGAGCGAACCAAAGCGTCGGCCTCTTTCGAGCACAAGCCGCGATTGAGAGTGCAATTGAACTGGTTCAGGAACCAGCGCGCATCACTGTAGCGGGCCAGCCGGTCGACTAACCGCAAGTCGGCGCGCGTATCGGCTGTTGCGCGTTCCAAAGTGACGCTAACGGCGGCCAGATCTTCTGACAATTGGGCGAATAATATATCAGAACCGGGACCTGGCGGTAGATCGATCGTTAGCTTGATTTCCTGACCGCCATTGGCCGATTGCCAAGCCAGCAACCGGCCGCGCGCGAAGCTCTGGCGTTGTTCCAGCGTAAGCTCGTTCCAGCCTGGAGCAATATTGGCACTCCCATCAAGCGTATCATCGGGCACGATCGCAGTATTGGGCAGCCAGCCGCCGATATTGAACGGCTGCAGCAGCGTATCCCGGTCGATGGCCATTGCTATCGCTTCGCGGCGCTTGGCATCTGCCAGCACTCCGCGGCCGTTCAACACCTGCAATCCTAACAGCCCGGAAACCGCATCCAGCCTGATTGTGCCGCGTGTTAATGGGCCAGTATCTGCCAACGGGAGAGTGGCTAGCCGGCCATTGAGGACAACATCAACTTCGCCTTGCTCGAACAAGGATGTCGCCTCGGGTGCAGGCAAGCTGAGTAACTGAATTTCACGAAACTGACGCTGCCAGTTTTCCATTTCCGGCATCCCGCGTCGCGCTGGCGGTAATACCGACAACACTAAGCCATTCTCGGCTGATTCCCGAACCATGGGGCCATTGCCTTGGCCCGTGCGACGCAAGCCAAGTTCCGGCTGAGCAATAAGTTGCAGGAATTGCGGCATCGGGCTGTTCAGACGGATTTCAATGACCCGCCCCGTCATCGCGCGGATCTCCTTGATAACCGCTAGATCCAGACCGAGCGACGTTCCATCCAGCTGCTGTATCAATCCGCCCAAGGACGCCTTGACGTTCTCTCCGGTGATTTTAGCGCCGTCTGGCCAATCCGAGTTACGCAGACGAAAAATATAGCTCAGGCCGTCATCGGTTACGATCCAGCGTTCGGCTAATGCAGGCACAACCGCGCCAGTGGCATCCAGAGCGACCAGACCTTCGGCGGTCGCTCCGCGCAAATGCTGGCCCGCTGCCGACAAGCGCACGCCGCGATCTGCAAGATCATTTTCAGAGCCGATAAAGGCAACTTTGGTCACATCATCGTCAGGCGCGAAACTGCAACCGGCAAGCGCAAGACTGGCTAATGCGGCGATGAACCCGCCAAAGATAGAAAAGCGCTGCCGTAACATGGCAGCGGCCTAGCAGCTTGGAGAGAAGTAGTCAGCGGCCAATTATGCTGGACCGGCTCATCAGATCTTGCGCAACCGATCTTGTTCCATGGCACTTGGCGGCAAAATTGATGATGGCTTGGTATAACGCGGCGGACCGTCGGCAGGAGCAGAAGATGCACGTGCCAGCTTGGGGTCGATATCGCGGGCGAAAGCAATCCCGAACCGGCCATCCTGAACCCAGGCTACGTTGCCGTCGACCCATCCGATGTTGCGCAGGTTGATGGAAATTTTCATTCCGCCTGAAACTTCGACCGGGCCTTCGGCCATCATGCCGCCGGCTGACAAGTTCCGCACTTTGACGCGATGCGGGACATTTTCATTCGCCACACGCAAATCCGCCAGCAGGAACAGACTATCCCGGGAAATATTTCTGGTATCTACACCCGACATGTTTCGCGGCCGTGTCCTCTCAAATATGACCAAATGCGCTGCCATAGAGGCTGCATCACGGCTATAAATGTAAACTGGCTAACGAAGCTTTAAGAGAAAATAAATTTCTCGTGTAAAATCCAAGATCAGTCGTCGCGTGAAACTTTTTCGCGACGCTCGTGCGCCTCTTGCGCTTCAACAGTCATCGTCGCAACTGGCCGTGCAATCAATCGCTTAAGGCCGATGGGATCACCTGTAACTTCGCAAAAGCCGTATTCGCCTTCGTCGATTTTTCGCAAAGCAGAGTCAATTTTTGAGATTAATTTTCTCTGACGATCGCGCGTCCGGAGCTCGATGCTCCATTCGGTTTCGCTCGAAGCACGGTCATTTAGGTCGGCATCGCGGATAGGACCGTCTTTCAGAGATTGAATGGTGGCAGAAGAAGCCGAATGGATCGACTTTTTCCATTCGAGCAACAGCATCCGGAAATAATCCTGCTGTGTGTCATTCATATAGGGTTCGTCATCGCCAGGCACATAATCTGGCGGCAGCGAGTCCTTTACCCGCTCCAGG
Organism: Sphingomonadaceae bacterium; assembly: GCA_020630295.1. GTDB lineage: Bacteria > Pseudomonadota > Alphaproteobacteria > Sphingomonadales > Sphingomonadaceae > Pontixanthobacter. The sequence continues at coordinate 16,442 of JAHDBR010000037.1, forward strand.
ATATTTATATCTTCGGATGACGCAGCGGCCATAATGTCCGGGCTCCCAATTATATCCTCGTGACCGACCGCTCAACCTGTGCAAACACTTGGAAAAGGCGATCAAGTTCGCGCCTATAGTCGGGGCGTTTTGCTGGCACAAGAGCAAACCAGAATGAGTGCCTTGGAAGAGCGGATTACCAATGAAAAGTCTGGCTGGCGGGCGCAGTTTTGCGCGGGTGGCATGAATTAATTAGCGTCGGCGTTAACCATTTATTGACCATGTTCGGGCGAACCAGTGTTCAACGGCGAGACAAAGTTCGTCATACACAGGGGGAAATACAATGGAACTCACATCAATCGACGGCGGAAACGCAAAGCCTGCAAATACTGAAGAGCTCGATCTGCTGGTGGCAAGCTGTCTGGCGGCAGCGGCTCAAGGTGATCAAGCCGCCTATTTCGATCTGGGAGTTGCATTCTCTACCGGAAGCCACGGTGCACCTTGCGATCTGGTAGAAGCTCACAAATGGTTCAATCTGGCCGCGCTTGGCGGACATGAAGAGGCCGCATGGTGCCGCGCGGACATTTCCGAAGAAATGACTGCCCGCGAAATTGCCGAAGCCCAGCGCCACGCCCGCGAATGGCTGCGCAGTGCACAGCGCAAAGTGGCCTGAACTTTACTCAGCCTTTCTTGAACGGAGTCCGCTGGTCGAGAAACATTTGATCGACCGAGATTCCTTCACGTTCCCGGTCCAGAAAATCGGACACGGCATCGCGAAATCCCGGGTCGGCAATCCAATGTGCGGACCATGTCTGGACAGGCTCGTACCCTCTGGCAAGCTTGTGCCCGCCTTGCGCACCCGCTTCCACGCGCTTCAGTCCGCGGGCGATAGCGGCGTCTATGGCCTGATAATAACATAGTTCAAAATGCAGGAACCGGCGTTCTTCACGGCATCCCCAATACCGCCCGTAAAGCGCAGAACCGCCCACAAAGTTGAGCGCTCCCGCGATCGGCACGCCATCCTCCAGTGCCAGCATCAGGATGATGCGGTCGCCCATCCGCTCGCCCAGCAAAGTAAATGCGTCACGTGTCAGATAAGGCTGCCCCCATTTTCGCGCACCCGTATCCTGATAAAACTCCCAGAAAGCGTCCCAATGTTCGGACAGGATTTCACCACCAGCTAAATGGACAATCTCTAACCCTTCTTGGGCGGCGGCGCGTTCCTTGCGGATCGCCTTGCGCTTGCGCGATGCCAAAGCGTCCAGGAAGCCGTCAAAATCGCTGTAGTCGCGGTTTTCCCAATGGAACTGAATGTCGCTTCTTGGCATCCATCCGCCGCTCTCGAACAATGGCAACTGGGCCGGTTCGATAAATGTCGCATGGGCCGAGGAAAATCCGTTTCCGGCGCATAATTGTTCAGCAGCGCTAAGCAGTGCAGGCGCGTATTTTGCATCGCTCAATAGAAGCCGCGGCCCTGTTGCCGGAGTAAAGGGAGCAGCAATCTGCAGCTTCGGATAATACTCGCCGCCAGCCCGCTGATACGCATCAGCCCAAGCATGATCGAACACATATTCGCCCTGGCTGTGCCCTTTGAGATAGGCCGGCATCGCGGCAAGCAATCGACCTTGGTCATCCTCGACAAGAATGGGCGCACTTTGCCAGCCAGTGCCGGGGCCGACGCTGCCGGAATCTTCCATCGCCGTTAGAAATTCATGCGAGACAAACGGATTATCTGATCCCGCCAGCAAATTCCATTGATCGCGGTCTACCGCACCTACGGACCCAGCAACTTTAGCAATGAGCTTGTCTTCATTCACGCCGGCTTTTCAATCTCCGCGATCAATGCATCGGCGTTCTCAAGTGCCTTTTTCCGCAATTCCTCTGTGCGTACGGTCCATGTCAGCACCGGAAGGCCGCGTTCCCGCTGGGCGGAGGCAAATTTACTGGGAAAATCGCGCACATCATAGGCAAGGAAATCTGGCTGTGCGTGCCATAATGCGGACCTGCGCGCCATGTTGGCTCGAAGGGATGTGTTGCCCTGTTCTTTAATGACCAAGCCCCTGACGGCACGCGGCGAATGTTGGGCAAACCAGCGTGACACCCGCGGGTCAAAGCTCATTACTGCATAATCCCCGCGATACCCCTCTAATGCGCGGTGTACCGCGAGACATAGCGAGCGCACTCGGCGTGCTGATTTGGATTTCAGTTCGATCAGAACGGGGACTTGCCCGGAAACCTGGTCCAAGAATCTGCCCAGTTGAGGTATCCGGTCATTATTGCCGGACAGTTCGATTGTTTCGATCTCGGAAGCATCCAGCCTGGCCACCGGCCCGGTGCGGTCAGTCAGCCGGTCAAGTTCCCAATCGTGAAAGACCACCGCCCGGCCATCGCGCGTTCGCTGAACATCGCATTCGATACCGAGGCCGCGTGCCATAGCATCTGCGAAAGCTGACGGAGAATTTTCGGGCACACCGTCGCTATGCAATCCGCGATGGGCATAGTCCCACTGACTAAGCCACTCGACCTTGCGCGGGTCCGGCGCAGGCGATCGCCAATTATCAAGCAGCCGAAACAGCAATGATCGCATCCACCTCTACTGCAGCGTTCAAAGGCAGCACCGGCACGCCTACAGCGCTGCGTGAGTGGCGGCCGATTTCGCCAAATACATCAAACATCAATTCAGAGGCACCATTGGCGACCTTCGGTTGGTCGGTAAAGTCGCTGGTCGAACTGACGAAAGCGCCCAGCTTTACCACCCGTTCAACTCTGTCGAGCGCGATACCTGCTTCGACCAGTTGCGCCAGGATCATCAATCCGCAAGCGCGGGCTGCCGCAGTACCTTGTTCGAGTGATACGCTGTCACCCAGCTTGCCGGTAACAAGCTCTCCGTCAATAAACGGAAGCTGCCCCGAAAGATGCGCCAGGCCGCCATGCAGCGTTACCGGCGTGTAGCTTGCCACAGGCGCCGCAGCTTTGGGCAGCGTGATACCGAGTTCGGTCAATCGGGCTTCGATAGTCATGCGGGTTCCTTCTGAAACTGATCCAGCAACCATGGCAAAGCCTGGTCCCATTGATCAATACGGGCATGGGCGTGGCCTGCTTCATAGGCGCAATCAATATGCGGGGCCAGCATAGGCTCCCCGCAGAGATGTAATCTTTGAACGTGCGGGACATCTTGCGCTACAGATTCGTGATGCTGCGGCAGGTCATCAATGAAGATTGCCCGGCTTGGCTGATACTCTTCAATGATTCGTGCAAGCGCCGGACCTTTCGGCCCCTGATTGGTGAATACGCGGGCATTAAGACCGTGATCCGCCAATTGCCGGACCCGGGTCTGCTCCCGTTCGTCGGTTAGATTGGTCAGGATGACGACCTCGGCGTGTTCGGCGATCGTATTGATGCTTTCGATCGCACCGGCGATGGGCTTCTGCCGGTACATTTCGGTATCGAAGAAACCGCCCAACAAGCGCCAGATATCTCGTTCACCAACCGCCTCTCCGCTCTCTTCCCAGCGCATGGCGTTGGCGAAATTGTTGCCTTCCATTTTGAAAATCACACCTTGGCTTTCCGCGAGCCAATCGCGGAACGGCGCAACCATATGCAGAAGCACTTCATCGCAATCAGATATCAGTAACGGTCGGCTCATCGTGTCAAACTTTCGCGGGCAGAAACCAGATTTTGCGGCGTCACTTGCAATGTCTCAGCCGCAGCGACCAAATCGGGTTCGTGATTGATTAGGAATTCAAGAATTGCTGCCAGAACGCTTCTATCGTCCAGACGGTCCCTGAGAATATCGGGTGTCAGCCCGGTCAGATCAAGCAGGCGTTCGGCGCGCGGCTGGTCAGCCAAAATCCATCCGAGCGCAGCAAGAGCAAGATTTTCCGGAGTTTGTCCGGCCGGGCCGGGGGATTCAGAAGAATTCAGAATTGTCAGCATCCTGCTTGCGCCATAAGGCGGGTGTTTCGATGATAAATAGCCAATTAGCTTGGCCAAAGCGAGCGAACCAATGACAAAGAGAATCCTCGTTGTCGAGGACAACGATCTCAACCGGAAATTGTTCTGTGATGTGCTGAAGGCCAACGGTTTCGAGGTCGAGCCGGTGGCAGACGGAGAGATCGCTTTAAACGCAGCGCGGGCATTTGCCCCCGATCTGGTCATAATGGATATTCAATTGCCGAATATCTCCGGCCTCGATTTGATTGCGGCGTTCCGAAAAGACCCCACATTGGTCGATGCGCCAATACTGGCGGTAACGGCCTATGCCGGCAAAGGTGACGAGGAACGCATTAGGGATGCCGGGGCAGAAGGTTATCTGTCCAAGCCAGTCTCCATCAGCCCGTTCATGGCCGCGGTTAAGGCACTGCTCCCCGGCTGACGGGAACCCGAACCACTGCGTACCGTATTCAATTCTACGCTATACCCAGCGGGCCAAGCGGGCTAACGCTTGACAAGCAGCGCATTCGCCCGCTTTTCGGACGGATGTTACAGGGCGGCCTGGCGAATTTACGCGGGCATTGCCGGACAGAGATAGGAATACACGCATGGACCGCGCAGCAGTCGACACTAAAATCCGTGAATTGATCGCACCTTTCAACAAAAAGGGTGTCGAGCTGAAGGATGAAACAACCTTCGCCAATGATCTGGAGTTCGACAGTCTCACCGTGATGGATTTTGTGGCTGAGATTGAAGACGAATTTGATATCATCATCAGCATGAACCAGCAGGCGGAAATTGAGAATTTCGGCCAATTGATCGACGCGGTTAGCAAGTTACAGGATTGACCATGAGCGAAGGCATTTCCCAACCGGACAAGCCCGAAAACCTGCCAGGTGAAGGTACCGATCTGTTCAGTAAATTCGATGGCATCATCCAGATGCGCGAAGGACTGCTGGCTAGCGGAGTCGAAGATCCGTTCAATCTGGTTATGGAGAAGGTCCTTTCCCCAACCCGCGCGATTTGCAACGGCCGCGATACGATCCTGCTGGGCACGTATAATTACATGGGTATGACCTTTGACCCGGACGTAATCGATGCGGGCAAGCAGGCGCTTGCGGACTATGGCACCGGTACCACCGGCAGCCGGGTGTTGAACGGGACCTATCAGGGTCACAAGGAATGCGAAGACGCGCTGAAGGAGTTTTACGACTTCGACCATGCGATGGTTTTTTCAACCGGTTATCTGGCCAATCTGGGAATTATTTCGACGATCGCTGGCAAGGGTGATTACATCATTCTCGACATCGATAGCCACGCCAGCATCTGGGATGGCTGTGCGATGGGTAATGCAGAAGTTGTTCCGTTCAAACATAATGACATCGAAGCGATGGAGAAACGGCTGAAGCGTGTGCCGGAAGGTGCGGGCAAGCTGGTCATTCTGGAAGGTGTCTATTCGATGCTGGGCGATGTCGCTCCGCTGAAAGAAATGGTCGCCATTGCCAAGAAACACGGCGCTATGGTGCTGGTGGATGAGGCGCATTCGATGGGCTTCATCGGGGAGAATGGCCGCGGCGTTGTCGAGGATGCGGGCGTTATTGACGATGTCGATTTTATCATCGGTACATTCTCGAAAAGCGTCGGGACTGTGGGCGGCTTTTGCGTGTCCAACCATCCCAAGTTTGAAATTATGCGGCTGGTCAGCCGTCCCTACGTATTTACCGCGTCACTTCCGCCAAGCGTTGTCGCCACCGCTGCGACCAGCATTCGAAAATTGCAAAATGCCGGCAATAAGCGCGGTCATTTGTGGGAAAATTCCCGGCGTCTGCATAAGGGGCTGACCGATCTCGGTTTTCAGCTGGGTACAGAGCAATGCGAAAGCGCCATCGTGGCGGTGATCATGCCTGATCTGGAGCAAGGCGCGATGATGTGGGAAGCACTTCTCAAAGAAGGGCTTTACGTGAATCTTGCGCGTCCACCGGCAACACCGGCGAACATGACCCTGCTGCGCTGCTCGCTATGTGCAGAACATAGTGACGAAGAAGTCGGCACGATTCTGGGTATGTTTGAGCGCGCCGGTAAAACTATAGGCATTATATAGAAACGGGTAACCGGGGGAGCGCCTATGCGGGCTGTACCTCGGTCGCCGCTTCGCAGCGGTCCTGCACTTCTTCGCTACCGCCGCTAAATGTCGTCAGCGCGATGAAGCCGCCAACCACCAGCACCACGAATATCGCGGTTACGGTGCCCAAATATTTGTCGATTATGGCCTTGATCGGGGCGCCGAACAGGCGGAACAAGATGCCCACCGTCATAAAGATCATGGCCCGCGCAGCCAGACTGGCGAGAACGAACGGCACTAGCGCCATTTCGATGAAACCGGCAGTAATTGTCAGCAATTTAAATGGAACCGGCGTGGCGCCGGCAATCAGAATAGCTTCCACATCATATTCGCGAAGATAGCACGCAGCGACAGGAAAACTGTCCGACAGGCCCAGCATTCCGATCAGCTGTTTACCAACCGTATCATACAGACCCCAACCAATTGCGTAACCGAGCAGCGCGCCCGCAACTGAAGCCAGCGTGGCCACCAGCGCAAACCGGATAGCTTTTTGCGGGGCGGCGAGACACATCAACCCAAGCAGCGGATGCGGCGGGATCGGGAAGAAGCTCGATTCGATGAAACAGAAAAAGGCGAGCCACCACACCGCATGGGGGTGCACCGCCTTGTCCATGGTCCAGTCATACAGACCGCGTAACAATTTCATCATTAAATGCGCCGCTCCCGAGCAATTTCAGACGATTTAGGCCACCAGCGTTCTACAGGCAACATAAATCAAAATAACCTATTTG
>JAHDBR010000038.1:0-19954 GCA_020630295.1 Sphingomonadaceae bacterium
GGCAGCGCCTCTGCCGATGCTTTGGGCAGCCAGAGCACGGTCCTAGGTGGGGGCCGCTATGACGGTCTGATCGAGAATTTGGGCGGACCCGCAACACCTGCGGTCGGCTGGGCTGCGGGTATTGAACGGCTGGCGATGCTGGTTGGCGAAAGGGGGGAGGCGCAGGCCGATCTTGCTGTTGCTGTCGAAGGCGATAGTGACCAGCTGATGGCGGCCGGAACCCGCTTGGCCATGATGGCAAGGAGCGAAGGGTTGTCAGCCGAGGTCTTTACCGCCGGATCACCACGCAAGCGGTTTGATAAAGCGGTTAAAAGCGGCGCCGCCGTCATTATGGCGTTTAGCGAAGATGCAGAAGGAAATTTGGCTCCCCCACGCATGAAGGGTGAGGAAACGGATATAAACCGAATGTCAGAAGCATTCCTCCAATTCGCGAAAAAACTCGGTAGCGACACTCAGTGACCATCCCTGCCGAACGCCTTCAACAAATCACGCACCGCTTTGCGGAGTTGGAAGCGCGTATGGCGTCCGGCACGTTGGAGGGGGACGAATTTGTCCAGGCCAGCCGCGATTATGCGGAGCTGGAGCCGGTCGCGAAAATCGCGAGCGAAGTCGGTGCGATGCGCGAGGAAATCGCTAGCCTCGAAGAAATGCTCGCCGATCCGGAAATGAAAGCAATGGCCGAAGAAGAACTTGCGGGCCTGCGCGAGGCGTTACCCGCCAAAGAGCGCGCTTTGGCTGTAGCGATGTTGCCGCGTGATAGCGCCGACAGCCGCCCTGCTATGCTGGAAATCCGCGCCGGTACGGGCGGCGATGAGGCGGCTTTGTTTGCCGGAGATCTCTACCGGATGTATGAGAAATTCGCCGCGGAACAGGGCTGGAAAGTCGAAGCGGTCAGCATGAATGCCGCCGATGTCGGCGGATTCAAGGAAATCGTCGCCAACGTCAAAGGCACAGGCGTGTTCGCCAAGATGAAGTTTGAAAGCGGGGTCCACCGTGTACAGCGTGTGCCGGTGACCGAAAGCGGCGGCCGTATCCATACCTCCGCCGCCACAGTCGCTGTGCTGCCCGAACCGGATGAAGTTGATGTGCAGATCGACCAGAATGATCTTAAGATCGACATTTACCGCGCTTCGGGTGCGGGCGGACAGCACGTCAATACGACCGATTCCGCAGTGCGCCTGACACACTTGCCGACCGGGCTTGTAGTCATCCAGCAGGACCAGCGCAGCCAGCACAAGAACCGCGACAAGGCAATGCAGGTCCTCCGGACCCGGCTATATGATCTCAAACGCGCGGAAGCGCACGGCGCGGAGGCCGAGGCGCGCAAGGCGATGGTCGGCAGCGGCGACCGCAGCGAACGCATCCGCACCTATAATTTTCCCCAAGGCCGCGTGACCGATCACCGCATCGGACTGACCTTGCATAAATTGCCGGAAGTGCTGGAGGGCGCAGGCCTGACCGAACTGGTCAATGCTCTGGTCGCTGAGGACGAGGCGAAGCGGCTTGCCGCGCTGGATTCGTGACCGCGATTACGGACGCTTTGCGTGACGCGGCGGCAAAGCTGGCGGATGTAAGCGACACTGCGCGGCTCGATGCCGAGTTGCTGATGGCCGATGCGCTGGGGATGAGCCGGTCCGAAATGTTGCTGCGCGGGACTGACCAGAATGTGCCCGCGGTCTTTGCCGATCATCTGAAGCGCAGGCTCGATCACGAGCCGGTCGCGTATATTTTGGGTGAGCAGGAATTTTACGGGCGTCCTTTTTTGATCACGCCCGATGTCCTGATCCCGCGCGGTGATAGCGAAACAATTGTTGATACTGCGCTGGATGCGGTGCCCGCCCCGCGCCGGATACTTGATCTGGGCACTGGCTCCGGGGCGCTATTACTAACACTGTTGGCCGAGCGGCCTGATGCGGAGGGAGTGGGAATTGATGCGTCGCTAGGCGCGGTCGCTGTGGCGGCCGCAAATGCCGCCAAGCTGGGCGTCGCGGAAAGGGCGCATATCCTGCACGGCGATTGGGGCGAGGATGGCTGGACCGATGATCTGGGCCGGTTTGATCTGGTGGTTTCTAATCCGCCGTATGTCGAAGATGACGCGCAACTGGATGCGTCTGTTCGCAATCACGAACCTGCCTCCGCACTGTTTGCGGGCCAAGACGGGCTGGATGATTACCGCATACTGATTCCACAGTTGCGCAATTTGCTGACAGCAGACGGTGTGATTGTGCTCGAAATCGGACATAGACAGGATGCGTCTGTGAGCGGAATTGCGGAAAAATGCGGCTTCGCGGTGCAATTGTTTCGCGATCTTGCCCACAGGCCTCGCGCACTGGTTTTGCGATAGGGGCTTGGCAAAGCGCGAATCACAGGTTACGCCTTGTGTCAGACCAGCGGTTTACGGCTTTTTGTCGAAACCCGGTCTAGCTCCTACATTTGCGAAACGCTTGCGCTCTGGCGCTGATGCGAACGGGAAGCGGGCAAATTGCAAATGAAATATCGTAGTCTGTAATGATGCAGCTGCGATAACGGGGTCATATTTTTGGCCGGCCGCGTATTGATCGCCGCCATTGGTCGTTACTGGGAAGAGTATTCCTTGAATAATAATCGTAACAATAATCGCCGTGGTCGCGGACGCAATAATAACCGCAATCAGGGTGGTAACCCGAACCAGCAGAACCGTATCGACAACAGGGCCCGCGGAAACGCGCCGCAGCTGCTCGATAAGTATAAGAAGCTCGCGCAGGACGCCTATCACAATGGTGACCGCGTGCAGCAGGAATATTATCTGCAATTCGCCGACCATTATCACCGTGTAATTGCCGATAATAAGGCTCGTCAGGACGAGGCACGCGCCAAACGTCAGGAAGAGCGCGGCGACAGTTCCGATGATTCGGACGAGAATGAAGATGGTGATGATCGCCGGAACAATTCGCGTTCACGTGGCCGCCGTGATGACAATCAGGATAGTGGCCGCGAAGATCGCCCGAATAATCGCGGGCGGGGCCGTAACAAACGGGACCAGAACGATGATGGTTCCGCTGATACGGAAACAGACAGGTCTTCGGGCAATGAAGGCCGGGCAAATGAGGGCGAGGAAGGTGAAAACCCCTTCACGCGTGAAACCAAGCGCCCGCGCCGCACACGTGCAAAGCCGGCCAAATCGGCTGATGATGGCGAGATTGACGCATCTGCGCTTCCACCTGCCATTGGCGGAGAGCCGGAGGCGGAAGAAAAGCCGAAACCGAAACGCGCACCTCGCCGCCGCAAAACCAGCGATGATGGTGAAGCGGTAGAAGCGGTTAGCTGATCGCGATACTTTAAGCCGGTGATTTCGCAGCGCGAGAGGGCGGGCCCATGACACAGATAGAACGCGGTGTAGCTGCGCTGATCGCTTGGCCCAGACTGCTGGCGATTGTGCTTGGCGCACTTGTCGCAACAGGCTTTCCGCCGCTGGCATTATGGCCAGTTTCGCTTGCCGCGATTGCCGGATTTGCTTGGCTTGTGTTCAGCGCCGCAACATGGCGCAGGGCGGCTATGCTCGGCTGGCTGTTCGGTATCGGACATTTCACCGTGGCCAATAACTGGATTGCTACGGCATTCACGTATCAGGCAGAAATGCCGCAATTTCTTGGCTGGGTCGCAGTGCCTTTGCTCTCGCTCTATCTGGCGGTTTATCCCGCGCTGGCCGCGCTGGCCGCGTGGTCGCTCAAACGGACGATGCATTTTGGCTGGTTCGGGGTGTTGCTGGGCGGAAGCTGGACTATCAGCGAATGGCTGCGCAGCTGGGTGTTCACCGGCTTTGCATGGGACCCGCTCGGGCTCGTATTTCTCGGGCCGGAGGATAGGCCCGGAATTGCAATCCTGCTCCCTTGGATTGGCACATACGCCCTTTCTGCGGTGGTAATCGTTGCGGCGGTTCTATTGACCCGGATGATTATGCAGGGCCAGATTGTAAGAGGCGCGGTTCTGTCGGCTGTGTTGATTGGCGCAATGTATGTCCCTGCGGGCCAGCGCGCCGAAGGCACATTGGCGTTTACACTTGTCCAGCCCGACGTGCGGCAGGACGAGCTAAACGACACATCCAAGTTTGAAGAGCAGTTCCAGAATATAGCCACGCTCAGCCGCAAACGTGCGGACACGGAGAAGCGGCTGGTTCTGTGGCCGGAATCCGGTGTTCCCGATTATCTGCGCGACGGGTATCCGGAACGGTATTACCGGCAGATGACCGCAGGCGGTGATCCCGCCTTTGCGCGTTTCCGCATTGGCCAAGCCATTGGCGAAGACAGTCTTCTTTTGACAGGCGCGGTGGATCTGGAAATTGAGGGCAATCGCGCTGTCGGTGCACGCAACGTGGTCACTGCTATCACAAACGACGGTGAAATCGTGGCGGGTTACGATAAGGCTCATCTAGTCCCCTATGGCGAATATCTGGCGCTGCGCTGGCTGCTTGAACCATTAGGCGCAACGCGGCTGGTCGCCGGAACAATCGACTTCTGGCCCGGGCCTGGTCCGCAAACGCTGGAGCTTGGTCCGTGGGGCCAGGCCGGCATCCAGATATGTTATGAAATTGTGTTCTCCGGCCAAGTGGTCGATCCGGATAACCGCCCCGACTATCTGTTCAATCCGTCCAATGACGGTTGGTTCGGAACATGGGGGCCGCCGCAACATCTGGCCCAGGCACGAATGCGCGCTATCGAAGAAGGCTTGCCCGTTTTACGCTCTACCACGACCGGTATTAGTGCAGTCATCGATGCCGACGGTGTCGTGCGCCAGAAGATCGGAATGCATCAAGCTGCGCGGATCGATGGTAATGTTCCGCCCGCTCACACGCCAACGCTGTTTTCGCGGACGGGAAATTTCCTGCCTGTCGGTCTCGCAATTCTGGCAATTTGCCTTTCGCTGGTTGCCACACGCCAGAGAGGTGGCTAGTAGTCTGCGCAGACATAAAGCTTTCTTTATATGAGGCCCCATGCGTAGCGATTATCTCTTCACTTCGGAAAGCGTTTCCGAAGGCCATCCTGACAAAGTTTCCGATCAGATTTCAGACGCGATTGTTGATCTGTTCCTGTCGAAAGACCCCGAAGCGCGCGTCGCTTGCGAAACGCTCACAACAACGCAGCGTGTCGTTTTGGCGGGCGAAATTCGCGGCAACGGAATCATGGATACGGACGGCAATTGGGCGCCGGGCGTGGAACAAGAAATCGAAGACACGGTGCGCCGCACTGTGCGCGAAATCGGTTACGAGCAAGACGGCTTCCATTGGGAAACACTGACCTTTGAAAATCACCTGCACGGCCAAAGCGCACATATTGCGCAGGGCGTGGATGCCAGCGGCAACAAGGATGAAGGCGCGGGCGATCAAGGCATCATGTTCGGTTATGCGTGTGACGAAACACCAGATTTGATGCCTGCGCCGATCGATTACAGCCACAAAATCCTGCACCAGATGGCAGCTGACCGCAAAGACGGAACAGCGTCATTCCTGGAACCGGATGCGAAGAGCCAGGTAACTTTGCGCTACCAGAACGGTCAGCCTGTGGCGTGTACCGCTGTTGTTGTCTCCAGCCAGCACGCGCCCGGATATGACAGCGGAGAGAAAGACGCGGAGCTGAAGTCTTACGTAAAAGGCGTGGTGGGCGGTATTCTGCCAGACGGCTTCCTGTCCGATGAAACGCAATGGCATATCAACCCGACCGGATCGTTTGAAATTGGCGGACCTGATGGTGACGCGGGCCTTACCGGCCGCAAGATCATCGTCGACACGTATGGCGGTGCTGCTCCGCATGGCGGCGGCGCATTTAGCGGCAAAGACCCGACCAAGGTGGACCGTTCGGCGGCCTACATCACACGCTATCTGGCGAAAAACATTGTTGCTGCGGGCCTGGCCACGCGCTGCACCATCCAGTTGGCCTATGCGATCGGTGTGTCTGCACCATTGTCGCTATATGTCGATACGCACGGCACCGGCACGCATGATGATGCTGCGCTGGAAAAGGCGATTGCAGGCATCGAAAAGCTAGGCGGTTTGACGCCGCGCGCCATTCGTACGCATCTGGGCCTGAACAAGCCGATCTACCGGACCAGCGCGGCCTATGGCCACTTTGGCCGGACGCCGGATGGTGACCTGTTCCCGTGGGAAAAGACCGATCTGGCAGACGATCTGAAGGCGGCGCTTGCTTAAATTCGGAATGGCCTGAACTTGCGTCGGGCTAACTTCGGAATTTGATCGGGCCGTCATGCTCGCCGTGGCGCGGGGACGGCCTGTCCAAAGCAAGTTCGGCATCCGAGAATACGAACGGGCTGCGAATACCGGCGATTCCGTCACTGCTGATATGCATTCCGCGGGCCTGCACTTGCGGGTCGGCAAAAACCTGTTCGATAGTGTTGATCGGCCCCGCCGGAACGCCGGCTGCGGCACAGCTGGCGAGCAGATCGGCGCGTGACCAGCGGCGAACTTCCGTTGCCAATTCCGCTTCCATCCATTCGCGGTGCGCAATGCGTCCGGCATTGTCTTGCAGCCTTGGATCATCCGCCAGATCATCACGCCCAAGCATCCGCATCAGCGCCACATAAAGCCGGTCATTCGCTGGCGCCAAAACAATCTCGCCGTCAGCGACCTTGTACACACCATAGGGCACGACCTGTGCATGGGCATTGCCTTTGCGCGCCGGATTTTCGCCCGCCGCAAAATAACTCATGGCTTGATTGGCGAGCAGAGCGACCGAACAATCCAGCAGCGACATATCGATATGCTGTCCTGCACCCGTGCGTTCACGCATAAGCAGCGCGGACTGGACGGCAATCACCGAATATAGCCCGCAAGTGAGGTCGGATATGGAGATGCCCATCTTCATCGGTGCGCCCTCCGGCTCTCCGGTAATAGACATCAGGCCGCTCATCGCCTGTGCGACAAAATCGTAACCCGGTTCATCGCGCCTCGGACCGGTCTGGCCAAAGCCTGTCACCGAGCAATAGACAGCGCGCGGATTAATCTTTGCTATGCTGGGATAATCCAGCCCGAATTTCTGCAAGGTGCCGGGCTTGAAGTTCTCAAGAATAACATCGGCCCGCCCGCACAAATCGCGCACCTGCGCCAGATCGTGGGGGTCATTAAAATCTGCGATGATGGACCGTTTTCCGCGATTGGCCGCGTGGTAATAAGCCGCTTCGCGGTCGCCATTATCACGGTCAATCCATGGCGGTCCCCATTGGCGGGTGCCATCACCTTCGGGACTTTCCACCTTGATCACATCCGCGCCGAGATCGGCCAACGTCTGCCCTATCCACGGACCGGCAAGCACGCGCGCCAATTCGACCACTCGCAATCCTGCAAGCGGCGTGTTCAAGCTGGCGCTCATCGGATCAGGATGTGTAATTGGCAGTTGTCTTGTCAGCGACTTCGTCCGCCGTCACGCCGGGCGCTAGTTCCACCAGTTTGAACGGGCTGTTGTGATCAGGGCGCTGGAACACGGCCAGATCAGTCACAATCATATCGACCACATTTGTGCCGGTCAGCGGCAAGGTGCAAGACGGGATGAATTTCGGGCTGCCGTCTTTGGCGCAGTGATCCATGACCACGATGATTTTTTTCACACCGGCGACCAAATCCATTGCGCCCCCCATTCCCTTGATCATTTTTCCCGGGATCATCCAGTTTGCGATATCACCGTTCTCGGCAACTTCCATTGCGCCCAGCACGGTCAAGTCGATATGCCCCCCGCGGATCATCGCGAAGCTTTGCGCGCTATCGAAATATGCCGAATGCGGGATTTCACTGATTGTCTGCTTACCGGCGTTAATCAGATCAGCATCAACTTCGTCGTCATAGGGAAACGGACCGATGCCCAGCATCCCGTTCTCCGATTGAAGTGTGACCTGCATCCCGTCAGGAATGTGATTAGCGACCAGCGTGGGAATGCCGATGCCCAAATTGACGTAATATCCGTCTTGCAGTTCTTGCGCGGCGCGCGCCGCCATTTGATCGCGGGTCCAGCTCATGGCGATGTTCCTTCGGGTGAAGCGGTAAGAGGAAGAGGGGTCAGGAACCAGCCTGCCGCAATCAGCTCTTCCAACGGCTGAGCGGCAGACGGGTCTTTTAGATATTGGAATAATTCATCGAAATCAGCGCGCTGGTCACCGGCAATGGCCAGCAGGCAGTGCGTTTCGGACAAATCGCGGCGATGTATCTGCTTTCGGTCATCCGCCCGGCGCAGCACCAGCAATTCATCGCGTCTTTCGGGGTCGAGCCCGCTTTCGCGAAGGGCCGCGCGTATAGAGCCGGCCTCTATGGCTGTCCGGCCTGAAATCCAGAAAATATCTACGGCCTGCAGGCGCAGCGACAGCAATATTTGTTTAAGCGACGGGTCAGCTTGTCGCATGGCCTGCGGATCGAACAGTCCGTCTGCCGGATCAAGATCAATAAGGATGGCGGGCGGCAATATGCCGCAATCGCTCCGCCGCGGCCTGAGCGATCCGGGGGCAGCGAGAATCGCGGATTGACGCGCTTGCTGCGTCGGGTCCCTGCGCACCTGCTGGTCCACATAGGCATAAAGTGCATCATATGCGCGGAAGTCAGCAGGTCCGGTTGAGGCCGGCGATGAGGCCGCGATAGGCGCAGTAACCGGTGCAGGTGCGGGCGCGGGAGATGACGCGGTAGCGGTGCGCCCCGCATTCTGTGTGGGCGGAATATCGGATGGGGCAAGCTCTTCGGAGGCCGCCGTCTCACTGGCCTGGGTGAACAGCTCTTCCAAACCGCTTTCAGACGGTGGCAGCTCACCCATTGCCAATTCGGCCGGTTGTGCGTCCGCCGTCGCCGCCTGTTCGACTGCGGCATCCACTTTGACTGATGCTGCCGGATCAGCGACTTGTTCCGCGTTCGGACTATCCTTGTCCGATTGCTTCCCCTTGCTCAATAATGCGCCGCCCGCAGCCAAGGGAACGACCGCAGCGACACAGCCCGTCAGCGACGGCACCATCGCGGCAAGCATTAGTCCGCGAAGCACGCAGGCCCGGGCGTTAGAGTTCGATAAAGAGAGTGCGCGCATCTGGATTTACTGCCGCCTATGCAGCTTCTCTTTCACGGGTTGTGCGGAATTCGATCTTCTTGTCGTAGGGTGCGCCCACTATCATCCGCTGCACATATACGCCGGGCAGATGGATGCTATCGGGATCAAGCGAGCCTGCGGGGACAATTTCTTCAACCTCGACGATGCAGACCTTGCCGCACGTGGCAGCAGGCTGGTTGAAATTCCGTGCGGTTTTGCGGAACACCAGATTGCCGGTTTCGTCAGCTTTCCATGCCTTCACAATCGCAAGATCAGCAAAGATTCCATGCTCAAGGATGTAATCCTCTCCGCCGAAGTTCTTTACCTCTTTGCCTTCTGCGACTTGGGTGCCCACGCCGGTCTTGGTGTAGAATCCGGGAATTCCGGCGCCGCCTGCGCGCATACGTTCAGCCAGGGTGCCTTGCGGGCAAAATTCAACTTCCAACTCGCCGGCCAGAAACTGGCGCTCAAACTCTTTATTCTCGCCAACATAAGAAGAGATCATCTTTGCGACTTGCTTGGTGCGCAACAATTTGCCGATGCCTTCATTGTCGATCCCGGCATTGTTGCTGGCGAAGGTGAGGCCGGTCACGCCGCTATCGCGGATCGCATCCAGTAAACGTTCCGGGATCCCGCACAGACCGAATCCGCCGGAAGCGATCAACATATTGTCGGATAGCACCCCATCGAGCGCAGCCGCAGCATTGGGAAAGAGTTTTTGCATGTTTCTCCTCAGGCGAAATATGTCCTCGCCGTAACGTCTTAAGCTGATCAAATAGCGATTGCCGCGAGTGATGTCATCTTTTGAAAGGTAAAGGGATATCTACTTGTTGCAGTGCGGCTTGGCGATTGGTGCGATGCAGCAGAAATCGAGAGAGTGTAGGTGCTTGCCCATGCCTAAACCAAACTGGGCGATATCAATCGTTGTTTATCAATGCTTTACACACCTCCAACATGGTGTTGCGTTTTATGCAACATTAGATGTTCTTTTCGCACTTGCACAATTTCGGCCTCTCGCCCATTTAGACGGTGCCTTTTAGGCATCCTCTCCCAAACTATTTCGGCCCGGTCATTCGTGATCGGGCCTTTTTTTATCCGCACCAAGCGGGGTCCGGGCAAAGGGCTCCGGTACTGCCGGATGATTTGGCCTGGCACGGATTACGTCTTTCCACGTTTGCATAGTGCGCCCCCTGTTCCTAGCTAGGGGCGAACAGTTTTGAAAACACGGGAAGCGGATACGCAATGGCCGAAAGTGAAGCGGAAACAAAAGACCAAACAGTGCGGTTGCAGGTAGCAGCGGCACGGCAGGAAGAAAGCGGGCAAGGCATCGCCCGAATGCCGCGATCGGCCTTCCAGACGCTTGGCATCACAGAAGGCGATGTCGTCGAGATTACCGGCAAACGCAGCACGGTTGCGATCGCGATGCCCGCCTATGACGAAGACCAGTCGCTGGAAGTTGTCCGGCTGGACGGTTTGCAGCGCGGAAATGCCGAGGCGGGATCGGGTGAGCACGTAAAGATAAGCGTAGCGACTTCGCAGCCAGCGACGCGCGTTGTCTTCGCACCATCACAGCGCGAAATGCGGCTGCAAGGTCCGACGCAGGCTCTCAAGCGCAATTTCTTCCGCAAGCCCATCGTAGCAGGCGATCTGGTCGCCACCACTGGTCAGCAGCATGTCCAGAATATGCCGCCGCAGGTCCAGCGGATGTTCAATTCACCCGCCTATGCGCTGACCCAGATACGGCTAAGCGTCGTGTCTACTTCGCCCAAGGGGATCGTCCATATTGACGAGGATACCGAGGTCGAACTGCGCGCCGAATTCGAAGAACCACGCGATCCGCGCGGCGGCGTAAATTACGATGATGTTGGCGGTATAGGCGATACTATCCAGCAATTGCGCGAAATGGTCGAGCTTCCGCTGCGCTACCCTGAATTGTTCACCCGTCTTGGCGTCGACCCGCCCAAAGGCGTTTTGCTGCATGGACCTCCCGGTACAGGCAAAACCCGCTTGGCACAGGCGGTCGCCAATGAAAGCGATGCCGAGTTCTTCACCATTAATGGCCCCGAGATCATGGGCTCCGGATATGGCGAAAGCGAGAAGAAGCTGCGCGAAGTGTTCGAGGAGGCGACGCGCGTTGCCCCGTCGATCATCTTCATCGACGAAATCGACTCTATCGCCCCAAAACGGACACAGGTTCCCGGCGAGGCAGAGAAGCGGCTGGTCGCGCAATTGCTTACTTTGATGGACGGTCTGGAGGCGCGCTCCAATCTGGTAGTAATCGCCGCAACCAACCGTCCCGATGCGATGGACGAGGCATTGCGCAGGCCAGGCAGGTTTGACCGCGAAATCGTGATCGGCGTGCCTGACGAGAAGGGCCGGCGCGAAATTCTGGCTATCCACACACGCGGGATGCCGCTGGGCGACAAGGTCAATTTGGACGAGCTTTCCAAAACCACACACGGCTTCGTCGGAGCCGATATCGCTGCTCTTGCCCGCGAGGCGGCAATCGAAGCGGTACGCCGGATCATGCCCAAACTTGATCTGGATGAGCGGACCGTTCCGCAGGAAGTTCTCGACGAGCTTTGTGTAACGCGTGAAGATTTCCTCTCCGCGCTGAAGCGCGTCCAACCTTCCGCGATGCGCGAAGTGATGGTGCAAGTGCCGAATGTCGGGTGGAACGATATTGGCGGTGTCGATGATGCCATCGACAAGCTTCAGGAAGGCATCGAGCTGCCGCTGAAAAATCCAGACGCGTTTGAACGCTTAGGCATTCGAGCCGCCAAGGGCTTCTTGCTCTATGGCCCTCCGGGCACAGGCAAGACGTTGCTAGCGAAAGCAGTTGCGAAAGAGGCCGAAGCCAATTTCATTTCGATGAAAAGCTCCGATCTTCTGAGCAAATGGTATGGCGAAAGCGAGCAGCAAATCGCGCGGATGTTCCAGCGTGCACGTTCGGTCGCACCTTGCGTTGTGTTCATTGACGAGATTGACAGTCTGGTCCCGGCGCGCGGCAGCGGGCAGGGCGAACCGCAAGTGACCGGGCGCGTGGTCAACACCATCCTCGCTGAAATGGACGGGCTGGAAGAATTGCAGTCTGTGATCGTCATTGGCGCGACTAACCGTCCGACTCTGGTCGATCCCGCGCTTTTACGGCCGGGCCGGTTTGACGAGCTGGTCTATGTCGGCACGCCGGACAAGAAAGGCCGCGAACGTATTCTGGGTATCCACGCCAAAGATATGCCGCTGGCCAAAGACGTGAAAATGGCCACGATTGCAGGCAAGACAGACCGCTTCACCGGGGCTGATCTGGAAGATGTGGTGCGCCGTGCGGGTCTGAACGCCTTGCGCCGAGCCGGTAGCGACGTGAAGGAAGTGAACGCCGCCGACTTCGCGGAGGCCCTTAAGGATTCGCGCGCTACTGTGACGTCCAAAATGGAAGCCGAATATAAGAAAATGCAGGGCGAGCTTAAGAAGCGCGCCGCGCAAGCGAAGCCGTCAATCGGCTTCCTGCAGGAAGGTATGCTTGAGCCGGTCCGTGATAAAAAACACGGTGCCGAAGAAGGCTGACTATTTGCCCATAACCCGCTCATTCGCTGATTCGACCTCAAGTCGGTGGCGAATGAGCGCTTCGGGCATTTCCTCGCGGAGCCATTCAATCATGTGCTCCCGAACCTCGCATCGCAATTGCCAAAGATCACCGATAGTGCGCGCACTGACGGCAAGCCGTAACTCGATGCTTTCCGGATAGGCTTCGGTCATCAGACATTGAACCGTGCGGTTGTCCCACAGCGGATTGTCCTTAACGAACCGTTCGAGCTCTGAACGGATAGGCTGGACTTTTGTCGCCGGGTCAAGATGCAGCATGATCGGCCCCGTCAGCTTCTCGCTTTTGCGGGACCAATTCTCGAAACTTTCGTCCAGCACAGAAGTGGTTGGGACAATGATGGCCCGCTCATCCCATGTACGCACGGTAATGAAGCTCATCCGTATTTCTTCAACCCGACCGGTATGGCCGTCAATAACGACAAGATCGCCAATCCGTAACGGCTCGGTGAGCGCCATTTGCAAACCGCTAATGATGGATTTGAGGGCAGGCTGGGCTGCGGCACCGACAGCCAAAGCCGCCAGACCGGCTGACGCAAGCAAGGTTGTGCCAATTGATTTGACCGCAGGAATGGCGAACAGCATCAGGCCTACGGTAATGAAAATGATCGCAAATGTTGCAGTTCGCGACAGGATGGAAATGCGGGTCCTCCGGCTACGCATGGCCACTGGATCTTCGGATGCCTCCAGCCGCATCTCCATCGCGGCAGTGAACGCTTTAACCAGCGTATAGGCGATCCAGCCCAGCAGTGCAGGGCGAACAAATTGCGCAATTGGCTCCCACACGAAGGCCAGCGATGCGTTGCCTTGCGCAACCAGTGTCACTGCAATCGCAATTAGTGACCATTTGATCGGCCTTCTTATCTGCTCGATAACAATGTTGTCGCTTTGGCTGTCAGTCGACCGCGTGACCCGGCTCAAAATCGTGAATACAACGCGGTAAATCACATAAGCGAGCGTAATTGCTACAGCCAACGCGATGGCCGCAAAGGCGACTTCATCCCACAGAATGTTCCAATTGGCAGGGTTCAAGCGTTCAATCATACAGGCCACCTATGTGGCATGCATCATAGTTACAAGGGTAACCTAGGACGATCCCGGTCAGTGCGCAGCGCCCCAACTGGATCCGAACCCGATTTCGATACCCAGAGGTACGTCGAGTTGGACAGCAGGCTGCGCCGCATTTGCCATGACTTCTTCGATTACCGGCTTGGCTCTATCGACATCGCCTTCCGGCAATTCGAAGACCAGTTCATCATGGACTTGCAGCAGCATCCGCACATGGCTCAACCCCGCCGCGTCGAGAGCTGGAGACATCCGCACCATAGCGCGTTTGATAATATCGGCGCTGGTTCCCTGAATGGGCGCGTTGATGGCGGCGCGTTCGCTGCCCTGCCGTTCTGCCTGGTTCTTGGAATTGATCCGCGGGAACCACGTTTTCCGGCCAAACAGAGTCTCTGAATAACCGCGCTCGCGAACTGTTTCCAAAGTTTCGGCAATATAGCGCTGGATGCCCGGGAACCGTTCGAAATAGCGGTCAATCATGGCCTGCGCTTCGTCGGCCTCCACCCCAAGACGGCCCGCAAGACCCCAACGGGATATGCCATACAGAATCGCAAAGTTAATCGTTTTGGCTTGAGCGCGGGTGTCACGGTTGACCTCGCCGTACATTTCGCGCGCCGTACGGGAGTGGATATCCTCACCCTCTGCGAATGCTTCTTTGAGTGAGGGCACGTCTGCCATATGTGCCGCCAGTCGCAGTTCGATCTGCGAATAGTCGGCGGCGAGCAGGACGTTGCCGGTTTCGGGCACAAATGCATCGCGGATCTGGCGGCCAATCTCGGTGCGGATCGGGATGTTCTGCAGGTTCGGATCTGTCGATGACAGGCGGCCAGTCTGCGCCCCGACCAGCGAATAGCTGGTATGTACGCGGCCAGTTTTGGGATTGATCGCTGCCTGAAGCGCATCGGTATAGGTTGATTTCAGCTTTGATAATTGCCGCCATTCCAGCACCCTGTCGGCTATCGTCGCACCCTGACCGGAAAGTTTTTCCAAGATAGTCTGGTCCGTGGAATATTGGCCGCTCTTGCCCTTGCGCCCGCCCTTATATCCCAGCTTGTCAAACAGGATGTCACCGAGCTGTTTCGGGCTGCCAATGGTGAATTCCTGCCCTGCCTCTTCGTGAATCTGTTTTTCAAGTTTGCCCATTTCTGCGGCAAATTCTTCTGACAGTTTCGCCAGGCCAGCGCGGTCCACTTTAATACCGTGGCGCTCCATTTGCGCGACCACAGGGACCAGCGGCCTGTCGACGCGCTCATAGACGGAAGCTCCGCCTTCGACCGCGAGCCGGGGCTTCATATGTGCGTGAAGCCGCCACGTGACATCGGCATCCTCCGCAGCATATTCCGTGGCACGGTCAAGCGCGACCTCACCGAACGGAATCTGTTTCTTGCCTGTCCCGCAGACATCCTTGAAACTGATCGGTGTGTGGCCAAGGTGACGACTGGAAAGCTCGTCCATACCGTGGCCGCCGCCAATTCCGCTTTCCCCGCGGCCGGCATCCAGCGCGAAACTGATTATCATTGTGTCGTCGACCGGCGTGACCTCAACATCATACCGGGCAAGCACATTCAGATCATATTTGATGTTCTGCCCGATTTTCAGAACGGCATCATCGCGCAATAATGGCCGCAAGGCATCCAGCGCTTCCTCGCGGGCGATTTGTTGGGGCTTTTCTGTAAACATATCGCTGCCGCCATGATCTAGCGGGATATAGCACGCCTCGTTCGGGCCGGTTGCCAGACTAATGCCGACCAGATCAGCCTGCATTGCATCCAGCGCACTGGTTTCTGTATCTACCGCAACAATCCGTGCGGACTGGCAGCGCGCAATCCAGCGGTCGAGTGCGGCGCGGTCCTGCACACATTCATACGCGCTTCTATCGATTGCGGGCATATCGGGCACGGCCTGCCGGTTGCCTTTCACATCGCCGCTATCCGCTGCAGTTACAGGTTTCGCAGGATCTAGATCGTTCGGACGGTCAGGGCTTCCCGATCCCGCATCCAGCCGCCGCAGCAGGCTGGTGAAGCCATGCTGCTGTAGAAATTCGGCCAAAGGTTCCGCCGGCACACCATCGAGCGCGAAATCATCAAGCGGTATAGGAAGATCGCAGTCTTCCTTCAGCGTTACCAATATCCGGCTAAGCTCTGCATCTTCGCGGTGTTCAAGCAGCCGTTCTTTAAGTTTCGACTTCTTCATATCCGCTGCCGAATCCAGCGCGGCAGTCAGGCTGCCATGTTCTTGTATCAGCTTCGTAGCGGTCTTCGGTCCGACGCCGTAAATGCCGGGAATATTGTCGACCGAATCGCCCATAAGAGCCAGCACATCGCCAACCAGATCAGGCGCAACGCCGAATTTCTCTTCCACTTCGGGAATAGAAATCCGCTGGTTCTTCATCGTGTCCAGCATATCAATGCGGCCCTGCGTGTCGCTGCCTTCATCGATCAGCTGCATCAGATCTTTATCGGACGAAACAATAGTCACATCCCAGTTTTGCGCTGCTGCGGCGCGGGCGTAAGAGGCGATCAGATCGTCCGCCTCCAGGCCTTGCTCCTCAATGCAAGGCAGACTGAATGCGCGCGTAGCATCGCGGATAAGCGGGAATTGCGGCACCAGATCTTCCGGCGGAGGCGGGCGGTTGGCTTTGTATTCGGGATAAATATCGTTGCGAAAGGAATGGCTCGATTTGTCGAGGATGACGGCGAGATGCGTAGGGCCATGCGCCTTGTCCAGATCTTCAGCCAGCTTCCACAACATGGTCGTATAGCCATAAACAGCTCCGACCGGCGTGCCCTCCGGATTGGTGAGCGGAGGCAGCCGGTGATATGCGCGGAAAATATATGCGGAACCATCGACGAGGTAGAGATGCTGCTTATCGGCCATAGAGAATCGTCTAGCAGCGCATGGCGGTTTGGTCAGCATTTGCGATGCTTTGGCCTGTGGGCAGTCCGGTTTGGCAGGCCGGAGTGGTGGGAGCGGCTCAACTGCAGAAGAGTTTTTCCAACCGGGTAAACGCCTTATTTTCGACACTTTTTCCACAAATAAGGCAAAAATAAGGCATATTTTACGTTATGCCCCTTGCGCTGCCACATTTCTGCCTTTATTTAGATAGCACGAAGTCTGTCCTAGGGGGGAGATTTCGCGCAGGGCCACTAAGGGTCGTGCGATTTTTACTCGCTGTTTAAGGAATTTATCACATGCGTAAGATCATTCTTGCTGCCGCAACTGCTGGCGCTGCTCTGACTCTGGCTGCTTGCTCGGAAACTGCTGACAAAGCTGGCGAAACTGCTGACGCAATGGCTGCAGACGCTTCTGCAAACGCTGAAGCTGCTGGCGACGCAATGGAAGGCGCTGCTGACGCTACTGCTGAAGCTGCTGGCGACGCTGCTGCTGCCGTTGAAGGCGCTGCTGAAGAAGCTGCTGTTGAAGCTGAAGCTGCAATGGAAGGCGAAACTGAAGAAGAAGCTGCTGCTGAGTAAGCTTCGGACTTAGTTCGAATTAAGAGGGCGGTACCGCAAGGTGCCGCCCTTCTTGTATCTGCAGCTTATGTTCGGGCGTGAGCGCCGCGCGCTAACCCGCTTGGCCGAAGGAAGTTACCCGCCAGCCCCATATTGCGCGTTGGCATAACGGCGGTCCTGATTGGCGAAACCGTAATAGAGGGCGCTGGTAATTGAAGAGATGCGCTGATCGCGTTTCTTACGTGCGGCACGCTTGTTCGTGGCCTCGTCCAACAGCGATGTGCTCTGGCCCGTCACATAGATGGCGACAGCAATGGCCCGGCCATCCGGTGTATGGAAAATTCCGATATCGCTCGCGGTCCGGCTCAAAGTGCCGGTTTTATGCGCGACCGTTGCCGACATTGGCAACGCAGACCGCATACGGTTCTTGCCAGTCGTGGTTTGCCGCATGGCCCCAACCAGAATATTACGGCTGTTCCGGCTTAGTAAGTTGCCCTGATAAATATTGGCGAGCAGCGTCGCCATGGCATTGGGCGTAGCGCTGTCGCGCGTATCAATCACCGATGCGGGATCATATTCACCGTCATCCCGAACAAGCGTCGCGATGTCACGGCTAAGGTTGAACCCACTAATCCCCGCATTGCGCATATAGGCGTTCACCGCCCGGGGCCCGCCAACCAGCCGCAGCAATGTGTCGGTGCAGCTGTTACAGCTTTTGCTGATCATCAGCTCCAAATGGCGCTGGGCAGTGATATAATTGCCTTCCCGAACCGGCGCGCGCGCGGAGGAATATTTCTTGGAGCGAACCGCGATGAGTAATGGATACTCGCTGGTCAGACTCCATTTGCCTTGATCCACACCGGCCAAAAATGTGGCGGCGATGGCCACCTTGCTGGTACTGGCCATGGGAAAGCGCTGATCGCCCAAAACAGAAACGCGCTCTCCAGTAGAAAGATCAATTGCGCTTACGCCGATCCGGCCCAGATCGCCGCTGGCAAGCTGCGCAATTTGCTGCTCGAAACGCGTCTCATAGACTGCATCGAAACTCTGCGGTGCGCGCTTCTCTGTGCCCAGCGTGTTATCAAACTGGGCGAACAAATCACCGGATTGCGCCTGTACAGTCCCCGGAACCCCGAGGCCCAAGGCCAAAGCGGGTAAAACGGTCGCACATTTGCGTGAAAATCGTGTCAGTCCTGTAAGCATGGACGCGAAGCTACCCCTGTCATGGTTTTCAAAACCTTAACGAGCAGAGATTCTTTAGCGCAAGCAATATAGCGATGAAAAGTGTCGCCGCAGCGACCAAACCTTGCGTCAGGCGCTAATAATAGCACTTTCGATCCGGTCGTTAGGCTCACTCGTCATCGTTTTGGCGATTTCACCGGTCAAACGTTTTTCAAGTTCCGAGTGGTAATGGCGCCGCATTTCGCCAAGCGTTTTCGGGTCCGCAATCACGACCAGATCATCAATATCGCCGCTTACCGATTTGCTGTTCAGCCATTCCGCAGCGGCAGTCGCATGAGCCAGTTCGTCCAGTTGAGTGCTTCCATGGCGCTGCCCCATATCATCCTGATGCTTCACGCCGGCGCTGAAATTTGTGACTGTGAGATCGGGCGTTTCTTTCCCGCCCAGCTTCGGTTCGAAGATTTGGCCTTCATTGCGCATAACGATGAAATTCTCTCCATCAACGATGGCAACGTGCGCTTTGTGCGGCAGTTTCATAATAGCTCTCCATATATCTGTTTCACATTTCCAACGCATAATCATCAGAATGGTTGCGCTTGAACGCAGGGACAGACAGTGCAAAGCTGACCGCATGAGCAAGCCCAGTCTGACCAAAGCCGATCTGACTTCCGGTTTGGCGAAATTATTGGCGCGCAAGAATATGGGACCGCCAACCGGTCTCACGCGATTGACTGGCGGCGCCACGATGGAAAGCTGGCGGTTTCTGTCGGGCGATGACGCTTTCGTTCTGCGCCGCGCGCCCAGCCTCGAATTTATGGAAGACCGGCCGTTTGGCCACGATGTCGAAGCGGCTGTGATCCGCGCTGCGCGGGCCGCAGGCGTGACCGCGCCGGAAGTGCTCGCGGAACTGCAACCGGATGATGGCATCGGCAGCGGCTTTGTGATGCGCGCTTTGCCTGGCACGCCGAACCCGAAAGACATACTCGCAATGGATGAACCGGACCGGTTGCTATCGGAATGCGCGGCTAATCTGGCGCGGATCCACTCGCTGGGGCGGGACGACGTGCCGCCGTCAGTGCCTGTGATGGACTACCGCGCAGCGATTGCCGATCTGAAACGCCAATTTGAAGAGGCCGGAGGTGACCGCCCGATCATCGCGCTCGGCCTGAAATGGATGGAGGATAATTGCCCTGAGCCAATCGAGCCCGTGCTCAATCATGGCGATTATCGCATGGGAAATTTGCTTGCCGAGGACAGCTCGCTCACCGGCGTGCTCGACTGGGAACTAGCGCATTTCGGCGACTATCATGAAGATCTCGCCTTTGGTTGCATGGCGGTATGGCGGTTCGCGCGATATGATCGGCCCGCGCTGGGGCTGGGCGATCTGGAGACGTATTTCGACGCATACGAGGCGAATGGCGGACGCAAAGTGGACCGCAAACGCTTCCGCTATTGGCTGATCCACCGCACCGTATGGTGGGCGCTGGGCTGTTTGAAAATGGCGGCAATCTGGCGCAGCGGCGAGGACCGGATGCTGGAGCGCGTGGTAATTTCGCGCCGCACCAGCGAGCAGGAATTGGACCTGCTGATGCTTCTGGAAGAGGATGCACC
>JAHDBR010000038.1:20054-22082 GCA_020630295.1 Sphingomonadaceae bacterium
GCCTATCTCGATGAACTCGATGCCTTCATTGAGGCCGAGATCAAACCGCTTGAGGGGCAGGATGATAATATCCGGTTCTTCGACCATCGCCGCGAGGATGCGCGGACTGACTGGGAACGGGAAGGGTTGCCCAACCACGATTGGGAGAAACTGCTGCGAGAGGCGACACGCCGCGCTGATGAAGCCGGCCATTGGCGGTTTTCTGCACCGAAGAAATATGGCGGCAAGGACGGGTCGAACCTGTGGATGGCGGTTATCCGTGACCATTTCGCGGCCAAGGGTCTGGGGCTGCATAATGACCTTCAAAACGAACATTCGATTGTCGGTAATTTCCCCTTCGTCGCCATGTTCGAACATTTCGGTACCGAGGCACAGAAGCAGGAGTTTATCACCGGCGGCTTCAACCGAACCAAAGGAGAAGGGCGCCGCGTCGCATTCGGCCTGACCGAGGCAGAGCATGGTAGCGATGCCACCCATATGGAAACCAAGGCGGTGCGCGAAACCCGTGACGGTGTCGATGGCTGGCTGATCAATGGCGAGAAGATGTGGATCACCGGAATGCACGTGGCCACGCATTGCGCAGTCTTTGCCCGCACATCGGGCGATGCGGGCGATGCGCGCGGGATTACGTGTTTCCTTGTTCCCAATCCCACCGAAGGTCTGAAGATCGAAGAGTGGATGTGGACATTCAATATGCCCACCGACCATCCGCGCCTCAGCCTGACCGATATTTGGGTGCCGGATGATGTGATATTGGGCAAGGAGGGCAACGGCCTCTCTTTGGCGCAGAGCTTTGTCCATCAGAACCGCATCCGCCAGGCGGCATCTTCGCTGGGCGCGGCAAGTTACTGCGTGGAGGAAAGCGTGCGATATGCGCGCGAACGCAAGCCGTTCGGGCAAGAGCTGGCCCGCAATCAGGCGATCCAGTTCCCCTTGGTAGAACTGGCCACCCAATGCGAGATGCTGCGTATGCTGATCTACAAGACCGCGTGGCAGATGGACCAATTGCCGCATGAGGAGATTGAGCGGCAACTCTCCGACAAGGTTTCGATGTGCAATTACTGGGCAAACCGGCTGGTTTGCGAGGCGGCTGACCGGGCGATGCAGGTGCATGGGGGCATCGGCTACTCACGGCACAAACCGTTCGAGCATATTTACCGCCATCACCGCCGCTACCGGATTACCGAAGGCGCGGAGGAAATCCAGATGCGCAAGATCGGCGCATATCTTTTCGGCTATCTCGGCCCGAAAAAGGGCAAATATGGGTGATTTTTGCGCCGGGTCTGGCTAGGCTGCGGGCATGAGCACATGGACAATCGGCATCATCGGAGGCAGCGGCCTCTACCAAATTGACGCGCTGGAAGATGCGCAATGGATCAGGGTCAACAGCCCGTTCGGAGAGGCATCGGATGAAATCCTGTGCGGCCGGATCGGTGATATACAGGTGCGCTTTTTGCCGCGCCATGGCCGCGGCCATAAAATCCCGCCGAGCGAGGTCAATGCACGCGCCAATGTAGATGCGCTGAAACGTGCGGGCTGCACGGATATTCTCGCAATATCTTCTGTCGGCAGTTTGCAGGAAGAATTGCCGCCCGGCCATTTCGTGGTTGCCGACCAGTTCATCGACCGCACCAAAACGCGCGCCTCCAGCTTCTTCGGTACCGGCATGGTTGCCCATGTCAGCATGGCCGAACCTGTCTGTCCGCGTATCAGCACGCTGGCCGCCGATGCGGTGGCGAAGGCGGGCGGACAAGTTACCCGCAGCGGCACCTATCTGGCGATGGAAGGGCCGCAATTTTCGACCCGCGCCGAAAGCCATATGTATCGCAGCTGGGGCGCGGATATTATCGGCATGACCGCCATGCCCGAGGCGAAATTGTGCCGCGAGGCGGAGCTGCCCTACGCACTTGTCGGTATGGTTACAGACTATGATTGCTGGCGCGAAGATGCCGCCTTTGTGGAGGTGAGCGAAGTCATCGCACAGATGAACGCCAATGGCGAAGTGGCCCGCAAAACGGTCGAGAAATT
>JAHDBR010000039.1:0-3272 GCA_020630295.1 Sphingomonadaceae bacterium
TCATTCAAACACCGAGGCAGAAACCATGGTGAGTTTGTCCAACTTGCGCGTGGCCCAATAGGAAACGGGCCAGCCAACAAACAGCATCGGGACAAGCACGATGGCCCCTAACCCGATTAAAAGTTCAAACCCGAAATCATTGGTAAGAAGCGCGATGACAGCCACAGCCAGTC
The DNA here is from genome assembly GCA_020630295.1 of Sphingomonadaceae bacterium. GTDB lineage: Bacteria > Pseudomonadota > Alphaproteobacteria > Sphingomonadales > Sphingomonadaceae > Pontixanthobacter. The sequence continues at coordinate 174 of JAHDBR010000039.1, forward strand.
CCAGAATTGAAGGACCACCCGCTGCGGCAATGCCGATACGCGCCCCTGATGTCTGCCCGGGCAACCAAAATCGCGCCAACAGCACGGCTGCTAGCGTGGTCGCTGCAATAATAATGATGAAGCCCAGCAATGGACCGATAATTTCCAACATAGCCTAAGTGTCGGCGAAATCGGCGCTAACTACAAGCCGTTTGTCATCCCATTCGGGCACGGCGGCCGCGATCATCGGAACGAGAAACAGCTTCCCGCCGGGGCGCTCGATCTCAATCAGATCGGTCGCGCCGTAATTGGCGACGTCTTTAACTATTCCCAGCGCCTCTCCGGTGTCGGACTCCGCAGCCAAACCGATCAGATCGGCGTGGTAATATTCGCCCTCGCCCAGTGCGGGCAGCGAACTGCGCGGGATGGTGAGAACCGTGCTGCGCAGCGCCTCTGCTGCATTGCGGTCGGTCACTTCGGCAAAGCGCGCGACTGCGCCGCCTTTATTGTCCTCACGGATTTTGGTGAGGTTCAGAGTTCCGCCGTTGAAACTCTTATACTGTTTCAGCTGGGCAATGCCTTCGCCGAACAGTTTCAGACGGACTTCGCCCGTCACCCCAACCGCGCCTGAGACTGCGGCGAGCGTGACGGGCTTATCCTGTGCCAAAAGACTTAGCCTTCGGCCTTGTCGTCTTCTACCGGGCCGCCTTCAGCGACTTCTTCAGCAATCGCAGCTTTGTCTTCTGCGGTATCACCGTCGGTAGTTTCGGCTGCATCGGCAACTGCTTCAGCAGTTTCTTCGGTTTTCACCGAACCGGTTGCATCATTCTCTGTGGAATCTGCATCAGCAGCTTCTTCTTTGGGAGCTTCTGCTTCAGCCTTGGCTTCTGCTTCCGCTTCCTTCTTGGCTTCTTCAGCTGCAGCAGCTTTTTCAGCTTTTTCTTCAGCGCGCTCGGTAGCTTTTTCGCCCGGCTTCGCCTTGTTCGGGTTATTACGTGCTTCACGCTCGCGGATACCGGCTGCGTCAAGGAAACGGGCAACACGGTCAGAAGGCTGTGCGCCAACGCCGAGCCAGTACTTGGCGCGGTCTTCGTTCAGTGTAACGCGCTTTTCGTCATCCTTGGCGAGCAGCGGGTTATACGTGCCGATCTGCTCCAGATACTTACCATCGCGCGGCTTGCGGCTGTCAGCAGCCACGATGCGGTAGTAAGGACGTTTCTTCGCGCCACCGCGCGACAGACGTAGGGAAATTGCCATTTCAGATTACCTTTCGAGTATAATATTCTGTATTTGTTGAGTTATTAATTCTATTTCTTCTTCGGGCCGCCAAGGCCGGGAAGACCAGGTGGCATTCCGCCGCCCCCCATTCCTCCAGGACCGCCGAGGCCCGGCCCACCAGATCCCAGGGCTGCGTCAAGGCCGCCTTTACCGAACATGGCGCCGAGCCCTTTGAGCCCGCCCATTTTCTTGATCTGCTTCATCGCGCGCGACATCTCTTTGTACATCTTCAAGAGCTTGTTCACATCTTGCACGTCCTTGCCCGCGCCCGCCGCAATCCGGCGTTTCCGCTTCGCATTGAGCAGCGCAGGATTGGCGCGTTCTTTCGGCGTCATGGAGCCAATGATCGCATCCATGTGGACCAGAACCTTGTCATCCATCCCGCTATTCGCGAGCGCGGCCTTCGCCTTTTTCATGCCGGGCATCATACCGGCCAGCATACCAAGGCCGCCCATATTGTTCATTTGCTGAAGCTGCGTGCGCAGGTCGTTCAGGTCAAACTGACCCTTCGCCATGCGCTTGGCCATGGCCTCTGCATCTTCTTCATTGATCGTCGCGGCGGCTTTTTCCACCAGCGACACGACATCGCCCATGCCCAGAATGCGGTCCGCAACGCGCTTGGGGTGAAATGCCTCCAGCGCGTCCAGCTTCTCGCCCGTACCGGCAAACTTGATCGGCTTGCCGGTGACATGGCGCATGGACAGCGCCGCACCGCCGCGCGCATCACCGTCCATCCGTGTCAGGATTACACCCGTCAGCGGGACTTCATCGGTAAAGCTTTTCGCAACGTTGACCGCATCCTGACCCGTCAGGCTATCCACCACCAGCAAGACTTCCTGCGGTGCGGAAATTGCGGAGACAGCCTTCATTTCAGCCATCAATGCTTCATCAACGTGCAGGCGTCCCGCCGTATCGAGCATCAGCACATCGGCTGATTGCAACTTGGCAGCTTCCAGCGCGCGGCGGGCAATATCCACCGGCTGCTGGCCTTCGACAATCGGCAGCGTGGCGACTTCAATCTGCTCACCCAGAACAGCCAGCTGTTCCTGCGCGGCCGGGCGGTTAACATCCAGCGATGCCATCATGGCTTTCTTGCCATGCTTCTCGCGGATGAATTTCGCCAGTTTCGCCGTCGAAGTGGTTTTACCCGAACCCTGAAGACCAACCATCATAATGACGACCGGCGGCTTGGCATCCAGATCAAGACCAACGGTTTCTTCACCGCCCAGCATTTCGACCAGCTCGTCAGAAACGATCTTGATAACTTGCTGGCCCGGCGTGACCGATTTCAGAACATCGGCGCCAATGGCCTTTTCAGTGACCGCATCGATGAAGCGGCGGACCACCGGCAATGCGACATCGGCTTCGAGCAGAGCAATCCGCACTTCGCGCATTGCATCGCGAACGTCCTGCTCTTTAAGCGCACCGCGCCCGCGCAGACCGTCGAACACACCACCAAGGCGGTCTGACAAACTGTCGAACATTGCTCACTTCTCCTCTGCCATGCCTTTCGGAAATCCAAAGCACAGCGCCAAATGCCAAAAACGCCGGCGAACGAAACCTCGTTGGCCAGCGTGCGGATTCCATCACGGAACACGACTTAAATCTAACTATCCCAATACGATTTGAGATGGTTCAGGTTGGAGCGAAAATAGCTGGTTTCGAGAACTGGCGCGCAGCGTAGCTTTGGCTACGTGAGCACCGGAAGCGAAGAAACCGGCTATTTGCAGCCCGACCTGGGCCAGAATCAAAGCGTATTGGTGGAGCCTAGCGGGATCGAACCGCTGACCTCAACACTGCCAGTGTTGCGCTCTCCCAGCTGAGCTAAGGCCCCGTACCATA
>JAHDBR010000039.1:3372-21983 GCA_020630295.1 Sphingomonadaceae bacterium
CTTAGCTCTCAGGCTCTTCGTCGTCGCCCTTGCCTTTGGATACAGCCATGTCTTCGCTGTCATCACCGAGGTCAACGTCCGAATCCGGACGGTTTTCTTCCTCGTCGACATCGCTCAGATCATCATCATCGGCCAGATCGGTATCGGCTTCGCCGCCTTTCTTCTTCCCTTCTTCTTCGAACGGAATAGGCTGCTTGGTCTTAAGGACAGGCTCGGGAGTCCATTCTTCACCGCATTCGATGCAGGTGACGGGATCTTCCTTCGTCAAATCATAAAAGCGGGTGCCGCATTTCGGGCAAGTACGCTTGGTGCCCCATTCTGGCTTAACCATTGTCATTCCTTGATTGCTGTCCGGCCAATAGGACCGGAGCGAAAATTACTATATGCTTTTTGGGTTCGGCCCGCATGGATTGCAAGTGTCGCATACGTAGCCTGAATCACGTGCGGGCGCGCCTTGCCATAGGGTTATGGTCCTGTCAAAGCAGCCGCGCCCATATCGCTCAATTTTGAAAGTATATTCGTGTCTGACAGCCCCACCCCCAAGCGTTTTTCGGCCTTGGGGCCGCTTCGCGGGAAAATCCGCGTCCCCGGCGACAAATCAATCAGCCACCGGTCTTTGATGTTCGGCGCGCTGGCCGTGGGCGAAACCAAAATCGAAGGCCTGCTGGAAGGGCATGATGTCCTGGCCACTGCAGATGCCTTGCGCGCGATGGGCGCGGTGATCGAGCGCCATGCAGAGGGCAAATGGTCGGTCCACGGTGTGGGCGTAGGCGGATTGCTCCAACCCAAAAGCGCACTAGACATGGGCAATAGCGGCACCTCCACGCGCCTGCTGATGGGGCTGATTGCCAGTAACGGGATCACCGCAGCATTTACCGGTGATGCCAGCCTGTCGGGCCGGCCAATGGGCCGCGTTATCACTCCGCTGGGCCAGATGGGCGCAAGTTTTGAAGCCAGCCCCGGCGGTACTTTGCCGTTGATGATGACCGGCAGCGCGCCTGCCATTCCCATCGAATACCGCCTGCCCGTGGCCTCTGCCCAAGTGAAAAGCGCGATCCTGCTGGCGGGTCTGAATACGCCGGGGATCACCACCGTCGTCGAACCTGTGCCGACGCGCGATCACACCGAACGGATGCTCAAAGGCTTCGGCGCTGATCTGACAGTTGAGATTGCCGAAGGGGAGCGGATCATTCGTATCCGCGGCGAAGTGGAGCTGACCCCGCAAAATATCACTGTGCCCGGCGATCCATCATCGGCGGCCTTCTTCATCGTTGCGGCCCTACTTACCGAAGGAAGCGATCTGACGATTGAAAATGTCGGCCTTAACGAGACCAGGGCGGGCCTGATTACCGTGCTTCAACAAATGGGCGGAAATATTGAGCTGGTTGATGAGCGCGAAGTCGGCGGCGAGCCTGTGGCTGATCTCCGCGTGCGCCACTCGCGCCTGCACGGCATTGAAGTCGATCCTGCCATTGCCCCTAGCATGATTGACGAATTTCCCGTTCTGTTTGTCGCCGCCGCTCTGGCGGAAGGCCGCACAATTACCAGCGGGCTTGAAGAGCTGCGTGTGAAGGAAAGCGACCGCCTGTCAGCTATGGCGGCCGCGCTGAAATCAGCCGGTGCTGCGGTTACCGACGCGGAAGATGGACTGATCATCAACGGCAGCGGAGGCAGACCATTATCCGGCACTGCCGATACAAAGGTCATTACGCATCTTGACCACCGCATTGCCATGAGCATGGCCGTGGCAGGCCTGGCCAGCGAAAGCGGCGTCGAAGTGGATGACACCCGCCCCATCGCCACCAGCTTTCCGGTGTTTGAAGAATTGCTGGAAAGAGCGACATCGTAATGCCCGAATTTGATATCTATACCGCCATAGGCTTTGTCGGGATGATTATGATCGTATCCGCCTATGCCTATCTGACCGCGAAGGACGAACCCAATCCGTTTATCCTGCACGGCACCAACCTGGTCGGCGCAACCTTACTGGCGATTTCGCTGCTGGTGCATACCAACCTTCCCTCGCTCGTGCTGGAAGCTATCTGGATCAGCGTGGCAATCTGGGGGCTGACCAAGGCATTTATGGCGCGCAAAAAGTCACAGGGTGACGCGCCATGATTATCGCCGTAGACGGACCAACCGCATCGGGCAAAGGCACCATTTCCAAGAAGCTGGCGGCGCATTTCGGTTTGCCCCATCTGGACACCGGACTGCTGTACCGTGCGGTGGGCCGGCAGACACTCTTGAATGGCGGTGATCCTGACCGTAGTGCGGATGCCCTTGCCGCCGTGGGTTTTCCCGACAGCCTGCTGGACGAACCTGTTCTGCGTAACGAAGCCACCGGTAGCCTCGCAAGCCGCGCCTCCGTACACCCTGATGTTCGCAAGGCGTTATTCGACCGGCAGCGCGATTTCGCGCAGCAGGAAGGCGGCGCGGTGCTGGACGGGCGCGATATAGGCACGGTCATCGCACCTGATGCGGATGTGAAACTGTTTATCACCGCCAGTGTGGAAGCACGCGCGCAGCGCCGCTACGCAGAGATGCAAGAGCGCGGTGTATCCATTACCCTGTCAGAGATTGAGGCCGATTTGCACCGCCGGGACGAGCGAGACACCAACCGCAAGGATGCACCGCTGATCGCCGCGCCCGATGCCTATATTATCGACACATCCGAATTGGGCATCGAAGAAGCATTTAATGCGGCGCTGGCGGCCATTGCCGAAGCTACTGCCAGCGGCTGATCTTTCAAAACTGCTTTCCTACTCGGGCCGGGACAATTTAACTGGCCGGATGGCTGCCGCGCTTCGATCTTTATCCGCAGAAACACAGGGCAGGATTACGGCCCTTCTTTTTTCTTTCTGGAGGGTGGTCCATGTGGTCCATGTCTCGCGCTGCTCCCCCGGTAATGCTTGCATTTCTGCCTGCACTCCCCTAGGCGCGCGCTCGTCTGGGATACAGCAATGTGTGACAGACCTTTATCGCTGCATTCGGCACGGTAGAGAGTTCGGCCCTCTTGGCCCGCAATGGCAATCCCGCCAACGCGGAGAAAAGACCCTGAGAAACAACTCAGTGGCCGGTCAAAATGTGAAATTAGGAAACCCCTAACTTATGGCAACTTCAGCCAATCCTACGCGCTCGGATTTCGAAGCGCTTCTCAATGAACAACTTGGCGGTGCAGAAGACGGTGGCTTTGAAGGCCGCGTCGTTAAAGGCACTGTTACAGCGATCGAAAACGGTAAAGCCGTTGTCGACGTAGGCCTGAAAAGCGAAGGCCGCATTGATCTTAAAGAATTCGCCCGCGGCGATGATGACCACGGCCTGACCGTTGGTGACGAAGTCGAAGTATATGTCGACCGCGTCGAAAACGCCGACGGCGAAGCAATGCTCAGCCGCGACCGCGCACGCCGCGAAGCTGCATGGGACAAGCTTGAAAACGAATTCGGCGAAAATGCCCGCGTAGACGGCCGCATCTTCGGCCGCGTCAAAGGCGGCTTCACTGTCGACCTCGACGGCGCCGTTGCGTTCCTGCCCGGTTCGCAAGTCGATATCCGCCCGGTACGTGACATCACGCCGCTGATGGACATCACGCAGCCATTCCAAATCCTGAAAATGGATCGCCGCCGCGGCAACATCGTTGTATCGCGCCGCTCCATTCTGGAAGAAACACGCGCAGAACAGCGCAGCGAACTGATCGACAAGCTGACCGAAGGTCAAGTCATCGACGGTGTGGTCAAGAACATCACCGATTACGGTGCCTTCGTTGACCTTGGCGGCATTGACGGTCTGCTGCACGTCACTGACATGAGCTACAAGCGGGTCAACCACCCGAGCGAGATCATCGAAATCGGTCAGACTGTTACCGTTCAAATCGTTCGCATCAATGGCGAAACACAGCGCATCAGCCTCGGTATGAAGCAGCTGGAAAGCGATCCATGGGATGGCGTTGGCGCGAAATATCCGGTTGGCGCGAAGCTGTCCGGTACAGTCACCAACATCACCGAATATGGTGCATTTGTTGAACTGGAAGCCGGTATTGAAGGCCTCGTCCACGTTTCCGAAATGAGCTGGACGAAGAAAAACGTACACCCGGGCAAGATCGTTTCCACTTCGCAAGAAGTCGATGTGATCGTTCTGGAAGTCGACTCCGAAAAACGCCGTATTTCGCTTGGTCTCAAGCAAGCTCAAGGCAACCCTTGGGAAGACTTCGCAGAGAAGAACCCTGTGGGCACAACCGTTACCGGCGAAGTCAAGAACGCAACCGAATTCGGTCTGTTCATCGGCCTCGACGGCGATGTGGACGGCATGGTTCATATGTCCGACATCGCATGGGGCATTTCGGGCGAAGACGCGCTGGCGCTGCACCGCAAGGGTGAAGAAGTGCAAGCCGTTGTTCTCGATGTCGACACTGACAAAGAGCGCATCAGCCTTGGCATGAAGCAGCTTGAAAAGGGTGCTCCATCCGCTGAAGGCGCCGCTGGTGGCGGTCTGAAGCGCGGCGAAGTTGTCACCGTGACTGTTCTCGAAGTTCGCGATGGCGGCCTCGAAGTTCAGGCTGGCGAAGACGGCGCGACCGGCTTCATCAAGCGTTCGGATCTTGGCCGTGACCGTGACGAGCAACGCCCTGACCGCTTCCAGGCGGGCAATAAGGTGGACGCAATGGTCACCGGTTTCGACCGTTCGAAGAAGCCAAACTTCTCGATCAAAGCACGCCAGATCGCCGAAGAGAAAGAAGCAGTACAGCAGTTCGGTTCGTCCGACTCGGGTGCTTCGCTCGGCGACATTCTCGGCGAAGCGCTGAAAGGCAAAGAAGACTAAGTCTTCCAACCTTACGCAAAGAAAGGCCCGCCCCCTCGCAAGAGTGGGCGGGCTTTTTCGTAATGCCCACGCCCGCCCTTCCCTACAGGCCGCAAGCAGCATAGAATGCTGCCATGCTACAGATTCACCAGTTCCCGTGCCTGTCCGATAATTACGGCTTTCTCGTCCATGATCCGGAGAGCGGCGAAACCGCCTGCATCGACACACCTGATGCAGAAGAGTATTTAAAACAGGCAGAGGCCAAAGGGTGGAAGATCACCCACATCTGGAACACACATTGGCATCCCGATCATGCGGGCGGAAATGATGCCATCAAAGCGGCCACCGGCTGCACTGTTTATGGCCCTGCTGAAGTCGAGCGGATTGCCAAGCCGGATGTCGTGATCAAACACGGTGATACAGTCTCACTCGGAGCGTTCACCGGCGATGTGATTGATGTGGGCGGACACACAAACGGCCATATCGCAATCCATGTTGCACAGCAGGATATTGCATTCGTGGGAGATGCAGTGTTCGCACTTGGTTGCGGACGTATGTTTGAGGGCACAGCAGACCAGTTCTGGTCCAGCCTTCAGCGTATCAAGGCACTGCCTCCCGAAACGATGCTCTATTGCGCGCATGAATATACGCAGGCCAATGCCAAATTCGCGGTTCATGCAGACCCGGATAACGGCGCACTCGCGCAATATGCAGCAGAGATCGAAGATAAGCGCGCCCGGAACGAACCGACCGTTCCCACCCAGCTTCGCCGCGAGCTTCAGACAAATCCGTTCCTGAGAGCCGATGAAGCAGCTCTTGCCGCCAAATGGGGCGGTGACGCTCCGCATGAAACCTTTGCTGCATTGCGCGCGGGTAAGGACAATTTCTGAACCTGCTACGTCAGATGTGCCGTTAATGCAGGCATTGCAGGTCACCTCGCTCAGCGATGATCTGTCCGGCTGCCAATTGGTCGAGACAGTCATACCCGAGCGGCAATCCGGCCAGGTTCTGGTACGGGTTCACGCCGCATCGCTCAACTTTCCCGACTTGCTGATGACGCGCGGCAAATACCAGTTCAAACCCGAACCGCCCTTCACCAGCGGGATGGAGCTGGCGGGCGAAGTCATTGATGCAGACAGCGAAAGCGGGTTCAAAGCGGGCGACCGTGTCATGGGCGGCGCAAAAACCGGTGCGATGGCTGAATATGCCTGCGTCCCTGCCCGAAACCTGCGCCTTGCACCGGAGGGACTGGACTATCCTCAAGCGGCTGCTCTGGGGGCTGCATACACCACAGCCTATACCGCACTGGTCGAGCTAGGCGGGCTGCAGCCTGGACAATGGGTGCTTGTCCACGGCGCCAGCGGCGGAGTGGCGCTGGCGGCGGTTGATTTAGCCAAGACGCTGGGTGCGAAGATAATTGCCGCAACAGGCTCGGCCGACAAAATTGACCGTATCAATGCGCTCTACGCGCCCGACGCGGTAATCGAGAGTAACGGACGCTTCAGAGAACAAGTGACGGAAATCACCGGCGGTGAACTATGCGATCTGGTTTGCGACCCGGTAGGCGGCGATGTCTTCGATGAAAGCACACGCTGCGTCGCGTTTGGCGGCAAACTTTTGGTCGTGGGTTTCGCCGGCGGGCGGATTGCCGATATTGCGACCAACATACCGCTGATAAAAGGCTTCTCGGTCGTCGGTGTCCGGGCAGGAGAATATGCGCGGCGCTTCCCTGATCGCGGCGCACGTATTGCGGCAGAGGTATCACGCATGGCCAGTGCTGGCACCATCCGGCCCGCAATCGACCGCATCGTACCCTTGTCAGAATGGCGCAGCGCCTTTGCCGCGATGGATGACCGGGAACTGGTTGGCAAAGTTATCCTGATACCTGGCGACTCTGAACTCGGCGACTGATACGGAAAAGGCGGCCCCGCAGGACCGCCCTTTTGCGAGATTAGATGGTGTGCCGGATCAGATTCCGGAGATCACCTTATCCGCCAATGAAGCATCCGCAGCTGCGGTGTGCTTCTTGCCGATCAACTCATGAGCGGCAGATGTCGCGGCGGTCGCCGCACGGTTGCGGACATCGTCAACAGCATCGCGCTCTGCAGCAGCGATTTTGTCTTCTGCCATTTTCTTGCGGCGATCGACCATAGCTGCGCTGTCTTCTTCGGCTTTCACCAAAATCGCATCAGCTTCTTTCTGGGCATTTTCCAGCATTGCTTCAGCATCTTTTTCAGCGCCAGCAATTTTGGCCGAATATTCGTTCCGCAAAGCCTCAGCTTCCGCGCGCAGAGTCTTCGCCTCATCCAATTGCTGGCGAATGGCCGCAATTTTGTTGTCCAGTCCGCCAGTGATCAAACCGGGGACCTTTTTCCAGACCATGATCAGGATCAGTACCAACATCGCAACCGACACGATTTGGTATGGCTCTAGCCCCCACAGCTCAGGACCGCCCGGATCGACCGGAGCACCCACACCTGCGGAAAGTATCATCAGCGAATTAAGCATGGGTCATCGCTTTCTTAACGGCTGACTTGGCGCTTGCGGCGGTAACTTTCACGCCGGCAAGCTGCTGAACAATGTCTTGGGCCGCTTCGGCAGCGACGCTTTCGACTTCGGTCAGGGCAGCGGTCCGGGCTTCGGCGATTTCGAGCTCTGCCTTATCCAGCTTCGCATCAATACGTTTCTGCGCGGCAGCCAGTTTCTTCTCGCTCTTAGCGGCAGCATCAGCCTTCGCCTTAGCAATCAATCCCTGCGCCGCAGCACGGTTTTCATTCTCGCGTTTACGCCATGCTTCTTCTTCATCATCAGCTTGGGCACGTGCAGCTTCTGCGGCAGCCAGATCGGATGAAATCTGGTTGTCGCGCTGTGACACGGTATCCATGACCCGCGGCACCATACCGCGGCCCACAACGAAAAAGACAAACCCAAAGGTAACCAGCAACCAGAAAATCTGGCTGGAATAGGTTTCCATGATCTGAGCTATCTGAGGCATAGGATTAAATCCCGAAAATCGACCGAAACGCTAAATAGCGAAGGAATAACCCCAGGCGGTCCTGCCATAATTGGCCGGACCGCCTGCGAGATATATTAGGCGACGAAGATCAAAATCATCGCAACGACGAATGCCAGCAGGCCGAGAAGCTCAGCTGCGGCGAAGCCGATGAACAGGCGGCCTTGCTGGCCGTCTGCTGCGCCAGGGTTACGAAGTGCGCTCTCAAGGAACGAACCGAATACGTTACCCACACCGATGGCGGCCATGCCGGCACCGATAGCTGCGAGACCCGCACCAACGAGCTTTGCTGCTTCTGCGTCCATTGTAATTACTCCTTAGAAAAATCTTGTGTGTTTAATGAGAAACTTAGTGAAGATGCTCTGCGTCATTGATGTACAGTGACGTTAGCAGAGCGAAAACATATGCCTGAATGCCCGCGACCAGGATTTCCAAAGCACTGATGCCGATCATCAGCAGGAAGCTGGGTACACCAACCAGTGCGGCAAATTGGGGCCCAGCGTTTGTACCGTCGATCACGAAGCTCGACAGAACTTTCAAAAGAACGTGACCCGCCATCATCGCAACGAACAGACGCAGCGCGAGGCTGAACGGACGCACCAGGAACGAGATCAGCTCGATCGGGAAAATGACCGGGATCATGGGCAAGGGCGTGCCATGCGGAACAAACAGGGTGAAAAACTTGATGCCGTGCTTCCAGAAGCCGACAATCAGCACAATCGCGAAACTGATAATCGCAAGAACGCCTGTGACGGTGAAGTGGCTGGTAAAGGTGAACGGGTGAAGCCCCACTACGCCCAGCGGCAGCAGGCCCAACAGGTTCGCAAACAGAATGAACATGAATAGCGAGAAGATGTAAGGCACATATTTGCGCCCTTCCTTGCCGATATTCGCCTCAAGCATATCGTCGATAAAGCCGGTAAAGGTTTCGACCATCATCTGCCAGCGGCCAGGCACCAGCTCACGCTTCATTCCGCCCGCGACAAACAATGTCAGCACAACGGTGGTGATCGCCATCCACAAAGCACTATTTGTAAAGGCGATGTTGAATCCTGCCAGCTCCCAGCCACCCGAACCCATCAAGGGTTCAATGTGAAACTGGTGCATCGGATCGACTTTGCCATTCTCGGCTGCCACGTCTGATACGTCCCTACGCCTAAAGAACAATCGCGCCCGGATTAATCGCCTGCTGGCGGTTCATCCGATTGCGTGTTCGCCATTCGAAAAATGTTCCTGAAAGCAACGATTATCCCGAGGAACAATCCCACCAACAGACCCCAGGGCGATGATCCGGCGAAATAGTCAATCGTTCCGCCAATTATCAATCCGCCGAGAATACCGCCAAGAAGGTCCGCTAGTACCCGGTTGCCGCTGCGATAATTCGCATCAGTTCCCGAAACTTGCGACCGGTTGCGCTCGCTTTCACGCTCTTTCGCGGCCTTCAGCCGCGCTTCGAGCGCATCAATCCGCGCATCCTCAGCAATAGGTTCCCGTGCGGGCTTTTCATCGCTCATGTCTTGCTCCTGAAATAAGGCTACGCGACACAGGCAAACGAGCTGCCCGCCGAGGGCGAGGCCCCCTTAGGCGGGGGGTCTTTGCAAGTCAACTGCGAGCGTTGTGCGACTGCGAAATAATCAGCGAAAAAATATGGCCCCTGAGGAAGCCGGCACAATGCCGCTCCGTCAGGGGCCGAATTTTGCCTTCCAGAGAAGGTGAATCAGGGGCAGCGCGAATCCCGTTGCGGCGCTGCACTGGTGCGCGTCTGCCATGTACCATCGGGAGCCTGATACTTTTCTCCGGCAGTCGTACGCGCAATCAGAATACAACCTTGGGTGAAGGCATATTCTTCGAGCGTGGCATTCTGACTGGATGCACGCTGCGCATAATTGGCCCGGCGTTTAATATTAATGTCTTTGACAATCGCTTGCGTAGCAGCAGAGCCCGAACCAACCACGCCAAGAAAGCCGTCCATTTTCTCGCCCACAGCACCAGACGCACGCGCCGCTGCATAGGCAGGATCGCGCTGCGCATATGCAGTGCCCGCCAGACCGGTGACGGCCATAGCAGCCGCAGAGAGTGCAAAAACAGTCTTCTTCATGTTCAACCTAGCCATTACGGCCTCCTAAGCCAGAACGCTTTATCAAAAAATATCAGCGTTCTCTTCAATATTTTCGCGGACATCTTCCGCCAGTCTGTAAATCACTTCTTGCCGAATATTGATGTTCAGTTCGATCACAATCGGCTCGGTTGGTGCATTTACGTTAATGCACCCGGCCAAAAGCGACGTCGCCGCCATCAATATACCTGCTCTCAGGCAGGTCCGCCCTCTACTTTGCCTGTTGTCCGGCATTGCCGGATAGATTGCAGGCGCACTGCGGGAGGTCATTTCGATACCCTTCATGGCTTTTCCTCGCTGTATAAAGTCTGAATAGACGGTTCACCGGGCCGAACAAGATCAGCTTCGGGTGCAATTTGGGTGGGCGGCAATTCCGGCGCAGAGGGCGTTTCTGGCACAGAGGGGACAAAACGGGTTCCGTCATCGCTCAATAACCCTACCTCGCGCGGATCGCGCACCGTGGATGGATCGTAAATCGATTTCAGGGTTGTCACCAACTTATAGAACGGCGCCCGGATGTTGACGTTAAACCGTATCGGAAGATTGGCTATTTGCCGCGTGATGAAGTTTTGTTTCGTTCCTTCACCCTGCCCGACGCCGTCAAATCTGATCTTGGTCAGAATTTCGCCGGTCAATGGGCCGTCCATAGCAATCTGCATTCGCTCGTAATCTAGGCTGCGCAAGGTGTTGAATGCGTAATTGGCCATGGGCGACAAATCTTCGTAAGTCAGTTCACCGACATAAGAGATATTCCCGCCGGGTGCCCGCGAGACGAGCAAGCCGCCCTGAATTTGACCAAAGCCTTTTTCGTCAAACACAAGCGGCAATTCTCCGTCAAACGTACCGGTTGCAGCTAGATTGCCCAGCTCTAAATTCTCTACAAAAAGCGCGGCCTCCAAGGCATCGACTTCGAGGACATAACGCCGACGCTCTTCTACACCCAAATTGAGGTCCAAGGGCCTTAGCGTTAATGTTCCCCCCATGAACGGCCATGTGCCGCCAGTCACTCCCAAAAACTGCCCGTCAGTCAGGCTAAAGCCAATGACCCCGTCATTCACCTCGATACCCGGATTGACCGATGCGACCCTGACCGATTGATCCGGTGCAGTTGTCAAATTGAGCAGGTCAACGAATTCCACGGTACCCGATGCGCCCACAACCGGACCAAATGCCGCCGCAAAATCCAGAGCATCGGAAGAAAACGCGCCTGAACTCGTGACAGCCTCGGGATTCCAGTCGATACGGCCAGATCCGGTCACAATGCCTTTAGCGTTAGCGACGACACCCAGGGCTAGCCGGGTCAGCTCATCAGGTTGAAGATTTTCATCAAACTCCAACCGCTCGACATTCAAATCGGCAAAGCCGGTCCCGCTGGAAAGATTATGCTGGATAGCAACGCCGCTAATCGCACGGTCACTGGCAGGATTGCGCAATAAAGCATTGGCAGAAATAACATTATCTTCAAGCACTAACGTAGCATCACGCGCCGCCATAGGGTTGAAACGCGGCTCCTCCGCACGGTCTTCCAACGTAAATTCTGCGCTACCTATGCGGAATATCCCGTCTTCATACGACCATTCGCCAGCGCTGCCGTTCAAATTAAGCGGGACAGCAAAAAGCCGGATGTCCGCCCCGGAAAAGGAACCTGTAATTCCTTCACCCAAATTGGCTTGCAAATCGGAAATGGCGAACGAGTTTGCCTCCGCTGCAGGGCCTAGCGTAATTTTCAACTGCCGCGCTGTCGCGGTGCCGGGATAAGCAAAGCCGACCGGACCGCTATCAATCGCAATCGGTGTGCCCGCCATGGTTCCGCGAACATTCAGTGCGGCCGCACCAGCGGCAACATCCAGGCCGGTGGAGCCATATCGCACAATCGCGCCGCCCCGCGCCGGGCACAGGGTCACGCGCTGGCCCGACAATTCAAGATTGGCAAGAGCGAGGCTTTCAAACGCCATAGTGGTGCAACTGCGCCAGAGAACGAGATCGCCGGACGGGCTGTAACTGCCATTAATCGGCACGGACAAATTGCGAGCGAAACCGCCCGGAAGCTGTCCCGTCGCCTTGGCAGATCCGGCAAAGCCGAACGCTCCAGCGGGCGACTGGGTCACTAACAGTTCAGGAATCTGGAGGCTGCTTTCACCTGCAGAATATTTGGCCATCTGAAGGCGGAAAACCGATTGGCCATTGCCGCTCTGTTCCATCCGGCCGACTAGCGATGGAAGATTGGCTCCCCCAGCCCTAAAATTCCCGGACAGCCGCGCAGGCGACGATCCGTTCTTACGATATAGAAACCGCGTGACCGTAGCCAAATTATCGCCTGCACCGTCTTTCACGTCGGCCTGCGGGATCACAATGGAAAGCGCATTGCCGTTCATCCTGCCCGTAATCGCCGCGTCAAAACTGGCCCCGGGTAATTTGCGATCAAGCGCGGCTGCCATTTTTGCCAGCAATGGATCAGCCAAAGTACCCTGCGTACCCTCACGAAGATCGGCCGTGATCGCAGCAAAGTCGGCCCCTGTCCGGACATTGGCTCCGGCCAGAGCCGCTTCGATTTGCACATTTTCAAACAAGTCGCTCGATCTCAGAGAGCCGCCGACGGTCAATTCGGCGAGACCCAATGCGCCGCTATTTAATCCTGCCGCGACCAGATCATAATCGGAATCGAAGCGCCCCCCTCTGAAAGACAGCTTCACCGGACCCGAAAGCGAATTGGCGCCGCTACCTGCCATCGCAATCGCGCCGGTTTGGAGCACCGCATCCGCATCCAGTCCGGCGAAATCCTTGTCCAGAGTGAGCTCTATCTCTGCATTCAAGTCATCCGCAGCGAAATCGCTAGTCTCGCAATCGACGGCGGCGGCACGCGTGGGTCCCGATAGGCTTATCTCCCCGTCCGAGGTCGTTATCGCGCCATAAAGTGTGGCTTTTTCAACCGAACAACCTCCTGCACTCGCAGTCGGCGCAATCGCGGCGACAATTCCGGCGAAGCCATCATTTATCCGGCCCTGCCCTTCAATCTTGATGCCTACAGGACCGAAATCCGTATCCAGCCGCCCGCGCCCGTCATCCAGACTGATGTCCCAATCAGGCAGTCCGGCAGGGTCATCTGATTCGGCGAAAAGCACGCGGTCGAGAACGCCAAAGCTCAACTGGCCATCCGTGTAACTTCCAAAAAGCCGCGGCTTGATCAGCTTGATCCGGCCAATCTCCGCACTGCCAAAGCCGTATGATAGCAGCACCTCGGCACGCTCAATCGTCAAATCGGGGCGTTCGGGATCGCCAATGACAATGTCTGTCAGTATCTGCCGGTCGGGCGAAATACCGGCCACCACATAGGTCGCCGGAATGCCGTATTCTTCAAGCTGCTCCGAAATCAGGTCACGCGCGATTTGTTCGCGCACCATCCATGTATAGACGACCACCCCAAGCAGCACGACAAGCGCGCCCACCGCGATACGCTTCCACCACGAAGGCGATTTGGCTTCGGGCTGCCCCGCGCGCTCACTGTCTTCGGATTCGGTTGATGGAGACATCGGTTCCTACTTGCGCGTTAGTCGCGTCAAAGGCAATGCAGGTTCATAGTCATTGCAGGAAGTTACGTGCCGGAAAAAGGCGGAAGCTCGCAAAAATCTGATGCCGCCGGTCATCGCGCGCGGCTACGATCGCGTTTGCTGGAAGGCGGCGCAGAAGCGATGGCGGACTATGAAGTGCTGGAGTACCTTCTGTTTGCTGCAATCAAACAAGGTGACACAAAGCCCGCTGCCAAGGCATTAATTGCCCGGTTCGGTTCGCTCGCCGGTGTACTCAATGCAGAACCGGGTGCTTTACAGGAAATAAGCGGTATCGGAGAAACCAGCGCAGCCGCGCTGAAAAGCGTTGCCTTGGCCGCAAGGCGCATGGCGCGCAGCGAAGTTTCGCAAAAGCCGGTTCTTGGCAGCTGGCAGGCGTTGCTGGATTATCTTACGATCGACATGGCGCACCTGACGGTCGAGCGGGTCCGCGTGCTCTATCTCAATGCCCAGAACAGGCTGATACAGGATCACCATGTAGGCGACGGTTCGATTGACGAGGCATCAATCCACCCCCGCGAAGTCATTCGCCGCGGGCTTGACCTTGGATCGACCGCGCTCATTCTCGTCCACAACCATCCCAGCGGCAATCCGGAACCCAGCCGCGCGGACATTCAGATTACCAACCGGATTGCAGAAGCCGGACGTCTGTTAGGCATTACCGTGCACGATCACATCATTATCGGCCGCGAGGGCCACGTCTCGCTCCGCGCAAAAGGGCTGATTTAGCCGCTTTCACTGGATATCGGCATCGCCGGTCTTGCCAAGCATGGTCCGGCCCCTTAGCCGCCACCGGAACATTACCTGCAATTGATCAATCCGGAGTCGATCATGGTCCCCCGTTATGCCCGCCCTGCAATGTCCGCTATCTGGGAGCCGGAGGCGCGGTTCCGTATCTGGTTCGAAATCGAAGCTCATGCGACGGAAAAACTGGGCGAGTTGGGCGTCGTTCCCAAAAGCGCGGCCAAGGCATTGTGGGACTGGTGGGCGACCGAGCCGGAGATTGATGTCCCCGCCATTGATGCCATTGAGGCTGTCACGAAACATGATGTGATCGCATTTCTAACATGGGTTGCCGAGCAGGTTGGTGACGAAGCCCGCTTCATGCATCAGGGCATGACCAGTTCAGACGTGCTCGACACCACGCTTGCGGTACAATTGGCGCGCTCTGCCGATATCCTTCTGGCGGATTTGGATGGTCTGCTGGCCGCGATTAAACGCCGCGCAGAAGAACATAAATACACCCCCACAATTGGCCGCAGCCACGGCATCCATGCAGAGCCGGTTACCTTCGGCCTGAAGCTGGCGCAGGCCTATGCCGAATTTGACCGCTGCAAAAAACGCCTGATCGCGGCACGTGAAGAAATCGCCACTTGTGCAATTTCCGGCGCGGTTGGCACCTTCGCCAATATCGACCCCAGCGTAGAGGCGCATGTAGCTGAAAAGCTTGGGCTGGAAATAGAGCCCATTTCAACGCAGGTGATCCCGCGTGACCGCCATGCGATGTTCTTCTCCACCTTGGCAGTAATTGCCGGATCCATCGAACGCGTTGCCGTAGAAGTGCGTCACTTGCAGCGCACAGAGGTTCTCGAAGCAGAAGAGTACTTCTCGCCCGGCCAGAAGGGCTCCAGCGCGATGCCGCATAAGCGCAACCCGATCCTGACAGAGAATCTGACCGGCCAAGCGCGCATGATCCGCGGCTATGCGATGCCCGCGCTTGAAAATGTCGCTCTGTGGCATGAGCGTGATATTTCCCATTCATCGGTCGAACGCTTCATCGGTCCCGATGCTACAATTACATTGGACTTCGCATTGGCGCGCCTGACCGGCGTGATCGATAAGCTGCTGATCTATCCTGAGCGGATGCAGAAGAATATGGACCGCATGGGCGGGCTAATTCATTCGCAGCGGGTCCTGCTGGCGCTTACCCAAGCCGGTGTCAGCCGCGAAGATGCGTACCGGCTGGTCCAGCGCAACGCCATGAAAGTCTGGGAATCGGACGGCGCTCTGGGCTTGCTCGATCTGCTCAAGGGCGACGAAGAAGTCACCGCGGCGCTTTCCAACGAGGAAATCGAGGCGAAGTTCGATCTTGAATACCACTTCAAGGAAGTCGATCACATTTTTGCCCGTGTCTTCGGCTAAAGCGGATTGCATAATTAGCGGAAAGTAGCGGCAGCACCGACTGCCCTTCACTTCACACGCCAATCCGCCTAGCATCCCGGCAAAACTAACGGAGTAACGCAATGCAGGTCGTCCGCACCATTCTTTGGGTCTTGCTGTTTGTAGGGCTGCTGGCCTTTTCATTCTTCAATTGGAAGCCCGTTGAAGTCACCATCTGGACCAATTTGCTGATTGAAACCAAAGTCCCTGCATTGGTGATTGTATCCTTCCTGCTGGGTATGATCCCCACATGGCTGGTACATCGGGGGACAAAATGGCGCCTGACGCGGCGTATCAAAACATTAGAAAATGCAGCCAAGTCAGCTGCCGTTACTGCGGCGACAACAACACCGGCAACCAATTCGGCCACTGCTACGTCAGCGGCTGATACGAATGCCAATCCGGTAGAGAACGAATTACCAACCGTTCCGGCTGTACCAAAATCATGAGCAATCCGGTTTACCTCGCGCTGGATTTACCCAATTTGGAAGCTGCCAAGACTATGGCTGCCAAGGTGAAAGGCCATGTTGGCGGTCTGAAGCTGGGGCTGGAGTTTTTCTGCGCGCATGGTTCGCACGGGGTACATGAAATTGCGCAAATCGGTTTGCCGATCTTTCTCGACCTTAAATTGCATGACATTCCCAATACGGTGGCAGGCGCGATGCAGGCCATTCACGTGCTGGAACCGGCCATTGTGACAGTCCACGCCAGCGGCGGACGGGCTATGCTGGAAGATGCGAAGGCCGCAGCCGGTGAACATACCAAAGTCGTCGCCGTGACGATGCTCACCAGTCTGGATGAACGCGATTTGCAGCGCACGGGGATCAGCGGCACTCCGCATGATCAGGTGATGCGGCTGACCGAACTCGCACATGATTCGGGCATAGATGGGATTGTCTGTTCCGGTCAGGAAGTCGCATCTGCGCACCAGCAATGGAAAGACGGCTTTTTCGTTGTTCCCGGTTTGCGCCCTGCGGGTAGCGCGGTGGGCGATCAGAAGCGCGTAGTAACACCGCGTCAGGCCCGCGATGATGGTGCCAGCGTGCTCGTGATAGGACGCCCGATCAGCCGCGCTGCCGACCCCGTTCAGGCGGCGCGCGACATCGAAGAAACGCTATAAAGCGCAGCCTCTAACTATGCAGCGATCAATCAAAATCTGCGGGCTATCAACGCCTGAAACTATGGATGCGGCGCTGGATGCCGGTGCGACCCATGTTGGGCTCGTCCATTTCGAACCCAGCCCGCGCCATGTCAGCTTACGTATTGCCTCCGAATTGCGCGCACGCGCACGCGGCAGAGCCAAGACGGTCCTTCTGCTGGTAAATGCAGAGGTGGAGGCAACCGCTGCCGCTATCGAATCGGTAAAGCCCGATATCATCCAGTTCCACGGCGCTGAAACACCCGAATGGTGCGGCCTTGTCCGCGATCAGTTGAAGCTGGAGATTTGGAAGGCGCTGGGCGTGAAAGATGCGCCAACGCTCGCCAAATCGGATCGCTATATTGGCAAGGTTGACCGTTTGCTGTTCGATGCTCCGGCCAAGGCGTTGCCCGGCGGGAACGGCACCAGCTTCGATTGGAGCCTGATGGCCGGGCATGACCACAAAATCGCATGGGGACTCGCCGGCGGGCTGACCCCGGAAAATGTTGCCGATGCAATCGCGCAAACCGGCGCTGAACTTGTCGACACATCGTCAGGCGTAGAGAGCGCACCCGGCGTGAAAGACCTTGGCAAGATTAAAGCCTTCTGCGAAGCGGCGCAAAACGCTTAAGGTCCCCCTATGAACACCCAACCAAATTCATTCCGTACCCAGCCTGATGATCGCGGACATTTCGGCGATTATGGCGGGCGTTATGTTGCCGAAACGCTGATGCCGCTGATCCTCGATCTGGAGCGGGAATATCGCGCGGCGCAGGCGGATCCGGCCTTCGCTGCCGAGTTTGATGATCTGCTGGAACATTACGTGGGCCGCCCTTCCCCGCTATATCATGCAGAGCGGCTGACCGAAGCTGTCGGGGGCGCACAAATCTGGTTCAAGCGCGACGAGCTGAACCATACTGGCGCGCACAAAATCAATAATTGCATCGGGCAAATCCTGCTCGCGATCCGTATGGGCAAGACACGCATCATCGCGGAAACCGGCGCCGGACAGCACGGCGTTGCCACGGCTACCGTGTGTGCGCGCTTCGGCCTGCCCTGCGTTATCTATATGGGTGCAGAGGATGTGAAGCGGCAGTCGCCCAACGTGTTCCGCATGAAATTGCTCGGCGCTGAGGTTGTCCCCGTCACCAGCGGCGGCGCAACGCTTAAAGATGCGATGAATGAAGGGCTGCGCGATTGGGTCGCCAATGTGCATGACACGTTCTACATTATCGGGACCGCTGCCGGGCCGCATCCCTATCCTGAAATGGTCCGCGATTTCCAAAGCGTGATCGGCAAGGAAGCACGCGTTCAGATGATGGACCGCACCGGCCGTCTGCCAGATTTGCTGGTTGCGTGCATTGGCGGCGGATCAAATGCGCTTGGCCTGTTCCATCCGTTTCTGGATGATACCGAGGTCAAAATGCTCGGCGTGGAAGCTGCGGGGCACGGACTGGAGGGGGACAAACACGCCGCCAGCCTGACGGGCGGCGCGCCCGGTGTGCTGCACGGCAACAAAACCTATTTATTGCAGGATGAAGATGGCCAGATCACAGACGGCCACTCGATCAGCGCGGGCCTCGATTATCCCGGCATCGGCCCCGAACACGCATGGCTGAAAGAAAGCGGCCGCGTTGACTATACGTCAGTTACCGATGACGAGGCGTTGGAAGGCTTCCAGCTACTCTGCCGCACCGAAGGAATCATCCCCGCACTGGAGCCCAGCCACGCTATTGCGGCGGTCGCTCAAGTGGCAAAAGAAATGCCCGAAGACGCGATAATCTTGGCCAATCTGTGCGGACGCGGAGACAAGGACATCTTCAC
>JAHDBR010000040.1 GCA_020630295.1 Sphingomonadaceae bacterium
GCATTTTTCCGCGCACACGATCTTGGGTTCCGCATCCGACGTTTGCGATTGCTGGCCCGCAGGCTGGCGCGCGATTGGGAAGCTGATCCGGATATACCCGATGATGCATTGGAGGCTGCCCGCAAGATAATTTATGATACGCTGGCGCTGTATTTCTCTCAGGAGAACATGATCGATCAGCAGGCTGAGTTCGCAGACTTGGCTGCCAATGTCATGCAGGACCCGGCTTCTGTAATCGAGTTCCTGGGCCAGCATCGTTTGTTGACCGATATGGACGCGCGCGCGGAAGAAATGCTGGCGGAAGGATTGGAGCAGATGCCCAAAGATTTGCGCCGCCGGATGTTACTCACCTATCTCGGATTTCCGTTCTATGATGTCGCGACGCTTCCGTTAATGCGCAACGAGGGTCTGACAGAGTTTGACCCGGTGAAAGTTGACCGGATTTCGCCCGATGATGCGAGATCCATTCGCGAAGGCGGAACCAAGGACACTTTACGCGGAACGGAGTTCTATAATTTCGGTGCTTTTTTCAGCCGTGCATATCGTGAGAATGACTATCTTTGGGGTAGACTGCACGGCGCAGAACGAATGATCGATCTGATTTGTTCAACCTTGGACACCGATGCGCTGGAGCAGGAATGCCAGCGCTTTAAACGCAAGGCATTCCTGACTATTCTTGATGAGGAACAGGACAGGCTTACAGCCGACCCTGAGTTGCTCAATACAATACGCAACGAGATTTTGGCAAAGCTGGGTTAAGCTTAGCTTTCCAGGCTTTGGTAGATCGCCCGCACAAAGGCATCTGCACTGATGAAGCCTTCACCACGGTCAAAACCGGCCAGTGGTTTCGCGGCAACTGCCTCGTCCGCAGTGCTGCCGCCGTCTTTCAATGCGCGAACAAGGTCGACCGCCTCGCCAATCATTGCGCGATAAGCAACCAGTTCCGCCTTGTTAGACATCGGGCCGTGACCGGGAATAATTTTGGTCTCGTCATCCGTCATGCGTATGACCTGATCGAGCGAATTCATCGCGTTGATTACATTGCCGCCGGAACGCACATCGATAAACGGATAGCCGGGGATCTTGAAATATAGATCGCCCATATGGACCACATTGTCCTCGCGCCAATGCACGATGCTGTCGCCGTCTGTATGACCGCCGCCTAGGAAGATTACATCTACCGTATCGCCATTGACATGCAGCGTTACGCCTTGCCCGTAGGTTACCACAGGCAGCGCTTCTTTAGGTGCGGGCGCAATAGGACGATTACCCTCGGGACGGCCTTCTGCAAGGCGCACGCGGACATTGTCATGCGCAAAAATTGTCGCACCAGCCTTACCCAGATTCTCGTTTCCGCCCGTGTGATCGCCATGCCAATGGGTGTTAATCAGATATTCGACAGGGCTGGCACCAAGCTGAGCAACTGCAGCCTGAATCTTTCCGGTAAGCGGGGCGAATTGGTCATCAACAAGGATGGTTCCGTCATCGCCATGACTGACCCCGATATTGCCTCCAGCACCGAATAAGACGGCGATTCCGGGGGCAATTTCTTCTGCCGTTATCTCGACATTATCGAAGTTGCGCTGTGCAGACGCGTTTGTGGCCGTGGCCGCTACTGCGGCGCCAATGACGAATGTCAAAACTCTCATAGATAATCCCTTCCCCTCAGCGCCAACCGCGCTTGTTCACATATTCGCTACATTAGTGGCGAAAGTTACGCGCGGTCAAAAAATAGAAGCATCACCAAACGGCTATCTTCCAAAATCTTGCCAAACCCCGGGGCGGCGGTGTGAAACTGCCAAGGGGAAAACAGGATCAGCCGATTGAACCTGATCGGCACACGCATCGTGCGTTCCCATTTTGATGGTGATGTCGTGTCTTTATTTACGACATCTTCTACCAGCGCATTAATATCGCCGTAACCTGCCGCCGATATCTGCGCTGCGTCCTGCGGCACCCGTTCCAGTCCGGTCCGCTTATGCCGAAAGAAATCGGTGCCTCCTGCCGAGGGGGCGATGCAATCCTCTGGCCGGGAGAGGAACAGGATACCCGAATAAAACGCCGGGTCGATATGTACTCCGCTCCGGCCCTTATGCGCCTTTGATGTCAGCCGGCAATGGCCATGATCCGTGCCCTTTGCCGCTTTCAGCCTCGTGCCTAGGAGCCGCGAAACACTCTGGTCGATCGCATCTGTTGGAAGGGCATTAGTTGAATTAAGTCCCGGAAAATTCCCACGCTGATTTTCCGGATCGTACCCCAACCCTAATGCCTCACGCCGTGCCGCCCATGGATCAACCAGGAAGTCATCGACGATGCAAAGCGATGGAAGCACGATATACCTTTAAGTTGAAAAAGCGTCTTTCAGCTTGTCAAAAAAACCTCGGCTTTCGGGGCATTCATCGCCGGTTTCTGTGTCGCGAAACTGCTGCAAGATTTCCCGCTGTGCTTTTGACAATTTGGTTGGCGTTTCCACCGCAATTTCGACCACCAGATCGCCGCGCCCGCGCCCTTGCAAAACGGGCATTCCGCCGCCGCGCACGCGCAATTGCTTACCGGACTGGATACCAGTTGGAATATCGACGACATTGGAATCGCCGCCAAGGTCAGGGATTTCTACCGACCCGCCAAGCGCAGCCGTTGTGAAACTTATTGGCACACGGGTTAGCAAGGTGGTCCCCTCACGCTCGAAAACCGCGTGATCTTTGACATGGATGAAGATGTAGAGGTCGCCGGCTGCAGCTCCGCGCGGTCCGGCTTCACCTTTTCCGGACAACCGGATGCGCGTGCCCGTGTCTACGCCAGGCGGTATTTCGACATCCAGAGTTTGCGGTTTATCGACACGGCCTTCACCGCGGCAATCTGTGCAAGGACTTTCGATGACTTCACCGCGGCCGTTGCAATTGGGGCAAGGTCTTTCAACCACGAAGAAGCCCTGTTTTGCACGCACTTTCCCGTAACCGTTACAAAGGTTGCAGCCGCGTGTGCCAGTGCCCGGTTCGGAACCTGACCCGTTACACGTATCGCAGCTTTGCGAGACTTCAATTTCAATTTCGGTGTTCTTGCCGTGAAACGCATCATCGAGGTCGATTTGCATATCGTAACGCAAATCAGCGCCCCGGCGCGGCTGTGCCCTGCCTCCGCCTGCACCGCCGCCAAATGCGCTTCCGAAAATAGTTTCGAATATGTCGCCAATGTCGCCGAAGTCACCCTGTTGGGCTCCGCCACCGCCGCCCATGCCTTGTTCGAACGCAGCATGTCCGAAACGGTCATAAGCTGCGCGCTTTTGCGGGTCTTTCAGACATTCATACGCGGCACCGACGGCCTTGAATTTGGCTTCGGCCTCAGCATCACCCGGATTGCGATCCGGATGGAATTTCATCGCCAGTTTGCGGTAGGCAGACTTGATGACTTTCTCGTCCGCATCGCGCGGAACTTCTAGAAGGTCATAAAAGTCGGTCGGCGTAGAAGACATTTTTCCATCCCAAACCTGATACGCCACCGCGCCTGTGGGCAGCGGTGGCGCTCAAGTTTCCCAAAAAGGTTTAACCCTTGTTTTCGTCTTCATTCACTTCAGAGAACTCGGCGTCGACAACGTCCTCATCTTCGCCCGAGCTGTCAGTCGAGGCTTCGCCCTCGCCCTCAGGAGACGCGTTAGCTTGCTCCTGCTGGTAGATTTCCTGCCCCATTTTCATGGCGACTTCGGTTAGCGCCTGAGATTTCGCGTTGATCGCATCGAGATCTTCGCCTTCAAGAGCAGTTTTGGCCTCAGCCAATGCAGCCTCGACTTCAGATTTCAGATCAGGGCTGATTTTCTCGCCATGCTCTTCCAACTGTTTCTCGGTTGCGTGGACCAGACTATCTGCCTGATTGCGGGCTTCCGCCTGCTCGCGGCGTTTCTTGTCTTCGTCAGCAAACTTCTCCGCATCTTGAACCATCTGTTCAATATCGGATTCGTTCAAACCGCCCGATGCCTGAATACGGATCTGCTGTTCTTTACCAGTGCCCTTATCCTTGGCTGACACATTGACGATGCCGTTAGCATCAATGTCAAATGTCACCTCAATTTGCGGAACACCGCGTGGAGCGGCAGGAATTCCGACCAGGTCAAACTGGCCGAGCATCTTGTTGTCCGCGGCCATTTCCCGCTCACCCTGAGATACGCGGATGGTCACGGCCTGCTGGTTATCCTCAGCGGTTGAATATGTTTGCGATTTTTTGGTCGGAATAGTCGTATTCCGGTCAATCATCCGCGTGAATACACCGCCCAGTGTTTCGATACCCAGAGATAAAGGAGTAACGTCCAGCAGCAGAACGTCTTTAACGTCGCCCTGCAATACGCCGGCCTGAATGGCAGCGCCCATGGCCACAACTTCATCCGGGTTTACACCAGTGTGAGGTTCTTTGCCGAAGAAATCTTTCACCACTTCGCGAACGCGCGGCATACGGGTCATACCGCCGACGAGGATAACCTCGTCAATTCCGCCCTTGTCGACACCGGCATCAGCCAAAGCTTTCTTACACGGTTCAAGCGTGCGCTTGATCAGATCGCCAACCATCTTCTCGAGGTCAGAGCGGCTGATGGTTTCAACCAAATGCAATGGTGTAGACGCGCCGCCTTCCATGCGAGCAGTGATAAACGGCAGGTTTACTTCCGTGGTCTGCGCACTGGAGAGTTCGATTTTGGCTTTTTCAGCAGCTTCTTTCAGGCGCTGAAGGGCGAGCTTGTCGCTCTTCAGATCCATGTTTTCCTTCTTGTTGAAGGCAGCTGCGAGGTGCTCGACAATTGCATTGTCAAAGTCTTCGCCGCCAAGGAACGTGTCCCCGTTGGTCGATTTAACTTCAAAAACGCCGTCACCGATTTCAAGAACCGAAACGTCGAATGTACCGCCGCCAAGGTCATAGACAGCAATCGTTTTGCCGTCATCCTTGTCCATACCATAAGCCAGCGCCGCAGCAGTTGGCTCGTTAATAATCCGAAGCACTTCCAGACCGGCAATCTGGCCGGCGTCCTTAGTGGCCTGACGCTGTGCATCGTTGAAATATGCCGGAACGGTGATGACCGCTTGGGTCACGGTCTCGCCAAGATAGCTTTCCGCGGTTTCCTTCATTTTCTGGAGGATAAATGCGGACACTTGCGAAGGGCTGTAATCTTCGTCG
This sequence comes from Sphingomonadaceae bacterium, assembly GCA_020630295.1. Classification (GTDB taxonomy): domain Bacteria; phylum Pseudomonadota; class Alphaproteobacteria; order Sphingomonadales; family Sphingomonadaceae; genus Pontixanthobacter. The sequence continues at coordinate 5,158 of JAHDBR010000040.1, forward strand.
CCAGCCTTAACCCACGCATCGCCGTTCTTACCCTTGACGATTTCATATGGAACAAGATCCATATCTTTCTTCGTCAACGGATCATCGAACCGGCGGCCAATCAAACGTTTGATCGCAAACAGCGTGTTATCCGGGTTTGTGACAGCTTGCCGCTTGGCCGGTTGACCGATCAAACGCTCATTATCTTTCGTGAATGCCACGATTGACGGAGTTGTACGCGCGCCCTCTGCGTTTTCAATAACTTTGGGCTTACCGCCGTCCATCACAGCGATACAAGAGTTGGTGGTGCCGAGATCGATACCGATTACTTTAGCCATGGTTTCCCCACTTAGTGCTCAATGTTGGACGCTGCGCTGTGGGTTTCCCATTTCCGGCAAAACCGCTCGGCAGCTCGATTGTGAACGGGATATAGGTGCGGTTTTGGTTGGCACAAGGGATTGCAAACGCTAGTTCCCTGTTTGAACCATACTTGGGTGGATTAAGGGGATTTTATCGTGGCAAAACGGATTTTGGCGAGCGCGGCACTAGCGCTGGCAGCAGTTTCTCTCGCATCATGCGGCAGCAACACGGAAGAAGTCGTAGAAGCGCCTGATGGCGTTCCCGGCATGGCGGTTGAAAACGCCCGTATGGTACTCAACGCTGTCGAAGGTAATCCCGCATCGGTTTATCTTGATCTGAAATATGATGGAGATCGGGCGCTATCGCTAAGCCGTGTAGCTGTGGAAGGCGCCGAAAGTGCTGTGATGCACCAATATGGCGAATATGATTTCAAGATCCAAATGATGGAGGCGCTGCCAATTCCGCTTACGAAAGGCAGCGAAGTGATCTTCAAGCCAGGCGATCTTCACATTATGGCCATGGGCGTATCGCCGGAATTAAAACCGGGCGGGACGACAGAGGTAACGCTGATTGTTTCCGGCGGCGATAAATACAGCTTCCCGGCCGAGATTCTTGCGGCAGGTGACGCGCGCTGAGCATTAATACCCAAACTTCGGGTGAAGACTTCTGCCCGGTGGGCGGCGAAAGGCCGCTTACGCCGGGCGAAGTCGCCCTCGCCCAATCCGTGTTCGGGACGGCGATCGACTACACCAAAGTTCGGATCCGACGTAAGAAGTGGTTTCCGTTTCAACCCCGGGCAGTGACGATGGCCCCAAGAGGGCACATCCATTTCCACCCGATGGGCACCGCATATTGCGATGATTTTTCGCAACAAAGCGTGATGCGGCAAGGGCTTTTCATCCACGAAATGGTCCATGTCTGGCAGGCGCAGGAAAGAGGTAGCTGGTGGCTTGTCCTTAACCGAATGCCGTGGACACCATATCACTATTCTCTCAAACCTGGCTGGCCACTCCACCGCTATGGCATTGAGCAACAAGCGGAAATTGTGAAGCACGCATTCTGGACCCGCAACGGCTTGAGAGTGGCAGGCGTCGCGGACAAAGAAGCTTATGCTTTGCTGGTCAATTTTCCCGGTGCGCAATAGGCGATTTACGTTACGGTATCGGGGGCCATGTTATCCACCGTCAGGCTTGAACGAACAAGTTTCAGTTGATACCAAGTGTCTTATTGTCCGGGCGGCCAAACCCGCGCCCGGCCGATAGGTACTCACATGAAATTATCTGACTATGCAATGTCGCGCGAGCGTGGCTTTCTTTCTGCGCATGAAATCGATGAGGTGCGCTTGCCCGCGCAATTTGACGATATTCGCAATGCGGCGGCCAACCTCTCTGCTTTGCTCACGACAGGCCGCGTGCGTCACTGGCTCGACGCGTTGCCAGAACCGGATCTCGCGGAATGGATGAAAACGGCGGATGAGACGCAAATCCGCACCCTGATGGTGCATTACAGTTTTCTCGTTCAGTCATATGTTTGGGGCGAGGCCGATCCGCCCGCCCACCTGCCTGCCAATCTGGCGCGGCCTATGGTCGCTCTGGCTGACTATCTGGATCAAGCACCTCTCCTGCCATATTCCGGCTACGTACTGGATAATTGGGCGCGTCTGGACAAGGATGGTCCAATTACTCTCGACAACATCTACATGTATCAGAACTTTGCTGGTGGTGACGACGAAAACTGGTTTGTCACCATCCATGTGGCGATTGAGGCGCAAGCTGGCGTGCTGCTGGATAATGCAGCCAAGCTGATTGGCGTTGCGGACGACGGCGACGAAGCGGAGGCAGAGCGGCTCCTAGTGGAAATGGATCTGGCTTGGGAACGTATTTATGATGTGTTCAAGCGCATGACCGAACGGTGCGATCCCTATGTCTATTTCCACCGAGTCCGACCCTACATCCACGGCTGGGCCAACAACCCCGCATTGGATGGCGGATTGATTTATGAAGGTGTCGATCACTACGGCGGCAAGCCTCAGGCATTGCGCGGACAAACCGGGTCACAAAGCTCTATTGTACCTGCAATGGACGCTTTGTTTGCAGTAAAGCATGGCGAAGACCCGCTTCGCAGTTTTCTTGATGAGTTGCACCAGTACCGCCCTGCCCAGCACCGGCGATTTATCGAGGATTTGGCTGCAAAATCAAAGCTGCGCCCATTTGTTGAGGGCTCTGGCAATCAACCGCTTAAAGACGCTTTTAATGCCTGCGTCGAACAAGTTGCGCGCTTCCGCACACGGCATCTTGAGTATGCTGCCAGCTACATCAACAAGCAGGCTGGTTCGATTTCCGGCAATGACCCGGATGTCGGCACGGGGGGAACCCCGTTCATGAAATATTTGAAAAAGCACCGCGATGAAAATCGTGCGCAAACGGTCTGAGGTTTAGCTCTGCCGCAAATAGAAAACGGCCCCTCAGCATCTGACTGAGGGGCCGTTTTTCTTTCAGCAGTGTCGGCTTACGGCTTCTTCGCCACGCCAACCATTGCAGGACGGAGCAAACGGTCGCGGATCATATATCCGGCCTGCATTTCCTGTACGATCGTGCCCGGATCATGTTCGTCAGACGGAACTTCCATCATCGCCTGATGCTGGTTCGGGTCAAGCGGCAGACCCATGGATGCTATGCGGCTGATGCCGTGCTGCCCGAACACTTTGTCCAGTTCGCGCTGCGTCGCTTCGATACCGGCTACCAGACCTTTAAATTTGTCGTCTTCGCGAAGCTCTGCCGGAACAGAATCGATAGCGCGCGAAAGATTGTCCGACACGGAGAGAATATCCCGCGCAAAACCGGTGGCCGCATAGGCGCGTGCATCTGCAACATCCTTTTCCATCCGGCGGCGCACATTCTGCGTTTCCGCTTTGGCATAAAGCGTTTCCTGTTTGGATGCTTCCAAATCATTGCGCAACTCGGCCAGCGCTTCTTCCAAACTGCCTTCTGCGTCATCTTCTCCGTCAACCGGAGTGTCATCCAGCATATCTTCCGGAACGCCTTTCAGCTCCGCTTCAACTGCCTTATCCTGATCTTCGGAACCAGTCGGCTCCGGTGTTTCATTATCAATCATTTTCGAATGTCCACTATACTGGATATGTGTGCCCTACCCGATGAGTTTCCCCAGCGATCGAGCTGTGAAATCAACCATGGGGACGACCCGCGCGTAATTCAACCGCGTAGGACCAATCACGCCCAAAACGCCCACCACTTTTCCTTCTCTGTCGCGATAAGGCGCCGCGATCACTGAAGAGCCGGACAGCGAGAACAAACGGTTTTCCGAACCAATAAAGATTCGTGCCGATTCTGCTTCCTTCGCATTGTCCAGCAGGCTTGCCAGAGATTGCTTGTTCTCCAGATCGTCAAGCAGAGACCGTACCCGCTCCAGATCCTGAACCGCGCCATCATCCAGTAGATTCGCCTGACCGCGCACGATCAAAACCGGCCGCTGGGCAGTATCGTGCGACCAAATGGCAATGCCGCGCTCTACCAAATCCTTGCTCGCCTGATCCAACGCGCTTTTCCCGGATGTTATGTCCTGACGCAAACTCATAGCGGCCTCTACCAAAGTCTTCCCCGCCATATGCGCGGTTATGTAATTGGAGGCCTGTTCAAGCGTGGACGGATCAACTGCCGCTGGCAGATCGACAACGCGGTTTTCTACTTGCCCGTCCTGTCCGACAAGAACCGCCAATGCCTGCGTTGGCGACAACGCTACCAAGCTGAGTTGGCGCAGCCGAACCTCCCGCTGAGGCACCATCACCATGCCCGCCGCGCCGGAAATATCGGATAGCAAGGAACTGGTCGCCTCAAGCGCAAGTTCAATTGGCCCGGGCTCTTGCAATCGCTGCTCAATCGCCGCACGTTCTTCGCGCGTCGGCTCCGCCACTTGCATCATTCCATCCACGAACAGACGCAAACCGGTTTCAGTCGGCATTCGTCCGGCACTGGTATGCGGAGCAGCAAGCAGCCCCATATGCTCAAGATCGGCCAGCACTGACCGTATCGACGCCGGAGAAAGATCGACGCGGCGATCAGCAGATAGAACCTTGGAACCGACAGGCTGGCCGTCAGCAATGTATCCCTCAACCACGAGTTGAAATATGGACCGCGCGCGTTCGGTCAATTCTGTCAGAGGGACATTTGTCATAGGGACAATCTAATCACTGGCCTTGCAGCCTCAACCCCCTTGCGACTAACGCGGTGCCAACACACCAATAAAGGACATATTTATGCGACCTTCCGGCCGTGCGCCTGATGAAATGCGCGCCATTACAATTGAAACAGGCTTTACCAAGCACGCCGAAGGATCTTGCCTGATCAGCTTTGGTGATACGCGGGTACTGTGCACCGCCAGCGTCGAAGAACGGATACCGCCATGGCTTCGCGGTAAAGGCGAAGGCTGGGTGACTGGTGAATATTCCATGCTCCCGCGCGCAACGCATACACGCGGCAGCCGCGAAGCAGCACGCGGTAAACAAAGCGGACGGACACAGGAAATCCAGCGTTTGATTGGCCGCAGCCTGCGGGCAGTTGTCGATCTGAAGAAACTTGGCGAGCGCCAGATCACGCTCGATTGCGACGTAATCCAGGCCGATGGCGGCACCCGCACCGCATCCATTTCCGGCGCATGGGTTGCGCTTCGTCTCGCGGTAAACTCGCTGATGAAGTCAGGTGATATCACCCACGATCCGATTATGTCCCAAGTTGCGGCAATTAGCTGCGGTATTTACAAGGGCACGCCGGTTCTTGATCTGGACTACCCGGAAGATAGCGATGCAGATGCGGATGCCAATTTCGTGTTGCTCACCGGCGGACAGATTGCCGAAGTTCAGGCAACTGCCGAGGGCGCGACTTATGACGAAGAAGGTTTGCTCCGCCTGCTACGCCTTGCGCGGATTGGTTGTGACGGCATCTTTGCTGCCCAGCTGGACGCGGTGAAATAGAATGACGCGCCGTCTCGGTTCCGGCTCGCTAGTTATTGCGACTCACAATTCGGGAAAGCTGAAAGAAATTTCGGCTTTGCTGGAACCGCACGGGTTGAAATGCCTTTCAGCCGGCTCCCTCGGACTTCCCGAACCGGCTGAAACCGGCACCACCTTTGTAGAGAATGCGCTGATCAAAGCGCGTGCCTCTGCTGAGGCTTCTGGGATTGTCGCGCTGGCCGATGATAGCGGCTTGTCTGTCCAGGCGCTGGACGGGCGACCCGGTGTTTACACTGCCGATTGGGCAGAGCGCCAATGGTTCGAAGGTTCTGCCGGACGCGACTGGTATATGGCCATGGGCAAAGTCGAAGGAATGCTGTCAGGGCAAGGCCCAAATGTGCCGCGCGATGCGTGGTTTTCCTGCGTGCTGGCAATTGCATGGCCTGATGGTGAGAGCGCTGTCTATGAAGGGCGTGTCAATGGCGCGCTAACCTGGCCTCCTCGCGGGGAAATGGGCTTTGGCTATGACCCTGTGTTCGTACCGGAAGGCTATGAAAAAACGTTTGCAGAGCTTGATCCGGCGGAAAAACACGCGATGAGTCACCGCGCCGACGCATTCAAGAAGCTGGTGGCTGAACAGTTCGGCTAATCAGGGCATCTTCCGGCCAAGAATATTGCCGGCGGGAAGATAGCGGCACACCAAAAATTCGTGCACCTTTCCCTCGGCAACAGCGCAGCCGACCTCTTGGGTGCCCTGCCAGATGATCTGTGTGTAATGCCCCACATCTTTCCAATCGCCCGAATTGGATACGTCAGGGAATATGCCTGGCTTGTAATATTTCTTCTCGGCAAGAAATGTGTTCATCATATCCTGCGCGGAAAAATACCCCACTGCGCCCATCCAGAGGTTTTCGCCCGCACCCTTACGCCGTTCGTTGCTTGCGTGAACCATACGGCCGGTCCGCGCCAGTTCAGCCGCATATTCCTGAGCTTCCGCTTGAAGTTGCGGTGACCAGGCAAGGGCTGGCGCGTCCATCTTGGCGCGTTCTTCATTGTGCGAGTCCAGCAATTCCGCTGAAAACGCATCCGGGGTCTGCGCAATCGCGCCAGCGGGAAGAAATGCGGCGGCGGCCAGCACGAATGTCAAAGTCAGTTTTTTCATCACTGCCAACTTGACTTTACGGTGTTAACGAAGGCTGAAAGGCAACATGGCTCGCGCACTTTATATCCATTGGCCCTTCTGCCTGAAAAAGTGCCCCTATTGCGACTTCAACAGTCATGTCCGTTCATCGGTCGATCATGCCGCTTGGCAGTCTGCGATGATTGCTGACATGGAATACGAAGCCAAATTTGCAAGCGGAGAGCCGCTTCAATCGATCTTCTTTGGCGGGGGCACACCTTCTCTAATGCCGCCGGAATTGGTCGCGGCCTTGCTCAATGATGCTGAGCGGCTTTGGGGATTCGCGCCAGACATTGAAATTACGCTGGAGGCGAATCCTTCGTCAGTGGAAGCGTCGAAGTTTCGCGATCTCGCAACCGCTGGAGTGAACCGGGTTTCTCTGGGCCTTCAATCGCTGGATGACCATGCGTTAAAGTTCTTAGGGCGGCTGCACGGTGTCGATGAAGGGCTTGCTGCTCTAGAAGTAGCGCAAAAGGCTTTTAGCCGCGTCAGTTTTGACCTGATCTACGCCCTGCCCCAACAGACAGAGGAAGACTGGCACGCGCAGTTGGAGACGGCACTTGGTTTCGGAACCGATCATCTTTCGCTTTATCAACTGACAATCGAGCCGAATACGCGCTTTGCGACAGATGTCCGGCGGGGCGAATTTGTGCCGCTTGATGATGATCCGTCAGCTGACTTGTTTGATCTGACGCGGGAGATGACTGCAAATGCGGGCTTGCCTGCCTATGAAGTCAGCAACCACGCGCGCCAGGGACAGGAAAGCCAGCATAATCTGACTTATTGGCGCTATCAGGATTACTGCGGAATTGGTCCTGGTGCGCATGGCAGACGCGGCGGAATAGCGACTTTGCGGCACAAGAAGCCGGAAAACTGGCTGGAAGCTGTCACTCGCAGCGGCAACGGCCTGCGTGATGAAAGCGACTTGCGCCCATCAGATGCTGCCTCGGAAGCATTGCTGATGGGACTGCGGCTTAAGGAAGGCGTCGATCTGGCGGCGCTGGGACGGCGGTTTGATTTTCTACCAGCCCAGCTGGTGGACCGGAACAGTTTGACCACGCTTACAAACCTCGGTTTTGCATGGGAGCAAGAAAATCGCATTGGGGTGACTGAACGGGGTATGCCGGTCCTCGATGCCATCCTTGGCGATTTGGTCCACACAGAGCTTGTGGGCGCCTGATGACCAAGGCCGATCTGCTTGAGCAATGGAAGGCACATCTTGAAAAGAACTTGCGCCGTTCGGCCCATACGGTTCGCGCATACTTATCGGCTGCCAATCATCTGATTGAGCGAACGGGATCCGCCAATTGGACCGCGCTGGCCGAACTGGATGCCGGTCAATTGCGGGCGCATCTAGCAGAGCGTAGAAGCGACGGTTTAAGTAACAGCTCGGCGGCAAGAGAATTGTCGGCGATCAAGGCATTTATCAAATATGCAGCCGATCAAGCCGGGGTGGAGGAACCGTCTGCCCCGCGCCTGCGCGGACCGCGCATCAAGAAGGGGCTACCCCGTCCGGTGACCCCAGATGATGCGACCAATATAGCGGATCTGGTCGATGCAGATGCGACGATAGACTGGGTAGGCGCACGGGATCGCGCGGTTCTTCTACTTTTATATGGAGCAGGTCTGCGAATTGCAGAGGCACTGAGCATCACCGGAGCTGACCTGCCATTGGAGGAAACGATGTCGGTCACCGGCAAGGGTAACAAGCAGCGCATTGTACCAATTCTGCCTCTAATTCGTGAAGCGATAGAAGATTACCTCAGCCAATGCCCGTGGCCCATTGAGAAAGACGCGCCCATCTTCAAAGGCGTTCGCGGAGGTCCGCTGAGCCCCGGCATGGTGCAAAAAGCAATGGCGCGCGCGCGCATAGCCTTGGGGCTACCTGCCACCGCTACACCCCACGCGCTTCGCCACAGTTTTGCCACCCATTTGCTTGGTGCGGGTGCTGATTTGAGAAGTCTGCAGGAACTGCTCGGCCATGCGAGCCTTGGTTCTACACAAATTTATACCAAGGTTGATGCAGCTACGATGCTGGACACCTACCGCGATGCGCACCCGCGAGAGAAGAAATAAATCCTACAGCCGCGCTTCGATGGCATCCCAGATCTTGCCCGCACTATCCGTCCCGTTAAATTCATCAATTGCGACGATGCCGGTTGGCGAGGTGACATTGATCTCCGTCAGCCATTTACCGCCGATCACATCAATGCCGACAAACACCAGCCCGCGCTTCTTCAGTTCCGGCCCCATCATAGCGCAAATTTCTTCCTCGACCGCCGTCAGCTCTGCTGCCTCCGCATAGCCGCCTTGCGCCAGATTGGAGCGAAACTCCCCTTCGCCGGGCTTACGGTTGATCGCACCAGCATACTCCCCGTCGATCAGAACAATCCGCTTATCGCCTTCAGACACTTCCGGAAGAAACGGCTGGATCATATGCGGTTCGGGCCAGGTCTGGTTGAACATTTCGAACAGAGCAGAGGTATTCATCCGGTCATCGCCGATCTTGAAAATCGCCTTGCCACCATTCCCGTGCAAAGGTTTTACTACGACACTTCCATGCGTGTCCTGAAACCGCCGCACATCATCAAGTTCGCGCGCAATCATTGTTGGCGGCATAAAGCGGGCATAATCCAGCACGAACATCTTTTCCGGCGCATTGACCACCTCGCGCGGGTCATTGACCACCAAGGTTTGGCCTTTCAACCGGTCAAGCATTAATGCCGCGCTGATATAGCCCAGATCGAAAGGCGGGTCCTGACGCATGAGGATAACGTCAAGATCGGTTGCAAGATTGATCCGGCGTCTTTCACCCATCGTGAAATGGTCACCCTCTACGCGCTGCACGGTGACGGGGGCGGCGTAAGCAGTCAGCGTTCCGCCTGCCCCTTGATTGGTTTCATAGGCCAGCGTGCGCACATCATAGTGCCACACTTCCATGCCGCGATTTTGCGCAGATAGCATCAATGCGAAGCTGGAATCGCCCGCAATGTTGATTGATTCCATCGGGTCCATCTGGACCGCTATTCGGAGAGCCATTTTTCTATCCTGTCTCTGATGCAACCTTATGGTTGCCACGCATTTGTGATGTGGCGAGGGAACGCGCCGGGCGCAAGAAGGATAACATCTATGCGAATATCCTCGCCGTCCTTCGCATATTCGTGGGCAACGCATTCTGTCGCTGCGGCGACCCTTTGCAAACGGCGCTCGTCGATCGCATGGTCGAGATCAGCCTGCTTCTTGCGCCACTTAACCTCGATGAAAGCCACCAACCCGCCGCGTTTTGCAACGAGATCAATTTCGCCGCGAGGAGTTTTGACCCGCTCCGCCAAGATCGACCAGCCCTTCACCCTGAGCCACATAGCAGCCCGCCGCTCTCCGTCACGGCCGGACTTTTCGGCAAGCTGCCGTTTCATTTCCCCCGAAGCTCCATCGCGCGGGCATACAGCACCTTGCGATCCAGCCCTGTCCTTTTTGCCACCTTCGCGGCCGCCTGAGATGCCTTGTGATCTCGTAGCTCTTCTATCAGTAAATCATCTGCGTCCGCTTCAGTCATCGTGACCGTCTGCGCGGGACCGATCATCAAGACGATTTCGCCCTTTGGCGGAAATTGGGTGTAATGATCTGCCAATTCAGCCGCAGTACCCGTTCGGCATTCTTCGTGAAGTTTGGTTAGCTCCCGCGCGACAGAAACGTCTCTGCCGGGCAGCGCGGCCTCAATAGCATTGAGCGACTTCACCAGACGCGGCCCGGTTTCGTAATAGATCAGCGTTGCATCCGCATCGGCATCCTTATGCAAGGCTTCGTGCCGCGCTTTCTCCTTGCTCGGCAGGAAGCCGGCAAACAGGAAACGGTCATTGGGAAGACCGGACAAAGTGAGGCCTACCACCGCCGCGCAAGCACCGGGCAGGCTCGTGACGGTAACGTTTGCTTCGCGCGCATCTTGCACGAGCCGGTAGCCGGGATCCGAGATTAGCGGCGTTCCTGCATCGCTGACCAGCACAACCGCCTGGTCATGCATTGTCTGTATCAGCCGGGTCCGGTCACCCTCACCACTATGGTCATTATAGCGCCACAAAGGTTTTGATAGGCCGAGGTGTTTTAGCAATTTTCCGGTTACGCGTGTGTCCTCGCACGCTACAGCGTCACATCGGCTCAAGACGTCAACTATCCGGTGCGTTACATCGCCAAGATTGCCAATTGGCGTGGCGGCGATATAGAGTCCCGGTTCAAGAGCGGGACGTTGCGTATCGGTAGGGCCGGATAAGGTCACGAAACGTCAGTGGACCAAATATACGAGGGATCGCAAGGATGAAGCGCATTAAGATGGGCAATTTAGGGTTTAACAGACGAAGTTTTGTTGTGGCTGGCACGGCAATGCTGCTTGCTGGCTGTCAGGTTGTACCCAAAGCGCCGACGACCACGACGCAAGCCCCAACGTCCGCGCCAACTCCTGAACCCAGCGCCACTGCTCTGCCGACAGATGAAACCCGTCACCGGATTGCTTTGCTTGTGCCGCTCACCGGCGATAATTCCAATGTCGGTAATTCAATCGCCAATGCCGCGACTATGGCGTTGCTGGACACTAATGCATCTAACCTGCGCATCACGACCTATGACACATCCAGCAATGCACGTGCGGCCGCACGACAAGCCATTGCTGATGGTAACAAGCTTATTCTTGGTCCATTGCTGTCGCGCAATGTCTCTCAGGTGCTGGCAGAAGCGCGGCCAGCAGACGTTCCGCTTATCTCATATTCTAACGATGCAAGTGTTGCCGGACCTGATGTGTTCGTAATGGGCCACATTCCTAATCAATCAGTCCAGCGGACTATTCAATACGCGCATGATCGCGGTTCCCGTCAATTTGCGGCAATTATCCCTGATGGTGAATATGGTGCAGCATCGGAAGCCGCACTGAAGCGCGCTGTTTCCCGAAGCGGCGGGCGCGTTGTCGCGGTTGAGAAGTATCGCCGCGGAAATACATCCATCGTCAGTGCTGCGCAGCGACTCAAAGCTAAAGGCGGCTTTGATACCGTGCTAATCGCAGACAGTGCGCGTTTGGCGGCGCTGGCTGCTGGCGAACTGCGCCCGCGCGGCACCGGGACAGCCCAATTACTAGGGACCGAATTGCTTAGCGGAGAGGCTGGCGTCACCCGTACAACTGCTCTGCGCGGGACGTGGTTCTCCGCTGTTTCTGACAGCCGGTTCAAACGGTATGCCGATAGTTACAATAAGCGATTTGGCACTCAGCCGCACCGCATATCAACACTCGGATATGACAGCGTTCTTCTGACTTTGCGCGTCGCGCAGGATTGGAAGTTTGGCCGCAAATTCCCGCAATCGCGGATGTATGACAAAGGCGGTTTCCTTGGCGCTGACGGCGCGTTCCGCTTCATGCGTAGCGGTGTCGCTGAACGGGCGATGGAAGTGCGCGAGATCCGCAACGGTTCGATTGGTATCGTGTCCGATCCGCCAAAGTCGTTTGCTGACTGACGATAACGCGTAGATGCTGCTTGTTATGCAGCAAAATGCGGGCCTATAGCTAGGTCATGTCAGACGATCTTTTCGAAGGCACGCCGGCCTCCAGCGGCGATTACGATTCCTCCTCGATTGAGGTGCTGGAAGGTTTGGAGCCTGTCCGCCGCCGTCCGGGGATGTATATTGGCGGCACCGATGACCGCGCCCTGCACCATCTCGCTGCGGAAGTTCTCGACAATGCGATGGATGAAGCCGTGGCAGGCCATGCATCCCGCATCGAAGTTTCGCTCGAAGAAGGAAACCGACTGACCATCGCGGATAATGGCCGCGGCATTCCTGTAGACGAGCATCCGAAATTCCCGGGCAAGAGTACACTCGAAGTCATTCTGTCCACGCTCCATTCGGGCGGAAAGTTTTCCGGCAAGGCTTACGCGACCAGCGGCGGTCTGCACGGCGTTGGCGTTAGCGTTGTCAATGCGCTGAGTAGCGACACCCTCGTCGAGGTTGCCCGTGACCGGCAGCTATATGCCCAGCGCTTTGCCAAGGGCGAGACTTTAGGCCCGATTGAGAAATTGGGCCCCACGCCAAACCGGCGCGGCACGACAGTCAGTTTTACTCCCGACACAGAAATATTCGGTGATCGACAGTTCAAACCGCACCGTTTGTTCAAACTTGCACGCTCCAAAGCGTATCTTTTTGCCGGTGTAGAAATACGCTGGAAATGCGTCGCGAGCCTTGTCAGCGATGATGTCCCGGCAGAGGCAGTCTTTAAGTTTCCCGGCGGTTTGGCGGATCATCTGGCCGAGCAAATCGGATCACGCGAATGTGTAACGGCGCAGCCATTTGCCGGCACACAAGAATTTCCCGACGATGATAGCGGAACGTCGCAGGGCCGTGTGGAATGGGCCTGCGCCTGGCCGCTTTACTCTGACGGATCAACCAGCTGGTATTGTAATACCGTGCCCACACCGGATGGCGGCACGCATGAGCAAGGACTGCGTGCGGCGCTGACCAAGGGCTTACGCGCTTTTGGTGAATTGATCGGCACCAAGAAGGCAAAAGACATTTCCGCTGACGATGTGATGACCGGCGGCGAAGTGATGCTGTCTGTCTTTATCCGCGACCCCCAGTTCCAGAGCCAGACAAAAGATCGGCTGACTTCACCTGAAGCTGCACGTCTCGTCGAGAATGCCGTCCGTGACCACTTCGATCACTTCCTGACTGACAATATGGAGCGCGGCAAAGCGCTGCTCGGTGAAGTCATGGAGCGGATGGATGAACGCCTTCGCCGCAAGCAGGAGCGCGAGATCAAGCGCAAGACTGCGACCAATGCGAAAAAGCTACGTCTGCCCGGTAAGCTGACCGATTGCTCCGGCGAGACTGACGCGGAAACCGAATTGTTCATCGTGGAAGGAGACTCTGCGGGCGGCAGCGCAAAACAGGCGCGTGATCGCAAAACTCAAGCAATCTTGCCTATTCGCGGCAAGATCTTGAATGTCGCCTCCGCAACAGCCGAAAAGATCAGAGCCAACCAGGAAATTGCCGATCTATCTCTCGCGATGGGCTGCGGTACGCGTAAGGACTGTGATCCTGAAAATCTGCGTTACGACCGGATCATCATCATGACCGATGCGGATGTTGACGGCGCACATATCGCGACACTCCTCATGACCTTCTTCTTTCAGGAAATGTCTGAGATCGTCCGCAAGGGGCACCTGTTTCTCGCCCAGCCACCGCTTTACCGGCTGACCGCTGGAAAAGAGAGCCGCTATGCCCGCGATGATGCACACCGCGCTGAGTTGGAAGAAACCGTTTTCAAAGGTAAGAAAGTCGAAGTAGGCCGCTTTAAAGGACTGGGTGAGATGAACCCGTCACAGCTGCGCGAAACAACCATGAATCCGGAGACGCGGTCTCTGGTGCGGATCACACTTCCCCCGGAATTCGAACAACGCGCGGCGGTTAAAGAACTCGTCGATCAACTGATGGGGCGCAATCCGGAACACCGGTTCAATTTCATTCAGAACAATGCCGGTGATATGGATCGCGATCTGATTGATGCCTAAAATTCCCGAGCCTCAGGAAGACGAAAACGGCGATGTGATGGCTGGCGACCGGCGGCTTTCCCGGCCAGACAGCGCCTTGCCTGACTGGCATATCCCCGATGCAACCTACCGGCCCGTCCCCATTGTCTGGTTCGCCGGTGCGTTGCTTTTTCAGATTATTGCGCTGACCGTTCTGTTCTTCACCCTGCATAGCAAAGATGGAATGTTCACGATTGCAGGCTCGGTGATTGCAAGCATCGGCATATTGGTTTGGACATGGAACCGGGGGATGGCTTCGGCGTCGCACGCTTGGAAAATCACGACTTGCGTTTCGATGTTTCTCGTATTGCTGCTGTATTGTGCGAGCGCATCTGTGCGCCTTTAATCGGCACTGTTAGTGTGAATATGCAGATGCCCTTCCAGCGTTTTGTGGACCGGACATTTGTCTGCAATTTCGATAAGTTTGACACGCTCCTGATCGGTCAGATCGCCGTGAATTTCGATTGACCTGTGTAGTGCCTGCGTTTGCATACCGTCTTCCGCAACCGCGTGCTCCATATCCTCCTCATGATGTCGCTCGTGCGTAACCTGAATGGTTGTCCCCTCAAACGCCAAACCCTTGCGGTCTGCATACATTTTCATTGTCATGGCGGTGCACGTACCCAGCGCGCCAAGCAGTAAATCATACGGTGTCGGACCAGTATTATCGCCGCCGTAGGATGTGGGTTCATCGGCCACGAACCTGTGACTGGCTGTGTGGACTTCAGTGCCGAATTTGCCATGGCCAGTTCGCACTACAATGCCGTTTTCAGGCTTGGGCCAATCGGGTTCGAGAGGCAGATACCGTGTCGCCCAGCTGGAAATGACATTCGCAGCAAAGCTGGCATCACGTTCGGCAAGCAATAGATGGTCGGCATCCATCAGGCTGACAAAGCTTTTCGGATGCTTGGCAGCTTGAAACAGAGCACTGGCATGATCAACGCTGACAATCGCGTCGGTAGGTGAATGCAGGAATAGCAATGGAACGCGGAGCTTGCCGACTTCGGCCAGTAGGTCTGTATTGATGGCACGGTCCAGAAATTCGCTACTTAGCGCAAAAGGCCGGCCGCCAATGCTGACTTCACCTTCGCCATTTTTACGAATAGCTTCGAGATCACCGTCAATGCGTTCAAGTGCGTGCGGAACATCTGACGGCGCACCGATAGTCGCGATGGCGGCAACTCGGTCTATCCCGATATCGTCCCCCGCTGCCAGTACAGCTGCCCCGCCCAGACTATGGCCGACCAGCAATATCTTACTAGAAAACCGCTCAATTAAATAGTTTGCGGCTTCCACCAGATCAGACACATCGGTTGCAAACCCCGCCCTTCCAAATTCGCCGCCGCTTCCGCCAAGGCCGGTAAAGTCGAAACGCAGCGTCGCAATCCCTTCGGCAGCCAGCGCGCGCGAAACGGCAACCGCAGCTTTGCTAGCTTTGGTGCAGGTGAAGCAATGAGCGAATAACGCAGCACCGCGGATCAGGCCGGTCGGCAGCTCCAATGACCCAGACAGATCATATCCGGCGTTGGTCGGGATAGTGAGGTTCTCTGTGGGCATTTCAGGCTACCTTTGTGGTCTGGGCTGGTGCTGTGCTATTCGCCAGCATTAGCAAAAAGTTGCATTTTATGAGAATATATCGTGCCGCCCAGCCTAGCACGGCTGCACGCACTATCAGAGGATGAATTATGAAGCGCTTATTCGCAGTGACACCGCTCATTCTGGCCGCTCTGGCGCCAGTGACTGCTGCCAATGCGCAGGCAGAAACCGAAGCTGCTGCTGCCGAGCAAAGCAAGTTGGAAATGCGTGCACAAGATGTGGTTGCAGTACTGAAAGGTACCGCGCAACCGGAAGATGTCTTTGCCGATAGTTTTCT
>JAHDBR010000041.1:0-7418 GCA_020630295.1 Sphingomonadaceae bacterium
GTGCCCGCGCCGACATAATCGACCGCTTTTGCTGCACGAATTGCTGCGCAGCATATTTCTTCGCGCGTCGCCTCGTCCATGCCGGGGGCAGGGGCTTCCTCGATCACTTTCTGGTGGCGGCGTTGCAGCGAACAATCGCGTTCGAACAGGTGGACGACATTGCCGTGGCTGTCGCCGAACACCTGCACCTCGATATGGCGCGGCGAGGTGATCCATTTTTCCAGCAAGACTTCATCATTGCCAAAACTGGCCTTGGCTTCGCGGCGGCAACTCTCCAGATCAGCTTCGAAATGCTGCGCAGCATCGACTTTGCGCATACCCTTGCCGCCGCCACCTGCGACCGCTTTGATCAAAACGGGATAGCCGATGGCGTCCGCCTCTTTCTTGAGCCGCTCGACCGACTGGTCTGCCCCCAGATAGCCGGGGGTGACGGGCACGCCTGCCGCGATCATCCGCTCTTTTGCGGCGTCTTTCAGGCCCATATCGCGGATGCTTTGCGGATTGGGACCAACCCAGATCAGCCCTGCATCGAGCACCGCCTGCGCGAAATCTGCATTCTCTGACAGAAAACCATAGCCCGGATGGATTGCCTCTGCGCCGGTTTGCTGCGCGGCGGCGATAATCTTCTCCCCGACCAGATAACTTTCTGCGGCTGGGCTGGGGCCGATATGCACCGCCTCATCGGCAGACCGGACGTGCAGCGCCTTCGCATCTGCGTCTGAATAGACGGCGACGGTGGCGATGCCCATTTCGCGGGCGGTGCGCATGATACGGCAGGCGATTTCGCCGCGATTGGCGATCAGAAGCTTGGAAATTTTGGGCGCTGGTATAGTCATACCTATCGGTTAAGACCGGCGCGACTTTTCCGCAAGCGCTGCGCGCTATTCCTCGTCAGGGAGAGGTTCCATTGACGTCTCTGCAATGGGGCCGCGCATTCGCACATCAAGCAGGATTTCGCCGCGTGTCCATTCCGGCATTTCGTCAGGCGGGACGGGGTCATTGCGCATAGCATCAATCAGGGCAGAGCCGATTAAATGCAGTTTGCGCCATTTGGAAACGACCACGCGGCGGTCCCATGCCTGCGGGCCGCGCCGCCGGACTTCATGGCCGATTTCGGAATAAATATTGGCCGCCGCCAAAATGGCCCAGCGGCTTCGAAACGGCAAATTGACAGTCCCCAGCCGCGCCGCTTTGGCGTGGCGGTCCATTTTCAGCACCAGCCGTGATGCCAGATCGGCGCGTTCCCACTGATGGTGCGGTTTCATCAACTGGCCGGGTTCTATGTCTTCTTCGGCCAACCATTCTGTCGGCAAATAGCACCGGTCAGCGCGGTCATCCTCATCCAGATCGCGTGCGATATTCGCCAGTTGAAAGGCAAGGCCGAGATCGCAAGCGCGGTCCAGCGTATATTCGTCATCATCGGATACGCCCATGACTTTGGCCATCATAACACCCACAGCGCCAGCGACATGGTAGCAATAGCGCGCAAGATCAGCCTCGGTTCGGGGTCGCCAATCCTGCGCGTCCAGTTCGAAGCCGCCGATAACATCTTCCGCGTGCTGCAGAGTCAGGCCGGTTTCGCTGGCAACTTGCCCAAAGGCATCGAAGGCCACATCCGCTGTGGCCTCTCCGTCGAGAGCGCGGCGGGTCAGTACGCGAATGGATTTTACGCGATGGGCAATGTTAGATTGATCGCCCAATTCACCGCCCATGTCCTGCGCGTCGGCAATATCATCGCAGCGGCGGCACCACGCATAGAGCATCCACACGCGTTCTCTTGTCACGGTGTCGAATAGACGGCTGGCGGCAGCAAAGCTTTTCGAACCTTCTGCAATGATGTCGTGACTTTTTGCGACCAGTGACTCGCGGAACCGCCCTCCGCCGGCCTGCCTCGGCGTGTTGCGGATAATGCGGGACGGGGCAAGCATTCGCGGGCTTACCTTGGTGGGCCTGCGTCCTGCTTCGCCTTGACCCCGGGGTGCACTCACAAATCGTCTGCCTTCATCGCGAATATGGGCGTATGTGGTTCGTAGGCCGCCATCCGATCGAGCAATCCACCGATCTTCGTATCTGCGATCAGAATGCCCTGATGGGCTGGGCGGACAAAGCCGACCTCTGCCATTTTCGCGTTAAAGGCTATCAGATCGTCATAAAAACCAAATGCGTTAAGCAGTCCCACCGGGTTGCTGTGATAGCCCAATTGCGCCCAGCTCATGGCTTCCCATAATTCATCCATCGTGCCCACGCCGCCCGGTATAGTCACAAACCCGTCGGACAGATCGGTGAACAGTTTCTTGCGTTCGTGCATCCCGGAAACCGTGTGCAATTCTGTGCAGTCGTGATTAGCAACTTCTGAATTGGCGAGCGCTTCTGGGATTACGCCGATCACCTCGCCGCCCGCATCCAGCGCGCCGCGGGCAACTGCGCCCATCAGGCCCAGCCGGCCGCCGCCATAGACAACGCCGATACCGCGCCGCGCCAACGCGCCGCCAACCTCACCGGCCAGTTCCATATAGCGCCCGTCTTCAGGCGTGGCCGAACCGCAATATACAGCGAGGCGTTTCATCGTCAGCTCATTTCACCAAATCGTCGATCATCAGGCCCGCAGTGGCCTTTGCGCTACCTACGACACCCGGAATACCTGCGCCGGGGTGCGTGCCTGCGCCCACAAGGTAGAAATTGTCGATCACATCGTCACGATTGTGCCCGCGGAACCACGCGCTTTGTGTCAGAACCGGTTCAAGGCTGAACGCGCTGCCAAGATGGGCGTTGAGATCGGTTGCGAAATCTTTCGGCGCGTAGCTGAATTTGGTCACGATCCGGTCATGGATATCAGGGATCAGGCGGCGGCCAATCTCGTCGAGAATGCGCTTCTCCAATATCGGGCCGATTTCGTCCCAGTCCACCGCCAGCTTACCCATATGCGCGACCGGGACCAGCGCGTAGAATGTGCTTTTGCCTTTGGGCGCCATGCTCGGGTCGGTCACTGTGGGGTGGTGTAGATAGATACTGAAATCCTGCGGCAGAACGCCGTGGTCGTAAATATCTTCCAGCAGGCCTTTATAGCGCGGCCCGAACAGGATCATGTGGTGCGGAATACCCGGCCAAGTCCCTTCCAGTCCGAAATGGACGACAAACAGGCCGGGGCTGAATTTCTTCTTCTTCAGCGTTTTCGCATAGTCTTTCCCGCGCTTACTGTCTGACAGCAAATCGCGGTATGAATGCATGATATCACCGTTACTGGCGACAGCATCAAACCGTTCACGGAATCCGCTTTCGGTTTCCACTTCGGTCGCTTTGTTACCGATTGTGTGCACCTGAACAACAGGGTCACCCACCTTCATGGTGCCGCCTAGCCGTTCGAAATGACGGATCATTCCGGCGATCAGTCGGTTGGTGCCGCCGCGTGTCCACCAGACCCCGCCATCCTTCTCCAATTTGTGGATCAGGGTGTAGATCGCGCTGGTTTTGAACGGATTGCCGCCAACGAGCAGCGTGTGGAAGCTGAGAGCTTCGCGAATTTTCTCGTTCTTGATGTATTTCGATACGATCGAATAAACGCTGCGCCATGCCTGCTTTTTCGCAAGGGCAGGGGCGGCCTTGAGCATGGATTTGAAGTCGAGAAACGGAACAGTCCCCAGCTTCACATAGCCTTCCTCATACACGCCAGCCGAATATTCCAGAAATTCCTGATACCCTTCAACGTCATCCGGGTTCAGCTTGGCGATTTCGGCGTGCAGCTCGGCCTCGACATTGGAATAATCGAAATTATGTCCGTCCGGCCAGTTCAGGCGGTAGAAGGGGTGAACCTTCATCAGCTCGACATCTTCCTTCATGTCGTGGCCGGTCAATTCCCACAATTCCTCCAGACATGGCGGATCGGTGACAACGGTAGGGCCGCCGTCGAAAGTAAAACCGTCTTTCTCCCAGAAATACGCACGGCCGCCGGGCTTATCGCGTTTTTCAATAACTGTGGTCTGAATACCCGCAGATTGCAGACGGATGGCGAGCGCCATGCCGCCAAAGCCGGAACCGACAATACACGCGGTTTTTCCGGTCGTGTCGGTGCGTTTAGTCAGTTCGCCGCTGGCGGCAATTGTCGTATCAAGCGATGCCGTATCAAGCGATGTAGGCGCCGTGGGGGCGTTCATCCGATTTTCTCCTTATGCGCCGTCAATGGCCTACCTTTCCCGGTCAAGGCACGGATTGCCTTGCCAATGGGAACAGGAGGTTTGCCGATCAACACGCGGGCTTTGTCGCGAAGGCCCGAATTACCGGCGTAGAAACGCTCGATAAGATAGGCATTCAATCTGTAGAAGCGCTCGAACACCCGGTAACGTTCCTCGGCTTTTGCAGCGCCAAACAACATTGCGCCCAACCTGCGGTAAAACTTGGTCTTTTTCCAGTGCCGCCGCGCACGTGTTTCCAGCAAAGCTGCCATCTGTTCGCCCGAAAGTTCCGCGTCTTCGGCAATCGCCAGCGCAGTCTCGATAGCGAAAGGCAGGGTGTAGCTGGTAAGCGGGTGTACAAAACCGCCCTTGGCACCTGCCGCGCCAACGCCTTCAATCCGGTTTTCGGCCTGAAACGCAGCAAAGTCGCCGCCATCGATAACCGGTAGAATACCGGTTTCGCGGCCGATTATTTCGCCGTCCCAGCCATGTTCAGCATGATATTCATCCAGCCTGCGCGACAAGGCGCTGCGATCCAGAACCGGTTCGTCTGCATAATAGGTGTCTTCGACAAACAGCATATCAGCGCCCAAAGGCAGGACGTAGACGAACCGGTAGGCACCGTGCTGCTTGACACGGGCATCCATAATTACCGGTTTTTCGACGCCGTGCGGTTTGGTCGTTCGCGTGAGGCGGCCCATGAAAATCTGCCAGCCGCCGGTAAGATGCACGCTAGGCTGCGGGCCGCGGCAATCAATCACGATGCGCGCTGAAATCCGTTGGCCGTTTTCCAGTGTTACGCCCTTGGCATCCAGTGATGAGACCGGGCGATTGGTGTGAATGGTATTTTGACCCAGCTCGCGGCGCAGGGCGGCGTCAAAATCTTCCGATGTCAGCGATCTGTATTGCGACGGCAATTTGCGGCTATATGCCGGGAAATGGACATCATAGCCCTGCCATTCAGCCTTGCGGAACGGGGCAAGAAGCTCGCGGCCCATATCGTCCAGATCGCTTTCGAACCAGCTCCACCGGTGATTGCCGCCGAGCAGGTCGCCAGCTTCGATCAGCATCACTTGCATATCGGGATGCCGGTTGCGCAAAGCGAGTGCAATCAGCCCGCCAGATAAGCCGCCGCCAACAATGGCAATTTCTGTTCTGGTATCAGCTGGTGTATTTTTGGTGCGACCGCTCATTACGGCAACGCACTAGGGCGCAAATGCGGCAGGAGCAATGGTGCAGTGAGGCGAAAATAACAGCCGGGCAGGCCTGCCCAGCGTGCAATGTCTACATCTCTAGGTAACACTTCCCCAGAACAGTCATCGCCGTCTGCTCTAACGCTTTTTCCAGAGCAGCATTTTCTTCAGGCGAATAATCCGAATTGGCCATTTCGACTTGGAGCGCCTGTACTTGCGGCTGGAGCCGGACGAAATCCTGCCCCCATTCACTATTGCCAATCGTCATCAGTGCCTCGCGGCGTTCCAGCGGTTCCATTGCCATAATCCCGCGCACTGCCGTGGCGCGATTGTCGGATTCAAGATCTTCGGCTGCAATTTTTGCGTCTGGATCGTCGATAATGGCCTCAATGGTCGCATCCGCTGAAACATTGCTGGAGACCGACATCAGGAAGTTCTTGCCGATATCAGAGTTAAAAAATTCGGCGGCACTCCGGGCATTTGCGGCGGTCATATTTGCGCGAAAAAGAGCGGCAATATCGGCCCGATATTGCATGTAGTCGCGAATATGGGCGGGCTTCATAATCGGGGCAGCCGCGTCCGCCATAGCCTGCACCGTGCCGGGGCATTCTTTTTCGATTTCGTCCATTTCCGGATCCGCGCGCATCGCGCCTTTAAACCCGATTTCTATAGCCTGCTCGAATGTCGCCTCGATTACAGCATCGCTGGTCACGGCCTCAGCCATAGCAGCATAATAATCGATTGCTTGGTCAGCGGAAGCAGTCGCCCTTTCTTGGGCAGATAGTTCTGCGGTGACAGGGGCGACCGAAAGCGCCAAGGATACAGCTGCGAGCGAGACGATGTGTTTGATCTTCATATTGAAACGGTAGCATTCCTTTAGGCACCATCAACCCCTATTCTTCGACGCCATGCACGCCGCTCCGCCACATTTAACGGCTTGAGGAACGGCTGCGCCAATCGGGCGTTACACATGTAAATCAAGGAATTTTCATGACACGAACGATGCCATCAGCGTATATTTTGGGCGCAGCGCTCTTCTTTGCTCAACCAGCACTGGCACAGGACGGCACTGCCGTGGCGGATACGCCGGGGCCGGTCGACACAGCGCCGCAGCAGGGCCCGCCTGATAGCGTGTTTGACGATACATGGATCAATATCGGTGTCGGTGTTGCCTTAAGCCCCAGCTACACCGGTTCGGATGACTATGTAATTTCTCCTTTGCCAGTGGTGCAAGGCAGCGTTGCAGGGGTCGATATTTCTCCCCGTCCGGCAGGTTTGGCGCTGGATTTCATTAAAGATCCAGAGGACGGCATCGGATTTGATTTCGGCCCGTCAATCCGTTTGCGCAATGACCGTGCAGACCAGATCGAAGACGAAACGGTCAAGCTGACAGGCGAACTCGATCGCGCAATCGAGGCGGGCGTCAGCCTTGGCGTGAGCCTGCCGAAACTGCTCAATCCGTTTGACAGCCTATCTCTGAGTACTGACGTTAAATGGGACATTGCAGGGGCGCATGGCGGCATGGTCATTGACCCGAGCATCACCTATTTCACGCCCGTCAATCGCGGCACAATCGTGTCTTTGTCGCTTGGTACGGAATATGTGAGCGATGATTTTGCCGAATATTATTTCACAGTGACACCGGCCCAAAGTGCGGCAACCGGCGGGATATTGCCGACCTACACAGCCGAAGGCGGCTTTACCAAAGTCAGCGCCACCACGCTGGTGGGTATTGATCTGGATGGCAACGCTTTAAACGGCGGGCTGGGTCTGGTGCTGATCGGCGGCTATTCCCGTTTGCTGGGCGATGCAGCCGATACTCCCTTCACCAGCGTGGTGGGATCAAAAGACCAATTCTTCGTAGGAACGGGCATCGCGTACACTTTTTAGACTTCGTCTGATTGGTGCAAACACCCGCTTATTTCAGTCCGCTTCCACCGCTGTTTCTGCAGCTTGTACCAAGTCTTGCAAGGCCTTCATATGTTGCGCGAAAGCCTTACGGCCGTGTCTGGTAAATAGCACCCAGGTGCGCTGCCGCCCGTCGCGCGCGGCTTTC
>JAHDBR010000041.1:7518-17005 GCA_020630295.1 Sphingomonadaceae bacterium
GCCGTGTCTGGTAAATAGCACCCAGGTGCGCTGCCGCCCGTCGCGCGCGGCTTTCTTCAGCTCCACATAACCTGCGTCAGCCAAGGCAGACAGATGCTTGGAGAGAACCGAATCGCTGATCTCGACAAACTCTCGGAGGCGAGCGAATTCTATTTCATCAGTCCGCGCCAGCATTGCTGCTATTTGCAATCGTGCAGGGGCATGGAGCACCGGATCAATAGCTGTCTGCATCACGCTCACCTGCCAACCCCTTGGCGCAGCTCCTTGCGGTATAGCGATTGCCACCACATGCTACCAAGAGTGCAGACCAAGAATGTCGCAGAAGCGGTGATCAGGCCTATGGTGATCGCAGAAGGTTCTCCGCGAGCGGAGATTGATATGCCGGCCATCGTCGCCACGAAAATGATCATGGCAATGACTGCTATCCGCGGCTTGGTGCCGTGCCAGCCGGATACAAACATGCCATAACGTTGCCGGTCATCGTGGAATATCCAAATAATCGTTGAGAACGACAGAAGAACGCAGGCTGCCAACCCGAGCGGAGGCAAGGTTAGGCCGAAGATTACACCAGCCTCTGCAAGACCAAATGCGCCATGCCGCCACAGAGGCCACTGCGCTGCTTCGGCCAATTTGCGTTCGCTTTGTGATACAGCCTCCATTGCTGCTGCAGCTTCATCCTTATTCATTCCAGCCTCCGTAACTTTCCAATATGGAAAGTGATAGGCGCAACTTTCCATAATGGCAAGTGAAAACTTTCCAAGCTGGAAAATTAGATTCGGCAGGTGTAAAAAAGGGGAGAACGGCGAATGACCGATCTCCCCTTATTACAGTTAGCTATAAAAGCCTTAGTCTTCGTCCTCGGACGGGGCTTCTGCGCCCTTTGCACCCTCGGCGAGTTGCGGGCGTGCGGCGGGCATGGCGGCATCACGATCACCGGTCATCAGATAGGTATCGAACCATTCCATCATCCGCAGGTTATAGTCATAGCGCGAACCAGCGCGGCCATTGCCGTGGCCTTCGCCAGGGAACAGCACCAGCCGGACCGGCGTATCCGTGCGGACCTTGATGTTGCGATACAGTTCATAGCTTTGACTTGGCGCGACGCGGGTATCTTCTGCACCGTGCATGATCAGGATCGGCGTGTTCGCTTTGTCCACGTGGTAGATAGGGCTTACCTCAAGCATACCCTGCCAGTTCTCCCACGGCCATTTGCGGCTATGTACGTTGAACATTTCAACCGGAATGTCGGTCGTACCGAACTTGCTGATCTGGTTGGAAATGCCCACAAACATGACGCTGGCAGCGTATTCTTCGGACAGGGCTGTCGCGCCCCATGCTGAGGCATAACCGCCATACGAACCGCCGGTAATTCCCACCCGGTCCGCATCAGCGATGCCTTCGGATACGAAATACCGCTTCGCATCTACGATGTCGTTAAATTCCTTGCCGGCGTAATCATTCTGGTGCTGCTTGGAGAATGCCACGCCGTAGCCGGTTGAACCGCGGTAATTGGGCAGGAACACGGCATAGCCCTTACCGGCAGCCACTTGGCCCGGCTTGCTGTAAGCGGTTTGCCAGCCATTGTGGTCATGCGCTTCCGGCCCGCCATGAACATTCATGATCAGAGGTGCGCCGCCAGCCGGAATGCCGCCCACCGGCTCAATCAGAACACCTTCGATTTCCTGACCGTCACGCGCATTGTATTTGACGATGCGCTGGTTGCCCAAATCGATATCAGACAGCCATGCATTGTGAGTGGTCCAGCGCGTGAACTGGCCGTTTTCAAATGCGTACAGTTCGCTGGGGTGTGCCGCCGTGCTGGCGCGAACAACCACACGGTCACCGCCGGCATCAATGCCGGAAATAGCCAGTGCACCGGCAGGAGTTTCTTCAAAAGTGGAACCGTCAGGCGAATACATACGCAGATAGCTGGATGCACCCTTGTGAATGACAACCGCAAGGCGGCCATCATTCAGCCATTCGGTATCCACCGCTGCTTCTGCTGCGCCGGCATTTACTGCCGAAAAAGCGCCCGTGGCCAAGTCCGCAAAATGCAGGGTCGTGGCCGCCGGGTCGTTTTTGTCGACGCCTGCCACAAGCGAGATGCGCGAACCGTCTGATGACACTTCGAAATCACCGATTTTGCCGGGCGTATCAATCACGGTTTTGACCGTACCGCTCGCCATATCCAGCACGTTGATCTGCTTCAAAGTGTAGCTGTCATCAACGTTAGGTGTGGGCGCAGTTTGGACGATTGCGCTGTTTCCGCCGGGAAGCACTTCAAAGCTGCTGACATATCCCGGCACGGTGATTTCACGCGGATCTTCGTCAACTTCCATACCGACCGCCGCGGCAAACACGCGGTTCAACCGGGCCTCTTCTTCATAGACAATGGAGTTGAAACCGGCCTTCTGCTGCGTATCGCGCTGCTTGTCCTTTTCGGCGCTGACCAGCATGTAGATTGTGCTGCCATCCGCGCTCCATTCATATGAACGCACGCTGCTGTCTTTCACAGTCGCCAGCTTGCGCTGGACGCCGCCATCTACCGGAATGCCCCAGACCGCGCGGTCTTCGTCGTCTTTTGACCAGACGAAGCTGACCATCCGGCCATCGGGAGAAAACTTCACGCCGGACGGGCTGACATCTTCGGGCAGGAACAGGCGCGCATTATTCGGGCCATAGGCAATGTTGAGTTCTTGCTGGGTTCTGCCGTCCTTCTCGCCTTCGGTGACATCGGGAAGGCGCGCAGTGGTATAGGCTACGCGGCTACCGTCAGGTGAAACAGCAATCGCGCCGACGCTTTCGATCTTTGCGACATCTTCCGGTGTCATCGGGCGGGCGGATGCGGTGGCGGCAACCGATACAGTGCCTAGCAGCGTGGCGGCAAAAATGGCCGTGCGTTTCATGGTAATAATATCCTCTCGTGACGAACGATTATGTCGCCGGTCATAGCAAAGCAGCTATTTAGCGCAACCGACCCTATCGAGAGGATGAACGTGTTAGAAAGGAGCGTGTTCCTGCGCCTTGCTCACTTTGGTTTTCACAAAGTCGCGCCATCCCTGCTGTACAGGCGTGCCAGCACGCTCCGCCGCATTGATTGCGCGCTGCATGATTTCCGAGTCACTTTGCGACCCGTTATTGTTGCCGGTGCGGCGCAGTAATATTGCCAGATTGGCGAGATCAGTGGGTGAGGCAAGGCCTTCGTCATCCAGCTCGCTCAACCGTTGCTGCGCCAGAAGATTGTCTTTGCGCTTAAGTGCCCAGCTAATGAGGGTGCGTCTGCCGGAGGCCTCCTGTTCGGGTGTCATCACGCCGGTGCCGACCATTTGTATCAGCGCATATTCTTTCTGCGCCGCATCGCCTGTTTCGTCAGCAATCCGGTAAAGCCACTGGGCCGAAGCGAGCCGGTCTTCGGGCCGGAAATCACCGTTTCCGGCAATGACATCAAACCGTTCCTCGGCTTCGTCAAACTTGCCTGCATTATAGGCTTCCTGTGCGTCGGCCATGATGCACGCTGCGGCTGCGGACATGGTAATATCATCGCTCACGCATTTGCTGGTCGTAATTGTGCGAACGGTTGCGCCCTGATCCATACCGCTTTGCGGCACCAGCCCGCGCGTACCGGTATTGGTGGCAATGCCGGCATATTTGACCGTTTGCTTCCTTGGTACGCGGGATCCCAGCAGGACTTCCGTTTCTGTTTCCCGTTCCGCACTGACAACAATAGGGGATGTTTCTGAGGCGGCTTCGGCATCTGGCATTGGCAGAACGTCTGAGCCCGCACCTTGATCTTGTGCAGCCGTAGAGGTGCCGATTATCAGGCAAGGTGCTGCCAGTAAAACCAGTAAACGCATACATTCCCTCTCTTTCAAACCGCAGCCATCTTGCCGTGTCAGCGCCATCATTGCATGAAGGTGCAAACGGGAGACTAACACAATGTCAATTCTTGCAAAAACAATTGCTTCGGCAGCAGCTTGCGCGCTTGCCATATCGGCGCAAGCTGCATCGGCTGAAACCACATATATTCACGCCGGATCGGTGATTACCGACGCATCTGGTACGGCCAGCGGACCGGCGACAATTATTGTCACCGATGGCAAGATTGTACGGATTGACGACGGTTTCACCCCAACTCCGGAAGGGGCGGACATGGTGCATCTGCCAGAGAAAACCGTGCTGCCCGGCCTGATTGATCTGCATACGCATTTGTCAGGCGACCCCAGCGGCGAATTCTGGCGCGGTGCAGTCAATCCGCCGGAATGGTACACGCTGGTCGGTGCGAAAAATGCACGGATCACCGCACTTGCAGGGTTTACCACCGTGCGCGATCTGGGCTCCCGGACGGATCAGGTTACCCAGTCGCTACGCCGTGCAACCGCTAGCGGCATGACGCCCGGACCGCGTATTGTAACCTCTGCCAGAACGATCGCCATTGTCGGCGGGCACGGGGATATTAACGGCTTCCGCAAGGAAGTGAATGACGCGCTCGGTTCCAATTTCTCCTGCACCGGTCCCGTCGAATGCGCGGAACGTGTGCGCACCGCCTCAAAATATGGTGCCGATCTGATCAAGATCACGGCAACGGGCGGCGTGCTGAGCCAGCAGGGTCGCGGTCTAGAGGCGCATTTCACAGATGCCGAGATGAAGGCAATTGTCGACACAGCGGACTCGCTGGGCCTCAAAGTTGCCGCTCATGCCCATGGCGCGCGCGGGATAGAGGCAGCGGCGCGGGCCGGTGTCCAGACGATTGAACACGGCACCTATATTGACGAGCAAGCCGGCAAGGTCATGCGCGAAAACGGCACAATTCTGGTGCCCACGTTGATGGCGTTCCAAGGGATCAAGGTAAACCTTGGCAAGGGCTTCTATACGCCGGTGGTCGAAGACAAGATCCGCGCTGTCGGCCCGTTTGCAGAAAGTATCGTCGAACGCGCCCGCGAATACGGTGTGAAAGTGGCATTTGGTACCGATGCTGGCGTATTCCCGCACGGCCAGAACGCTGGCGAACTGGCCCTGATGAAGGCAGGCGGCATGAGCGACAGGCAGGCGCTGGCCGCGGCGACGACCGTGGCGGCAGAGGTCCTCGGCATGGAACAGGAAATCGGCCGCATCGCGCCGGGCTATTCCGCCGATATCATTGCGGTGGATGGCAATCCGCTGACTGACGTGACCGTGCTCGAGAATGTCGATTGGGTGATGGTTCGCGGTAGAGTGGTCGAATGATCCGCGCGGCAAATATGCTTTTCGCATCCGCGGCGCTGTGGCTCGCCGCGCCGGCCTTGGCAGAAACCGAGCAATGCGACCGCGAGCTGGTGGTGCTGGGCGCGGGGCAGGATGCCGGTGCGCCGCAGATCGGAAATGCCAGCGATACCGGACCGCGTTTATTGCCCAGCTCGCTCGGGCTTATCGATCGGGAGGGCGGGCGGCGCTATCTGTTCGATGCAACGCCTGCGATAACCGAGCAATTGGCGATGCTGGATGCGATCGAACCGCCCGTTGACGGCCTTGGCATTGACGGCATATTTCTAACGCACGCGCATATCGGTCACTACCTTGGGCTTGCCTATCTGGGGCGCGAGGCGGCCGGGGCCAAGAATGTACCCGTCTATGCCTTGCCGCGCATGGCTGATTTCCTGAAGACGAATGGTCCGTGGAGCCAATTGGTCGAGCTGGAAAATATCGACATTCAGGAGATGGAGCCCAAACTGCTGAGCAGGTTGTGGAACGGCATTGGTGTTGCGGCTTCTCCCGTCCCGCACCGCGATGAATATTCCGAGACGGCCGGGTTCAATCTGTTTGTTCCCCTGCGGTCTGGCACCTTCCAGTGGATGGTTGGCTATTTCCCTGATTTCGACAGTTGGGAGGGGTGGCGCGAAGAGAATGGCAATATCGAGATTGGCGAATATCTGACTTATCTGCGGTATTTCTTCGTCGATGCCACCTTTTATGCGGACGGTGAATTGACGGGCCGCGATATGAGCGAAATTCCGCATCCGCGCGTCACCGAAACGATGGATATGCTTAAGGATCTTCCGGCGGAACTTCGCGCAAAGGTGCATTTCATCCATTACAACCACACCAATCCGATCCGTGATCCGGACTCCGTAGAGAGCAAGGAAGTGCTCGCGCGCGGCTTTAACATTGCGCGGCGCGGGGACCGGTTCTGTCTGGACTGACAAAGCTGCGCTCATCGAATGGATTGACCGCTTGGTCGATAGCGGCAGGCATTGACGTGATATGCCGGACTAATACACGTGTAACCAGTTTATATCCCAGGGGACTATCTATGAAATCGCTTCGTACTGCCATGCTCGCGACTGCGGCCATCTTGATGCCAGCGGCACCTGCTTTTGCCGATCACCATGCGGAAATGTCTGCTGATGCGGAAACGCCAATGACCGAGGGTGAAAAGCTGAAGGCACTGTTCGCGGATTCGGATAAGCGCGGGCTGGAACTTAACCCTCTGGGCCGCCTGTTCCGCGGTGATGATACCAATGCAGACCGGCTCGGTGATTTCCTGACGGATGCGTCTTTCTATGCCAGCAAGCGCGACACCCAGCTGAATATTGCGCTGCTGGAGCAGATCGACCGCAGCAAGCTGAACCCGACCGACCAGCTGGCCTATGATGTGTTCAAATATAATCAGGAACAAAGCCTGAAAGGCAGCACGGATGAAATCCGCGCTCTGACCGAAGTACGTCCGGTGAACCACTTTAGCGGCTTCCACACATTCTACCCGACTTTCGCCAGCGGGCAGAGCGCAGCGCCGTTCAAAACAGTGAAGCATTACGAGGACAATCTCTCGCGTCACAAGGATTACATCGCCATTGGTGACCGTTCGATCGAGAAGTTCCGAGACGGTATGGAAAGCGGCGTTCTGGAAACCAAGCTGACTATCGACAACGTGATCAAGCAGCTGGATACGCAATTGGCTATTCCGCTGGAGGATTCGCAATATTGGGCCCCGGTCAAGAATATGCCGGAGGATTTCTCTGACGAAGATAAAGCGCGTCTGACCGCCGAATACCGGACCGCTACCGAAGAACTGTATGCCAGCACCACGCGGATGCGTGACTTCCTGCGTGATGAGTATCTGCCGGTAGCGCGCGAGACTGTGGGGCTGAGCCAGATGAAAGGCGGCGAAAAGCTTTACGCGCAGATGATCGAGAGCACGACCACGCTGCCGCTGGCGGCTGACGATCTGCATAATCTTGGCCTGAGCGAAGTTGCTCGGGTGAAGACCGGGCTGGAAGAAATTAAGGCAGAGGTCGGTTTCGAAGGCACGCTGAATGAGTTCTTCGACTTCGTCCGCACCGATCCGCAGTTCAAGCCGGAAAGCCGCGAGGCGCTGACGCAAAGCTACTACGATATCGGCAAGGAAGTGGATGCGCGAATTGGCGATTACTTCTCCGTTCTGCCGAAATCGCCGCTGGAAATTAAACCGTATGATCCTGCAATCGAACAGTTCTCCGCTGGCGGTTCCTACCAGTCAGGTGCGCCCGACGGATCGCGTCCCGGCACATTCTATTTCAACGCCTATGATCTGCCGAGCCGCCTGACGACTGGCAACATGACCTTATACCTGCACGAAGGCGCGCCGGGGCACCATTTCCAGATCAGTCTGGCGCAGGAAAATGAAGCCCTGCCAGCATTCATGCGGTTCGGCGGCAACACTGCCTATGTCGAAGGTTGGGCGCTTTATTCCGAAACGCTGGGTTATGAAATGGGCTTCTTTGAAGACCCGTGGAACCGCTATGGTACGCTACAGGATGAACAGCTGCGGGCGATGCGTCTCGTGGTTGATACCGGCCTGCATTCAAAAGGCTGGAGCCGGGAGAAGGCAATCGAATTTATGCTTGCAAACTCCGGCATGACACGCACCGAAGTGGTGGCAGAGGTCGAGCGCTATATTGCGATCCCGAGCCAGGCACTGGCGTATAAAGTGGGCGCATTGAAAATTCAGGAACTGCGCAAAAAGGCGGAAGATACGCTGGGCGATGATTTCGACATCAAGGCATTCCATGATCAGGTTTTGAACACGGGTGCGCTCCCGCTGCCTGTATTGGAATCAAAGATTGATCGCTGGATCGCCAGCCAGCAGTAACACGCTGATAATCGCAATAAATTGGCGGCCCGGATGTGAAAGCACCCGGGCCGTTTTCTGTCGGTGAAGCTGATATCTCAAAAAATTTGTTACTGGTGTAACCATCCGCGCAGATGATACGAACCTGAGATAAAGCTGGTGGTCCAACTGCGCTGTCAGCCAAGTCAAACAGGGGACTTATCATGCAATTCACCGCTCGCCGCTCGGCGCTTATCGTAATTTTTGCGCTCATTTCTGTCGTTGTGACACAGCTGATTTATATCGGCATGAGGCAGGCGGGAATGGAGTTTAACTCGCAAATTGTCTGGACCGTGGAGGCAGTGGCGTTTCTTGCGGTCAGTGTGTTTGCACTTGTGCCGCTCGCGCAATCACGAATTTTCGGTGCCGCCTGGGCGGCGATTGCATTGGGCGGAGCGTTCAACCTTATCCAAGTCGGCATGGGGCTGGCGATGTTTGGTCCGCTGCAAGATGGCGGTGATGCCATGGCGCCTGCATTCCAAGCCATTCTGGCGGGTGCGTTTTTCTTGTATTTCGCAGGCAAATTCCTTTTCGGCTTTGCCGCGTTAGTCATCGGCATCGTCACTTTAAGAGGTCCTGCCAGCGGCGCGGCGAAGGCAATTGGCGCGCTTGCTGCGCTGACGGGTCTTGGCGCGCTGGTCACGAACCTGCTGGGAATGTCCGTCGGCATGGATCACGTCATGTTGGCGGGCGGGGCCGGCACTGCGGCCACATTGTTCCTTGCGCTGGCCATTGGGCAGCGTCTGCCCGACTGAACTGTTGTTTGACCCGGGGGCACGCCGCCCCGCTCTATGTGCACCGGATACAAAGAACGGGGCGGCTGTTTTGGCCGCCCCGAGTTTGTTTGGGAGTGTTAGATGAAGGTAAGTCTCAAAGTTACGTATTTACGGCTTTCGTGACCCGGTGCCCTCAGGGGATGAACAAAGACACCGGGCCGCGAAAAAAGGCAGTGAATATCAGTTAGGGAGGTCTGGTATCTGTCTTTCGCCGTCCCCGAACATGGCACGTAGCCCGGCTTGAAGCGCGTCAGCTTCCAAAGCGAGAAAATCCCACTTATCGGCTGAACGCAAATGCTGCTCGCGCACTCTGGGTAACTCGGTTCCATAAGCAACCGCCCGTTCCTGCGCAGCATGAACGCGATAGTCTTCTGCAGTCATAGCTTTGTGCAACATTCTGGTCTCCTTCAAGCCCGGACGACACCGCGTCGGGGTGAGACAAAATTGCGCTACAAAGGTAAACGGAGTGTTAGGGATTTGTAACAGATTGTCAGTTTGATGTTACGATCTTCCAAGAGCGCTCACTACCGCATTAAGTCAACTGCGCGAGGGATGCGGGCCATCGACATCTGACAGATAAACTTCCGGG
>JAHDBR010000041.1:17105-20964 GCA_020630295.1 Sphingomonadaceae bacterium
AAGTCAACTGCGCGAGGGATGCGGGCCATCGACATCTGACAGATAAACTTCCGGGCAAGGGGTTATCAGCGCTTTTGCGTCTCTCCAGTCATGGTTTAGCCAGCGCTGGCGGCTTTCTGCGTCATTCGGAAGGATGACTGGCATCCGGTCCCGGCCTATCTTGCGCAAAGCCGGATTAGCGGGGCAAGTCAGCATAGCAAATCCGGGTATCTCGCTATCTTTCCACACGCCAGCAATTGCGAGTAAACTGCCTTCGCAATGGGCGAACCAGTGCTGTATCCGGCGGCCCTCATAATCGGTGTCATTACCCCATTCCATGAAGGCGGTAGCGGGAATGATGCAGCGGAACTCGCTATTGCGCAGATTGCCTATCCAGAAAGGACTTTCCGGATTGCGCAAGTGGGTAATTCCCCGCGCCGGTTCGTGTGCTTTTGGTGGAGGCGGCACGCCCCAGATGCGGGGTGTGATGCGCGGTTTTGTCGGCGCTCCGCGCGGGCCCGCAATAAATTCCCGCCCGCCGGTGATAACCGGCGCGAATTGGCCCGGGGCAATTTGCCCTCCAGACCAAGGGTCTTCGCCCGAGGAGGCACCGAATTGACGTGCAACATCAGCGGCGGCGAGGTCGAGGCGGTACAGGTGGGTCACGGCGCACATCTGCCGAAGCAATGTGCAAATGTCACCTAGCTGATCCTGAAATAAGAGGCTTGTCAGTGCAAATAAACTGATCCAACACCGCTACATGGGCATCCTTTTACCTACGCGCCGGACGATTTTAGTCTCTTTAGCTATCGCAATTCTTACGATTGCCATTCTGTACGCGATGAACCGTCCGCCAATCTGCGAATGCGGATATGTGAAGCTATGGCACGGGCAGATCAACGATGCGGGCAACAGCCAGCATATTACTGACTGGTACACGCCGAGCCATATAATCCACGGAATGATTTTCTATGCATTGGGCTGGCTACTGTTCGCAAAATGGCAGATCGGCGGCGCGAAGGCGGTGCATTGGGGCCTGCCGCTGGCGGTGTTCCTGGAAGCGGCTTGGGAAGTATTGGAAAACACGCAAATGGTGATTGACCGTTTCCGTTCCGTAACCGCTAATTTCGGCTATTCGGGCGACAGCATACTCAACTCAGCCGCCGATATTGGCTGGATGGCGTTCGGCTTTTGGCTGGCGTTGCGCCTGCCAGTAAAAGTGACGGTAGGGCTTGCAATCATCGGAGAGGTGGTGGCCGCAATAGTCGTCCGCGACAATCTGACGCTTAACGTCATCATGTTGCTGTTCCCGATTGAGGCGATTGCCGAATGGCAGGCAGCTGGCGGGGTGCAGTAGGTCTGGACCGCCATCGGCGTCTATCCGGCCTTTTTGTGTTTTGTGCCGTTATCACGCGCATCCTCACCGGTTCCGTTAGGGCCATGAGCTGGATTACTGCGGGCTGGCAGATGAGTGATCGCCCGCACGGCGGCGTCACTGCCTGATGCTGGCCGAAGATCGGTAAAGGTACCTGCTGCTTCAGGGCGGGAGAACAAGAACCCTTGCGCCTCTGTGCAGCCGTGGTTTTTCAATCTCTGCAATTGATCTTCGCCCTCGACACCTTCGGCCGTGGTTTGCATGCCCAGATTTGTCGCGAGCGCGGTGACTGCCTCTACAATGGCTTGGCATTCCGGATTGTCATCCAGATCGGTCACGAAACAGCGGTCGATCTTGATTTTGTCAAACGGGAAACTGCGCAGATAGTTCAGCGAACTGTAGCCAGTGCCAAAATCATCCAAAGCAATCCGAACGCCGAAATCGCGCAACTTATGTAGCGTCGCAATATTTACGTCGCTGTCATTCAGGAGCACATTCTCGGTAATCTCGATTTCCAGTCTACACGGATCAATCTGAGCGTTTGCAACTGCATTGAAGACTGTGCCAATCAGGTTTGCACTGCGCATTTGTACAGGGGACAGATTTACCGATACCCGCAAATGTTCAGGCCACAGGGAAACTTCCCGCGTAGCTTCGCGAATTACCCATTCGCCCAGTTGGACAATCAGCCCGGTATCTTCGGCAATCGGGATAAAGTCGTCTGGCATAACCAAACCGCGCTCAGGGTGATGCCAGCGAAGCAAAGCCTCATATGCGACGGTCTGACCGCTCTCAATATTGACAAGTGGCTGGTACACCAGCTCGAACTCGTTTTTGGCAAGTGCGGCGCGCAGGTCCATTTCCAATGCGCGGCGTTCCTGCGCAGCTTCGTCCATGCCTGTTTCATAGGCGGCGCTGCGATTGCGGCCATTTGCCTTGGCTGCATATAGGGCCAAATCCGCCTGTTTCATCAAATCATCAGCATCGCGGTTATTGCTCTCCAGCCAAGCTATGCCGATGCTGGTGGAGGACACAACCTGTGAACCGTCGATCAGGCACGGTTCGGCGACAGCTTCTATAATCTTGTCAGCAATCTTGCACGCTGCATTATAGGCATCGGGGGCGGTAATAAGGATGGCGAATTCGTCCCCGCCCAAACGCGCAACCATTGTGTCCGGGCCAACCACAGCCTCCACACGCCGTGCGGTTTTGCAAAGTAATTTATCGCCGGTGGGATGGCCCAGCGTGTCATTCACTGACTTGAAGCTGTCCAGATCTAGGCACAGCACAGCCACATTATTGGCAGGACCTGCGCGTTTGATCGCTCGTTTAAGCGTATCATTGAAAAGGAAGCGGTTGGCGAGATCTGTCAGCCCGTCATAATGGGCCATATAGCTAACGCGCTCCTCCGCCCGCCGCTGTGCGGTAATATCTGATGCCATGCCGCGCATCCCGCCGGATTGAATGGGCTGCGCACTGAGCGTCCACCAATGCGGTGCACCGTCGATTGTCAGAGCCAGTGTCAGGTTACGGAAGCCGTGCTTGTTCGTCAGGCTTTGCTCCAGCATATGCCGTTCCTTGCTGTCATCAAACAGGTCCAGAAAATGCATATCTCCGAGCACAGAGGGTCCGCGACCTGCTACTTCCCCGAAGCGGTCTGACGGGCTCAGGATGCGGCCTTGCGCGTCCACCTGCCACAGCCAATCAGCCGATTGCGACTCAAAATCGTTGAGCAGAAGTTTGATCGTTTCGGTCGTTTCGCGCAAATGTTCCTTGCCTTTGATGCGCGCGGCAAACCGGTGCTCACGCTTGTAACCGCCGCGCACCAGCAGAATGAGATAGCACGTCAGAAAAAGAGTGGCGGGCAGGGTTGGCGCTACGGGATGCACGACCAGCATGGTCAGCCCTCCGATCGCCAGAGGTACGATGAACAGGGCGCCTGCCCGCGCCAGCGAGGTGTAGGTGGTCACCGAAGCGCCCATCATTCCCGATGTCAGTATCACCAGAAGGACCAGCTGCGACGGCGATGCGACAAACGCCATAGCCGCAGCGCCCAGTCCCCAGACGGACCCGTTAAACAGGGCAATCGCTTCAACGCGCAATTTTTGCCGCTCGAAATGGCCAAGCGTCTGCTCGGCTGTCTTACCGCGCCGCATTACCCAGACCCGAGCGGCTGCCCCAACCAGGATCGCGCCCAGCCACAGGCCCAGCAATACGGCATTTGCCGCCTGCCATAGCGCGATAGTTGCGATCACCGCATTGAATATGCCCGCGACAGAGGCTGCCGCTGCAGAGCGGAAGTTCTCTTTGATCTGTTCTTTAAGCAAAGCGAGCCGGGTATGGTCACCCTCGATCAGTAATTCTGTGCGCGCCATAATATTGCGGTCCCTCTCTCATCCGGCCAGCGCAAATAAGTTAAATACCCTAAAATGCGTTTAACTGATTGGTATTACACTTTTATCGTCCGGCGGTTGCTGTGCTGCTGGACCTTTGCGGCCTCATCGC
>JAHDBR010000042.1 GCA_020630295.1 Sphingomonadaceae bacterium
GTTGCGTGACCGCACCCGTTGCACGCCGGGTCTTTCGCAATATTAAGCGTGCGCATGGCGGGTTTGAGGCCGTCCATCATATGCAGCTTGCCCCAACCGGGATTACCCAGCGCGGCTTTGCCTTCAAGGATGATCCGTACGGCCTGCATGGCGGCAAAGCTGCCGGTCCAGCCTGCCATGGCGCCCAGCATACCGTCATCGGCGCAGGTGTCACAGTCGTCGGCATCGAACGCGTCCCCGACATAACAGCGATAGCAGGAATGCTCTGGAAGATGGCCTGCAAAGGCAGCGACCTGCCCTTGGAAGCGCCCCACAGCCGCACTGAGTAACGGCACGCCAACATTGACGCAGATATCCGATACAGCCAGCCGGGTCGCAAAGGTGTCGGTGCCGTCGATCACCAGTTCGGTGCCATACAGCAGCGCAGCTGCATTATCCCGGCCAATCCGGTCATCGCGCACATCGACGTCTATCTCATTGTCAAAATTGGCGAGCCAGCGGCGCGCGGCCACGGCTTTGGAATGGCCAATATCGCGCTTGGTGTAGAGCGTTTGCCGCTGCAGGTTGGACAGCTCCACATCGCCGTCATCAATCAGGCGAAAGTGACCAATCCCTGCACCTGCGAGATATTGCAGAACCGGGCTGCCAATCCCGCCAAGTCCAACCAGCGTCACGTGCGCTTGTGACAGAGCGACCTGACCTGCTCCGCCAATCTCCGGGATCACAATATGCCGGGCAAACCGGTCGAGACGCTCTGGGGATAAAGCCATGGAAAAGCTGTAGACTGCACGCGCACAAGCTGTCGACAGCCCTGTGAACAGAGCTGTCGATTAGCTGTTAGCTTGCAGTGGAAGCGGCGTGGCTAAATCAGCTTTCCAATTGCCGCAGAAGGCTGCGCACATCGCCGTCCATATCGGCATCACGCTCGCGCAGATCTTCGATCAGGCGTACTGCGTGGATAACCGTGGAATGATCGCGTCCGCCGAATTTGCGGCCAATCTCTGGATAGCTGCGCGGCGTGAGAACTTTTGACAGATACATCGCGACCTGGCGCGGACGAACCACCGCCCGGGCGCGGCGCTTGCTGCTCATCTCGCTACGGTCAATCCGGTAGAATTGGCAAACAGTGCGCTGGATCTCGTCGATGGTGATCCGGCGGCGGTTGGCCGACAGAATATCCGTCAGCTGTTCTTCCGCCAGTTGCAGGGACACCGTCTGGCCAGTTAGCTGCGCATAGGCGATCAGCTTGTTCAGGCCGCCGACCAGCTCCCGCACATTGCGCGTAATTGTGCGGGCCAGGAATTCTATGACATCTGCCGGCACTTCCAGCGGTGCAAACTTGGTCAGTTTGGATTCGAGGATCTTGCGGCGCAGTTCGATATCAGCCGGAGCGATATCTGCGACCAGACCCATCGACAGGCGGCTAAGCAAGCGCGGTTCGACACCGTCCAGAGCCTGCGGTGCGCGGTCCGCAGCAAATACCAAGCGCTTCCCTTCGGCCAGCAGAGCGTCGATTGTGTAGAGCAGTTCTTCCTGTGCTGAAGCTTTGCCGATGATAAACTGGATATCGTCCACCAGCAGCAGATCAAAGCTGCGCAGGCGGGCCTTGAATTCGATCATCTGGTTCTGTTTCAGCGCCTGCACAAATTCGACCATGAAGCGTTCGGCGCTGCAATAAAAAATACGCGAGCGGGGATGCGCGGCCAGATAAGCGTGACCGATCGCGTGCATCAAATGTGTTTTGCCCTGACCGGTGGCCGCCTTCAGATATAGCGGGCTGAATTGGGGCTTCTCCGTTGCGGCCATACGCTGCGCGGCATTGCAGCCAAGGATATTGGCTTCACCGGTCACGAACGCGGCGAAGGTCAAAGACGGGTCCAGACCCACCGAGGAGGTAAATCCCTGTTCGCCGATAGTGCCAGCTGCGACAGCGATCATTGACGAATCGTTGCCGTCATTCGCGGCGCGGCGTCCATCACCGCCAAGGCTCATATCCGGTATTTTGCGGCGGCCCGGGTGGACCTGGATTTTCACGTTACGAATGTCGCTTTTGGCGATCTTCCACGCAAGCGACAGGCGATCAGCAAACCGGTCCTGAACCCAGTTGGCAGAGAATTCGGTTGGCAGAAACAGATCGAGCGTTCCGGTTTCCTTGCAAAAACCGCCAACCTGAATCGGCTTGATCCATTGGCTATGCAGTTGGTGCCCGAGATCCTTGCGCAAACCCTGGCTGATATCCGCCCAATCGGCAGCCAGATTCACCGCTTCCAGATCTTCCACTTCGTTCTTGGCCATTACTCACCCTGCTACACTCTGATGGCCGTTATTTTGGCCAACAATCTTGTTACCGACAGCCAGACCGGAAACCCGTGAGTTTCCGCTGGCCCCTCTCCGATGATGGCAAAGCTGCGCCCTGCCCCGGAATCGCAAATTCCGGGTCCCCCCATCACGTCAATTTGTAAAAGCTCAGGCTGTCCGGCCCTTTGCTGAGCAGAGTTATGAACGGCTCACCAAACGAAGCAAGAGGGTGAATTGCAAAAAACCTGAAATAAAATTATTGACTCGCCGGAGTCCCGCAGACTTACGTTTAACAGGCTGTTTACCTTGCGTTTTTGCCAAAACACCCCGCGAATCGCGGGATATCCTAGGGTTAGCGGCGCGCGCCGGCCCGTTTGAGTTAGATCGCTGCGCTGCAACAAAAAAGGCCAGCGCATTTCGCGCCGGCCTTTTGAGCATTTGACCAGAGAATCACTCTGCCAAATTATGCGAATCCGAGATTTGTCGAATCAGAGTGCGGCAACTCGCTTGGAGAGGCGCGACATCTTCCGTGCGACGGTGTTCTTATGCATCACGCCGCGCGCTACACCGCGAGCCAGTTCTGGCTGCGCAGCTTTAAGCGCTTCAGCGGCAACTTTCTTGTCGCCGCCTTCAATGGCAGTTTCGACCTTTTTCACGAAACCACGGATGCGGCTCATGCGCGCGGTGTTAATTTCGGCGCGGCGATTGTTGCGACGGATGCGCTTGCGTGCTTGCGGCGTATTGGCCATGTTTGTCCTTTATCGGGCCGCCGATAGTGCGGCCGGAATTTCTTATAGTGATACGTTCGGAAACGGCAGTTTCCTGCCGGAAAGCGCGCCCTTTACTCAGGGTCGGGCGAATCGTCAATGGTTCATTGCGTTACTATTTCTGGCATTTGGGGCAATACCACGTGCTGCGCCCGCCTTGCTCTATGCGTTTGATGATCCCGTCATCGTGGCGGATGCACGGTTCACCCTCGCGGCCATAGACGGCGAAGCGGGTAGCGAAATATCCAAGTTCACCGTCAGGCCGCGCATAATCACGCAGCGAAGACCCGCCATCTTCAATCGACTGTTCAAGCACTGCCTTGATTTCAGGTACCAGGCGCCGCAGCGCGGGGCGGGTCAGCTTTCCGCCCGGCTTCGTGGGCCGAATACCTGCGCGGAACAGCGCTTCGCATACATATATATTGCCCAATCCGGCGACAATCCGTTGGTCTAGCAGAAGCAATTTTACGGCTTGCTTGCGGTCTTTGAAAGCCGCGTAGAGATGCTTGGCGGTTAATTCCGGCCCGAGCGGTTCTGGCCCGAGCGATGCGATGGAAGGCCATTCGCCAAGCCTGTCCGTCGCCACCAGATCAACCCATCCGAACCGCCGCGGATCGCATAGGGAAAAGCTGTGATCTTTCGTCTCCAGCACAAGATGGTCGTGCTTGTCAGCAATATCAGGATCAATCCGCCACCGTCCGCTCATGCCGAGATGGAAAATGAGCGTTGTATCGCGGTTGGTGTGAAGTAGCCCGTATTTAGCGCGTCTGCCCAGCCCGGTAATGGTCGCGCCCGTGATCATCTGCACCAGATCGGGCGGAAAGGGGCGCCGCATATCGGGGCGGTTTACCTGAACCCGGGTGATCTGTTCCCCCTCAAGGAACCGGGCAAGGCCTCTGACCGTTGTTTCAACTTCTGGTAATTCAGGCATAGGATGCCTTTAACACCCTTTGCCAGCACCGCAATTCATCCTAAGGCGCACCGCATGAGTGAAACAGTTTCTTTCGGCTATGATGAAGTCGACGTGTCCGAAAAAACCGCCATGGTGGGGGAGCTATTCTCCAAGGTGGCTGCCAAATATGATCTGATGAACGATGTCATGTCGGGCGGGATGCACCGCGTATGGAAAGATCGCTTCGTGCGTAAGGTAAAGCCTCAGCACGGCGAAGCGATTCTGGATATGGCGGGCGGCACGGGCGATGTGGCGTTTCGCATGGCCGAGCATGGCGCGGATATAACCGTTTCCGATATCAATCAGGAAATGCTCGATGTCGGGATCGAACGCGCGATTGAACGGGGAATAGACGGGCTTGTCTGGTCCCGCCAAAACGCTGAGGAACTGCAATTTTCATCGCGGACGTTTGATGCCTATACAATCGTATTTGGCATTCGTAACGTTACTCACATCGATAAGGCGCTGAAAGAAGCGCACCGTGTGCTTAAATATGGCGGACGATTCTATTGCATGGAATTTTCAACCACCGAATGGCCCGGCTTCAAAGAAATCTATGACGCATATTCGCATCAGGTGATGCCAAAGATGGGCGGGCTAATTGCGCAGGACGAGGACAGCTACCGCTATCTGGCCGAATCCATCCGCCGGTTCCCGCCAATGCCCAAGTTTGAACAGATGATCCGCGACGCCGGTTTTGCCCGCACCAAGGTGGAGCCGATTTTGGGCGGCGCTGTGGCTATCCATTCCGGCTGGAAGATTTAATCCGGTGACACGGCCCAGAACGCATATCTGGCGGCTTCTCAAATGGGGCCGGACATTGGCAAAACACGGTGCCTTGCGCGGGATCGAAGCCGATCCGAATACGCCAGCGCCCGTCCGGCGGTTGGTGCGGATTGCGCGCTTCGGCACATTCCAGCCTGCTGTTCCTGACTATGCGACCGCGTTCCGCGCTATTGGCCCGGCGGCAATCAAGCTGGGCCAGTCGCTGGCAACCCGGCCTGATCTGGTCGGTGAAGAAGCGGCGGAAAACCTGCTCTCACTGCAAGATGACTTGCCGCCGGTAGATTTTGCAGAGATTCGTGCGGTTATCGAGAACAGCTTCGCGCAGCCGCTGGAACAATTATTCAGCTCTGTTGAGGAGACACCCGTCGGCGCCGCATCAATCGCGCAGGTCCACCGTGCGGTGACCACAGATGGACGGCTGGTCGCGGTAAAAGTTCTGCGACCCGGCATTCGCGAAAAATTTGCCCGCGATCTTGAGACTTACCATTGGGCAGCTGCCCATCTGGAAGCCATGGGCGGGGAGGCGCAGCGACTGCGTCCGCGCCTGACGATTGCCAATTTCGAACGCTGGACCAATCGCGAACTCGATTTGCGGCGCGAAGCGGCGTCTGCCAGCGAGCTGGCGGAATCCATGGTGGCCATTGCGGGTTACGAGGTGCCCGGTATCGACTGGGACCGTACCAATGGCCGGGTAATGACCATCGAATGGGTCGATGGTGTAAAGATCAGCAACCGGCAGGCATTGGTCGATGCCGGGCATGATTTACCTGATTTGGCCAACCGGTTGGTGCTGGCTTTCCTTACGCAGGCAATTAGCGGCGGGTATTTCCATGCAGATATGCATCAGGGTAATTTGTTCGTGCGCAATGACGGTACGATCGTGGCGATTGATTTCGGTATCATGGGGCGGATTGACCGCCGCGCGCGCGCTTGGCTGGCGGAAATTCTCTACGGACTGACTACCGGCAATTACAAACGCGTGGCCGAAATCCACTTCGAAGCGCAATATGTGCCCAGCTATCATTCGGTGGACGAGTTCGCCACCGCTCTGCGTGCTGTGGGCGAGCCTATGCGCGGCAAACCGGTAAGCGAATTGAGTGTTGGCCAGATGCTGGACGGGCTATTCGCCATTACCCGCGATTTTGATATGAAAACGCAGCCGCATTTGCTGCTGCTTCAGAAAACGATGGTGATGGTAGAAGGGATTGCCACACAGCTAAATCCCGAGATCAATATGTGGGACACATCTGCGCCGTATGTCCGCGCGTGGATCCGCGATGAATTGGGGCCGGAAGCTGCCATTGCTGACCGGATCAAAGAAGATACCGATACTTTGCTGCGGCTTCCCTCGCTCATCCGGCGGATAGAGGAACAGTTCCCGGCCAAAGGCGGCGCACCTGAACCGGCCCCGCTGCCGGAGGTCGAATTGATGTGGGAAAAGGGCAGCAAGCGGCAGTCTGCCGGACGATCGTGGCTCGGTTATGTTGCCGCAGCTATTGCCGGTGCCAGCGCACTGGCTGGGGCGATGTCACTGGGCTGGATTGGCTAATTCCTGCCTAGTCGCCGTCTGCCACGTCATGGGCAAACAGACGGCTGCCAATTAACGAGACAATCACGAAGATCCCCTCCACAGTCATGGGGATCAAGCCGCCTGCTTCCGATCCGTTAACGGCCATCGTGATAAGCCGGCCCAGTAATGCCACGCCCAGCATAAAAGCGGGAATGAGCAGAATATCGCCGTGCTTCTTCCAAGCGCCATAAAGCATCGAGAGGCCGGTGATTGCAAAGAACGCCGTCATATCGCCGCGGATTGCGCCAAGACCGGTCAGGCTGGTTGGCGCAATGTCCAGACCGCTGGCGGCCTGCTCCGGCTGGATCAGAAAATCCGCAGCCATAAACGTGAATAACGCGCCGCCTGCGGCTATCAGGATTCTTAGAATAAGCTGCATGATACCCCCCTCTTCTCGGGAATGGTTTATAAGCCGATAAGCACATTCGCCTAGACATATTTTAACCACTACAACGCAGGAGATTGCGGCAAAGTGATGAGGGGTGGCGGCACAGCACGCCTGCCGCTAGTCTGGCGTAGATGACGATTGGGGTATTTATATGAGCGCAGCTACGGCTCCTAAAGTGCTGCTGGTGGTTGGCGGCGGCATTGCGGCTTACAAGTCTTGCGAACTGGTTCGGCTGATCCGTAAGGGCGGCGGCGATGTCACCTGCGTGATTACCAATGGCGGCCAGCAATTCGTAACGCCGATGACCCTGGCAGCGCTTAGTGAGAACCCCGTTCATACGACTTTGTGGGACCTAAAGAACGAAGCTGAAATGGGTCATATCCAGTTGAGCCGCGAGGCTGATCTGGTGGTTGTGTGCCCCGCAACGGCGGATCTTATGGCTAAAATGGCAGCCGGAATTGCAGACGATCTGGCGACAACCTTGATCCTCGCGACTGACAAGCCGGTCATGGCTGTGCCGGCAATGAATGTGCGGATGTGGCAACATGAGGCGACGCAGCGCAATGCCGCTTGGCTGCGGCAGGCGGGTGTCCATGTGGTCGAGCCTGATATCGGCCCTATGGCGTGCGGGGAATTCGGCCCCGGGCGTTTGCCTGATCCGGAAATGATCTGGCTGGAGATTGCCGATCTTCTGGGCATTCACCCCGGTGAGGTTATCGCGCCTCAGTATAATGGTGATATCGTTGAGGCTATCGAGCCCGAACCGGAGCGAAAAGGCGGCTTGGGCGGATTACTATCGTCGCTTATTCCGCGTTCGACACCGAAAAGATCAACCGACGAAATCGAGGCGCAATGGTCTGACGAACCGCTGGCTGACGAGGCTGACGAAGTCACCGAGCCTATGCCGGATGATGGCGGCTTACTGGCCGGCAAGGGCAGGGCTGCGTCTGCGCCGCCTACAGACCCCGAAGCGGTCAACCACACGGTACAAACCGGAGCAGGCCAAGCTGCGCCTGAGCCAATTGACGGGGATGAACAGCCAGTTGCCACTGGTACCGGGATTGGCACTGGCACTGGCACTGGCCTTACACACCCGCTGGACGGGCAGCCGGCTTTTGATACCCACCCGGCACATCGCCC
Organism: Sphingomonadaceae bacterium; assembly: GCA_020630295.1. Lineage (GTDB taxonomy): Bacteria > Pseudomonadota > Alphaproteobacteria > Sphingomonadales > Sphingomonadaceae > Pontixanthobacter. The sequence continues at coordinate 7,902 of JAHDBR010000042.1, forward strand.
GCTTTACGGCAAACACGTGCTGATTACCGCTGGGCCTACGCGTGAACCGATTGATCCGGTGCGCTATATTGCGAACCGTTCATCGGGAAAGCAGGGCTTTGCTATCGCCGCCGCTGCTGCGGCTGCCGGCGCACGGGTAACGCTGGTCGCGGGGCCGGTATGGCTGGATACTCCGCCGGGTGTGGACCGCATTGATGTCGAGTCCGCGCGCGAAATGGCGGCGGCGGTGAAGAACGCGCTGCCTGCCGATGCGGCGATTATGGTCGCTGCCGTTTCCGACTGGCGCAGCAAAGAGATATCGGGCGAAAAAATCAAGAAACGCGGGTCAGCTCCGCCTGCCCTGATGCTGACCGAAAATCCCGATATTCTGGCGACGACCTCCGCCGGTGCAAAACGCCCCGGCCTGCTCATCGGCTTCGCCGCTGAAACGCAAAATGTGATCGAGAACGGCAAAGCTAAGCTCAAACGCAAGGGCGTGGACTGGATCGTGGCTAACGACGTGTCCGGCGATGTGATGGGCGGCGACAATAATCGTGTGCACATTATCCGTAGCAGCGGTGTCGAGGCGCTGGAAAATATGCATAAGGATGATGTCGCGCGCGAATTGATCGACCGGGTGGCACAAGAGCTTAACCCTTCGGAGGAGACTGACGGCGATGAATAGGCATGATGGCGGGCCGGTGGGCGTTCAGGTGAAACGGCTGCCGCACGGTGAAGGGCTGGATTTGCCCGCCTATGCCACAGCGGGCGCTGCGGGAATGGATGTGCTGTCTGCTGAAGATGTCACGCTTGACCCAGGTGCGCGCCACGCCGTCTCCACCGGATTGTCTGTGGCAATTCCGGATGGATACGAAATTCAGGTGCGACCGCGCTCCGGCCTTGCGTTTAAATTCGGTGTTACTGTGCCAAATACGCCGGGCACAATCGATTCAGATTATCGCGGCGAGTTGAAAGTTCTGATGATCAATCACGGAACCGAACCGTTTCCGATCAAACGCGGAGAACGTATTGCCCAATTGGTGCTGGCACCGGTGGTGCAGGCCGCTTGGCAAGAGGTTGATGTTCTGGACGATACCGTCCGTGGAAGCGGCGGTTTCGGGTCAACCGGCAGATAGATGTTCGGCATTAGCGGCCTTGGCCCGGGCGGGCTTCTGATTGCAGCGGCGGCGCTTATTGTTTGGATCCTTATCCTCGTATGGCTGTCTGAAAAAATCTTGCAATTTGTGGGGAAACGCACAGCTTGGGGACCGCTTGATCCGCGTAATATGGTTGGCAGTTTCCTATTGCTGCTAGGTGCCATCCACTTTGGCAATTACGCTTTGGACCTTCTCGAAAGCGCAATGGGCGGCCGCAGCGCGGATGCAGCCCTGACATTTCCCAATGCATTTCTAATCGGGTCGGTTGCTATTGCGGTAGGGGTCGCGGCCATCCGCTGGCGGCGTAAACAGCAATAAACGCGCAGCATTAGCGCAAAGAAAAAGGCGAGCCGTTGCCGGCCCGCCTTCTGTTTCCCGTCCAAGGGAAGTTCTTAGCGGATACGCCGTACTTTCGTTTCTTCCGGCTTAATCGAAATGCGCAGGTTCTCGCCCGAATTTCCGGGGAAATCGGTAAACATAGCTTCGACCAGATTCGGAACGAGATAAGCCAAACGGTTTGATGTGGACACGGCCTGCGCCTTGCCTTCGAACAGGCGTTCTCCACTGACCGTATTGTCGATCTTCATATCGATGCCGCTGGTGTAAATGGTGGTGCTGATGATTTCATCGCGCCCGCCAAACCATGGATCGTAGAAACCATAGCCCCATGCACTACGCGGACGAATCAATCGGACCCCGCGGCGCGTCCGGATGTAGCGAGGGCGGTAGCTATAGCCGCGCCATGGGCTGAAAAACGGATCGCGGAAGCCGGTGGACCGAACACGCTCGCGGCCATTATCAACTCCGTAGTCGAAGCGGACGAGCAGAGTTGCATTCTCTGGATTGCCTTCAGCATATCCAAGCCGCGCCATTTCAGCTTCGACCAGATCTGCATATTGCGCAAATTCCAAACCGCCTGCCAATGCCGGGTCTTCGGCCACTACAGCAAAAGTCTGACCTTGCGGTGCAGGCAGCTGGCTCTGGAAACGGGACACATCTGCATTAAAAGGTGTTGCGCAGGCACCAAGCGTTGCAAGCGCCAAAGGCGCGGCAGCCAGCTTGATGGCTTTGCCAAAATTAAATTTCGTGACGACCATGACTAAACCTCTGGTTTATGGATGCGGACAGCAAGATGTCCCCCGCAGGCACCATGAAAGCTGTCACTAGTGGCACAGGTTGTAAAGGTGCCTGCTGAACCGAGATTGAATGATTATCGCCCCCAATTCCATTCTGGTACAACATTTTACCCGCGGACAAGGCCCAGCGCATCATAAGTTGCACTTAACGTAGGGCTGGCCAGCTCGCGTGCCTTAGCTGCGCCGCGCGCAAGAATCGCGTCCAGCGATTCGCGGTCATCCTTAAGCTCTAGAAAGCGTGCATTGATGGGCGCGAGTGTTTCGACAAGCACTTCTGCCAAAGCGGGTTTGAATTTCCCGAACCCTTCGCCGCCAAATTCGGACAAGATTTTTTCGACGCTCTGACCGGTGATAGCGGAATAGATTGTGACCAGATTCAACGCCTCTGGCCTGCCATCGAGGCCTGCTTCTTCGGAAGGTAGCGGCTCGGGATCGGTTTTGGCTTTTTTGATCTTCTTCAAAATTGTGTCGGCATCATCAACCAGATCAATCCGGCTCATTTCGGACACGTCGGATTTGCTCATTTTTGCGCTACCGTCACGCAGGCTCATAATCCGGGCTGCTTGCGGCGGAATATAAGGTTCGGGCAAAGTGAATAAGGGCGCATCCTCTGCGCAAAAATCATTGTTGAATTTCTGGGCAATGTCGCGTGCGAGTTCCAGATGTTGCTTCTGATCATCACCCACTGGCACATGGGTCGCCTGATATAGCAGCACATCGGCGGCTTGTAGAACCGGATAGGAAAACAGAGCAACGCTAGCGCCCTCTCGGTTCTTGCCGGATTTGTCCTTGAATTGCGTCATCCGGTTCAGCCAACCCATGCGGGCTGTGCCGTTCAGCAACCATTGCAGCTCTGCGTGGGCGGGCACTTGCGTCTGGTTAAACAGGATGGACCGGTCGTAATCGATCCCGCAAGCGACCAGCGCGGCAACCATTTCCAGCGTACCTGCCCGAAGCTGGGCGGGATCATGCGGCATCGAGATGGCGTGAAGGTCTGCAAGAAAGAACAGGCACTGGCCGCCGTCCTGCATATCATCCTGCATCCGCACCCAGTTACGGATCGCGCCCAGATAATTTCCCAGATGCAGATTACCAGTTGGCTGGATGCCGGAAACGACGCGCATGAAATTACAATCCTGAATTAGAGTTTGCGAGATGCTGAAACCGCAGCGGCAAGCTAGCCAGTGCGGCGAGTCAGTTGGGCTATTGTCGCGCGGTTGACAACACCAAGCCCTACCGCGCTGATGAAATAGATAATTGCCCCGACGGACACAAGCGCGCCGATCGATCCGACCCGCTCGATCACATTGCCAGCGTAATATTCGCTGCCAAAGGGCATTACGTAATAGAGCGCGGCACCCATGATCGCCGCCGCCAAACATATACGGATGACCCGCCATGTCACCATGCCGGACAGGCGGAAATATCCTTTTCGCGCCAGAATTATCAGCAACAGCGTAACGTTGCTCCATGCAGCTGCTGCTCCAGCAAGCGCAAGCCCGATCACTCCGTATTTTGGAACCAGAACAAAATTAAGTGCGATATTTAGCAGGAGCGATGCACCTGCAGTGTAGACGGGCGTTCTCGTGTCTTTGCGCGCGAAGAAGTTGGGTATCAGAACCTTGATCAGCACATATGCAGGTAAGCCTACAACCAGCGCCGATACAACTGCGCCAGTGGCGAAGGAATCGCTCAGGGTGAAGGCCCCGCCAGTATAGAATGCGCGGGTGAATGCACTGCCTGTCACAAAAAGCGCGACCGCCGCCGGGACAGTCAGCAGCATGGCCAGCTCCACCGCATTGCTTTGCAGGCGCGATGCCCCGTCGCTGTCTTCTGCGGCAATCATTCGCGAAAGCGACGGAAGGATGGCGGTACCCAGCGCAATTCCGATAATGCCAAGCGGCAGCTGATTGAGCCGGTCGCCATAAGCGAGATAGCTATATGCGCCGTCGGGCAGGGTGGATAAGAAGAACAGATCAATGAAGCGGCTGATCTGGTACACGCCGGCACCCAGAATGGCGGGCAGGATCAGAATGCCCAACTCTTTCACACCGGATGTGATTTTCGGCAAACGCAGCGCCATGTTGAACCCCGAGCGTTTTGCCCAGAACATCAGCCACACCAGCTGCAATATTCCCGAAACGGTCACCGCCACTGACAGATACAATCCGATCTGGCGGCGGGCTTCTTCGCTCCCATCCAATGTGGTGCCGTATACCAGCGCCGTTATCATGCAGATGTTGAGCAATATTGGCGCAGCAGCCGCAGCGGCGAAGCGTGACAGGCTGTTGAGAATGGCGGCGAACAATGTCGCCAGGCTCATAAATGCCAGGTACGGAAAAGCGACGCGCGCCATCAAGACTGCCAGATCCATAAGCTCGGGATCAGCCTCGATCCCCTCATTGGCAAACAGACGCGCAATCCATGGCATGGCTATCAATGCGATGCTGCCAAACACGACCAGCACGGGTATCAAAAACGCCAGAACCTCTTCCGCGAACTGGCGGCTTTCGGAAATGTCATCACCTTCTTTCATTCGCCGGTTGAACAGCGGAACGAAGGCAGAGGCGAATGCCCCCTCGGCAAACAGGCGCCGGAAAATATTGGGTAACTGGAACGCCAGCTGCCACGCATCGGCCACACCGCCTGCGCCCAGCACACGGGCCAGCAGAATATCGCGGGCGAAGCCGAACACGCGGCTGACCATGGTCAGCCCGCCGATTGTTCCGACGTTCTTGAGCAGGCTCATGCTTTAGCGCCCGCGATCAATCATTCGCCTCAGGCTTCGCCAGCCGGAGCGCCGCCAGCTTCTGCTTCTTGCGCGGCCTTCTGTTGCAATTGCTGCATATACAGGCCGTTAAAGTCGATCGGGTCGAGCATCAGCGGCTGGAAACCTGCATCGCGCGTCGCATCAGCCACAATGCGGCGTGCAAACGGGAACAGGATGCGCGGAGCCTCTGCATAAAGATATGCGTGCGTCTGATCTTCGGGCAGATTGCGAATACCGATCAAACCGCAATAGGCGAGTTCGATCAAATAGACATTGCCCTTTTCAGCCTTTGCGGTGACGTTTACTTTCAGCTCGACCTCGTGAACTTCTTCGTTCACCTTTTTAGCACCGATATTGAACTGCAGATCAATTTGCGGGCTGCCTTCCCACTGATAGCTGTCAGGGGCGTTCGGGTTTTCGACGGAAAAATCCTTCACATATTGTGACAGGATACCCACGGCCGGGCCGGTGTCGGCGCCGTTGGGGGCTGGATCCATATTCAGGTCGGTAAGAACGTCGCCTTCTTCGGCCATGATAAATAGTCTTTCGCTTAAGTAGATTGGATACCGCAAATCTGCGGGGTTGCGGGCGCGCCTAGCACCCAAGCGCGCGGCCTGCAATCCGTCAGCTGATACGCGCGGGAACCGCGTGTCGTTTTACGCGCTTTGACGTTGTTCATTTGTATTCAGTTCCTATTTAAGGCAGGAATGGTAATATATTGACGATAGGCGCAGGCATTGGTCGCTCAAGCCTTGGCTTTACACACTGCAATACAGGTATTTTTTGTGATTTTAGAGATTATAGTCCTCGCCATGATCGCCGCCTTTCTGGGCCTTCGGCTGTATTCCGTGCTGGGCCAACGTGCTGAACATGAAGAGGAATCAATTCCCACGCGTTTTGACCCGTCAGAGCAGAAGCCCAAGGCTGTCGCTCCGGCGCAAGATCAATCTGCCCCTCAGGCAGTTCAGCAGCTTGAGCAAATGCCGGACGTTATACCGGCTGTGGAACGCGGTGTGCGCGAAATCGCAGCGGCGGATCGCCGGTTTGACATCACCGGCTTTCTCGAAGGTGCAAAAGCCGCCTATGGAATGGTTCTGGAAGCGTTCTGGAACGCTGACAGGGAAACTCTGAAAGAGCTGTGCGATAGCGATGTTTATGAAAGCTTCGATGCGGCAATAACAGCACGCGAAGAAGCTGGCGAAACGCTCGCTAACTCGCTCATCCGGATTGAAGAAGCGGTAATTGATAGCGCATCCTTGGATGGAACCATGGCGCGTGTAGGTGTGCGCTTTGTCGCTGATATCGCCGCCGTCACCCGCGATAAAGACGGCGCTGTGATTGCCGGATCGCTCGACGATGCGGTGGAAAGCCGAGATATCTGGACGTTTATGCGTGATGTAAACTCCGATGGACCCAACTGGATCCTCGACGAAACCGACGAAGGCTGAGCCAGTCTATGCGTAATGTGATCCGCCGCCTGACCCTTGTGGCCGGTCTGGCGGTGCTGGGCGGCTGCGCATCTATCGTCCCGAAGAGTGACGAGCCTGTCGTTCCCGTCAATGCCACCTCCGCCAGACTGGCCGGTGTGCAAACAGGACCATCCGTTTCAAGTCTGTCTTTGGCGGATAAAGATGCCGAAGCTGCGCTGGCGTCATTTATTGAAAGCTGCCCTACTTTGCTGCGGCGGGATGACACGACAGGGCTGACCCGGCAGGCCGATTGGCAGCAAGCGTGCGGCGCTGCGCCCGCCAGTCGCGGTACGGCAAAGCTCTTCTTTGCGACATATTTTGAAACCGCCCAGATCGGCTCGGGCGAGGCATTCGCCACCGGATATTTCGAACCGGAAATTCGCGGCTGCCGCACGGTCCAGCCGGATTGCTCCGTGCCGGTCTATGCCGTTCCCGACGATCTGATACGCCAATGGCCGGAAGATATGGCGGAATCCGAACGCACTGGCAGGCCGCCGCTTGGCCGGATCAACGAAAATGGCGATTTCGTCCCGTATTTTGAACGTGCCGAGATTGAAGAGGGCGCATTGGCCGGACGCGGGCTGGAAATTGCATACGCAGCGGATCCGGTAGAGATGTTCTTTCTCCAGATACAGGGTTCAGGCCGTCTCTCGCTTAGTGATGGCGGTGTCATGCGCATTGGATATGCAGGCCAGAACGGGCGCGGCTATACGGGCATTGGCGGAGTTATGCGCGAGCGCGGACTTCTGGGTGACGGCCCCGGTCAATATGCCGGATCTATGCAAGGCATCATGCAGTATATCCGCGAAAATCCCGAGGAAGGCCGCGATTTGATGCGGCTCAACAAAAGCTGGATATTCTTTCGTGAACTGACCGGAGACGGGCCGCTTGGCTCAATCGGTGTTCCGGTACGGCGCGAAAGTTCTGTCGCGGTCGATCCGAAATTCGTGCCCTATGGCGCGCCTGTCTGGCTTGATCTGGACCGTGATGTGGCTGACGGATTGTGGATTGCGCAGGACACTGGCGGCGCGATCAAGGGTGCGAACAGGTTCGACACGTTCTGGGGCGCTGGCGAAGATGCGCGGCAAATTGCCGGCGGGATGTCCGGCAGGGGCAAAGCGTTCATCTTAGTCCCCAAGGGCACCGTCGCGCGCCTGAACGCTGAGTGAGTCCGGCGCGATGAGGCTGCCGCGCGGGCTATCCATTGAAGAACAGTCTGCGTGGGCAAAACTGGCTTCATCGGTGGAACCGTTAGAGGGCCGCGAATTACCCAAAGCGCCCGCTGTTCCCATCTCAACTCCGGTGCAGGCGCGCACCGGTAAGCCGGTTTCAGCAAAACCCAAAACACCTCCAGCAAGGCCCACAAAGGTTCAGCAACCGCCACCCAGAAGCGCGCGCCGCATTGGCGGCTCGACGCTTGATTCGCATTGGGACCGGAAACTGAAAGCGGGCAGTATCGCGCCCGACTACACGCTCGACCTGCATGACCATTATCTGGATGCGGCGCATGAGCGGCTGGAAAGCGGGATGATGCAGGCGCGCGCGATGGATGCGCGGCTGGTGTTGGTTATTACCGGCAGACCGCGTCCGGTCGAGGCCGCAGACCGCGCTTCAAAACGCGGGGTAATCCGGGCAAAACTGCTCGACTGGCTGGCAGCCGGGGATCACGCCGATGCCATCGCAGCTGTACGCAAAGCGCACCGCCGCCACGGGGGCGAGGGTGCGCTTTATATCGTGCTCCGGCGGAACCGCTAATCAGGCCGCAGCCTGCGCAATTTCCTTTGCCGGTTCGGTACGGATCAAATAATCAAACGCGCTAAGACCGGCTTTGGAGCCTTCACCCATCGCGATGACGATTTGTTTGTAGGGCACAGTGGTCACGTCACCTGCCGCGAAGATGCCGGGCAGGTTTGTGGCGGCTTTGCCGTCAATTACAATCTCCCCGTGCGGGCTGAGTTCAACCCCGCTATCCTTCAACCATTCGGTATTGGGGACGAGCCCGATTTGAACGAACACACCGTCAAGATCGACCGAAGCGCTCTGGCCGGTTTCACGGTTGGTGTAGCTTAGGCCGGTAACTTTCGAACCGTCTCCGGTGACTTCCGTGGTCTGCGCGGAAACGATCACATCGACATTTGCGAAGCTGCGCAATTTGTCCTGCAACACCTGATCGGCGCGCAATTGGTGGTCATATTCGATCAAAGTGACGTGACCGACAATATTGGCGAGATCGATCGCAGCTTCGACGCCGGAATTTCCGCCGCCAATTACCGCAACGCGCTTGCCCTTATACAGCGGTCCGTCGCAATGGGGGCAATAGGCCACGCCTTTGTTCCGGTATTCCTCTTCTCCCGGTACGCCCAATTGCCGCCAGCGCGCACCGGTCGTCAGCACCAGTGAACGGGCTTTGAGAGAGGCGCCGTTAGAGAACTGCACTTCATGCAGTCCGCCGGCCTCTGCTGCAGGGATAAGCTTTTCGGCAATTGCGCGGTCCATCAGATCAATGTCGTAATCGCCAATATGCTGCTGCATTTGCGCAACCAGTTTGGGCCCTTCGGTATAGGGTACGGAAACGAAATTCTCGATCCCCATCGTATCGGCTACCTGCCCGCCAAAACGCTCTGCCGCGATGCCGGTGCTAAAGCCTTTGCGGATGGTATAGATTGCCGCCGCATTGCCCGCAGGACCGCCGCCAACGACCAGCACTTCGAAAGGCTTCTTGCCGGCCAGTTTCGCGGCTTCTTTCTCGTCCGATCCGCTATCCAGCTTGGCGAGAATATCGCGCGCATCCATGCGTCCGTTGGCAAAGGGTTCGCCGTTCAAATAGACCGCAGGCACAGCCATTACCTGACGGTTTTCGACTTCTTCCTTGAATGCGCCGCCTTCGATCAATGTGGCTGATACGCCTGGGTTGAAAATCGACATCAGTGTCAGCGCCTGCACCACATCAGGGCAATTCTGGCAGCTGAGCGAGAAGTACATTTCGAAAGCAAAATCGCCCGAGAGGGATTTGACTTGATCAATAATGTCAGCATCCACTTTAGGCGGATGTCCGCCCGCCCACAGCAAAGCTAGGACCAACGAGGTAAATTCGTGCCCCATCGGCAAGCCAGCAAAACGCACGCTGGCAGAATGATCGGAGGCGCGGCGGATTTCAAAGCTGGGAACATGGTCGGCCGCGCCATCGAAACTGGCGCTGACCATATCATGCAGAGACGCGATTTCTTCCAGCAAGACGCGGGTTTTTACCGAGTTCTCATCATCACCCAGCGCAGCGATCAATTCGATCGGTTCACGCAAATTGGCGAGATAGGTTTCGAGTTGCTGTTGCATCTGTGCGCCGAGCATGGAGGTCTCCGTAAGTCAGAAAATTGCAAGAAAAAGGCCCGGAGCCGGAGGGAGGGGGAGAATGGCTCCGGGCCTTGAGTGATCCGAATGGATCGGATCAGCAGGTCGTTATGAAGGCAGCTTAGATCTTGCCGACAAGGTCCAGCGACGGGGCCAGCGTGTCAGCGCCTTCTTCCCATGCTGCCGGGCAAACTTCACCCGGATTGGCGCGCACATATTGTGCAGCCTTGATCTTGCGGACCAGCTCGCTGGCATTGCGGCCAACGCCTTCACAAGTGATTTCCATGATCTGGATCACGCCGTCCGGATCGACCACGAATGTCGCACGGTCCGCCAGGCCCATCTCTTCACGCAGAACGCCGAAATTGTTCGACAGAGTGTGCAGCTGGTCGCCCAGGAAAGGATATTGGATGCCGTTGATCTTTTCAGATGTGTCGTGCCATGCCTTGTGGCTGAAATGCGTGTCTGTGCTGACTGCATATACTTCCACATCCAGCGATTGCAGATGCGCATATTGCTCGCCCAGATCCTGAAGTTCGGTCGGGCATACGAATGTGAAATCGGCAGGATAGAAGAAGAAAACTGCCCATTTGCCTTTCACGTCTTCGTCAGTCACGTCGAAGAAATCTTTGCCCGCTTGGAATGCGGTGGCTTTGAACGGTTTAATTGTGCTTCCGATAATACCCATGGTGTCTCCATTTAATGTGTGGGTTTGAATGATAATTTCGTGTGAGGCTCAGATAGTGTCTGCTGCGCTGCAGTGAAATGAAATGCTGCGATTGCTCACATCGACAAAATCGATTAGTCGATTGCCGGTTCCAAGATTTGTGAATTAATTTGAAAAATCAATGGATCAGAGCGTAATCGCCTGATTCACCACGCTTTCATCCGCATTGTGCGCGGTGCAGCATTTTATGATCTGCCAGCACCAATGCCATCATCGCCTCCACCACCGGCGTACCGCGGATACCCACGCAGGGATCATGGCGGCCTTTGGTGCGGATTTGCATATTCTCACCATCGCGGCTGATCGTATCGACCGGCGTCAGAATGGAACTGGTCGGCTTGAAGGCGACACGGCAGACCACGGGTTGTCCGGTGGATATCCCGCCTGAAATTCCGCCTGCGTGATTGGCTTCGAATGTAGGTCCGTTATCGCCGGCGCGCATCGGATCGGCATTCTGTTCACCCGATAAAGCCGCTGCGCCGAAACCGTCGCCAATCTCCACACCCTTTACCGCATTGATGCTCATCATGCCGCTCGCCAAATCGGAATCGAGCTTCGCGTAGACGGGTGCGCCCCAACCGGCGGGCACGCCCTCGGCAACGCATTCGACAACCGCGCCAAGCGATGACCCGGCTTTGCGCGCGCCATCAACCAGGTCTTCCCACCGCTTTGCAGCAGCGGCATCGGGGCAGAAGAACGGATTATTGCCAATCTCTGTTAGATCAATCGCCGCCGGATCTATCCGGTCATTGCCGATCTGGCTGACATAAGCGGTAATTTTGACATCGGGCATAATCAGCCGCGCCACCGCGCCCGCCGCTACGCGGGCCGCAGTTTCGCGCGCGCTGGACCGCCCGCCGCCGCGATAATCGCGAAAGCCGTATTTCGCATCATAGGCGTAATCTGCGTGGCCGGGCCGGTAGGAATTGGCGACTTCGGAATAATCTTTACTGCGCTGATCGACATTCTCGATCATCAGCGAAATGGGCGTTCCGGTAGTGCGTTGCTGACCGTCCGGGCCTTCAAACACGCCGGACAGGATTTTAACCTGATCGGGCTCTTTACGCTGGGTAGTAAATTTGGACTGGCCGGGTTTGCGTGCATCCATAAATGGCTGGATCATGCTTTCATCCAGCGCCAGTCCCGGCGGGCATCCGTCCAGCACTGCACCCAGCGCAGGGCCGTGGCTTTCCCCCCAAGTGGTAAATCGCAAAACGCGTCCGAATGTGTTCCAGCTCATGCGATAATCCATGTCTCAACTGTGGGCCGCTGTCCACAATGGGTTGTTTTGGGCTGGACCAAGCGCAGCTTTGCGCGCAAGAACAAACCATGATTATCAGGCGTGCAACATGATAGCGAAGCTTAAGGGACTGCTCGACGAAACCGGCTCTGACTGGGCGGTGATCGATGTGCAGGGGGTCGGCTATCTGGTCCACTGCTCTACCAAGACGTTGGCCGCGATGGGTGAGGTGGGCGAAGCGTGCACCATCTATACAGACCTGCAAGTGAGCGAGAATGATATGCGTTTGCTCGGCTTTGCGGACGCGGCAGAGCGCGACTGGTTCCGCTTGCTGACGCAGGTTCAAGGCGTGGGTAGCAAAGTCGCGCTGGCGATCCTCTCCGCTCTGTCCACGGCTGAGGTGCAATCTGCCTGCGCCAATGGTGATGCGGCCATGGTGGCGCGGGCAAATGGTGTCGGGCCAAAACTGGCGGGCCGGATTGTCAACGAATTGAAGGACAAAGCGGGTGCGCTGCCTGCCAGCGGCACGATTGGCGGCGCGGTGGTGACACCTGCTGGCGGGGCCAGCGCCGATGCGGTCAGTGCGCTGGAAAACCTCGGCTTCAAACCGGTAATTGCCGCCAAAGCGGTGGCTGCTGCGCAAAGCGAATTGGG
>JAHDBR010000043.1:0-9496 GCA_020630295.1 Sphingomonadaceae bacterium
AATCATCGGCCGAGACCCAAGAAGCTGAATGTATCTGCATCAAATTTCACGCGTGCTGACACATAGATACCTTTGTCTGTGTTCCGCGATGCCGAGAAATCGTCGTCGCGGAAACCCTCGATGTTGTAACCTACTGTAAGCAGCATTCCATCCGCAGGAACAAAGCCGATATTTGGACCGAAGGAGAAGCTGGTCACATTATCGTCAAGGTTTGTCCGCACCGTGCCGGTTGCACCGATTTCCAAACGCTCGCCAATACCGAAGCGGGCATCAGCGCCTGCCAGCAATGTCGTACCTTCAAGATCGAAGCCTTCGAAGCGGTCGAAATTATGGCGTGCAGCAAGGAACAGTCCGTATTCGCTACGACGGTTCATCCATTCGATGCCTTCCAGGTTCTCAAGATCATCGTCATATCCGCGCGGCGACCAATTGGCAGACACGCTGGCCAGAACGCGGCGTGATTTTGCATCACCTGTTATAGTCAGCGCGGTGCGGCCCGCTGGTCCGGTTTCACCGGCGACAGCGTTTACGACCGCATCGCTGCGATATTCAATCTTACCAAGCAGAGCCACTTCGGAATCGTCCGGACGGTGCGCGAAGGCGAGGGCGGCGTCGAAGATTTCCGTCGATGCCGAGTTTTCACCATCAGCTTTGGTCCATGTCAGGCCGGAGCCTACAACGCTGCCTTCACCCAGCTGGCGGATCGCGCCAAGAGTTACGCCTTTACGGTTCGCAAATTCACCGTCGCGATACTCGCCGCGTGCAGTCGCACTCCAGCGATCCTTGCGCCATGCGGCACCCAGGGTCACAGCTGTGAAATCTTCGAACAGCGTTCCGTCCTGGCCAAGCTGACCGCCACTGGCGACCGGCTGGGCAGGGTTGATTAGGTCAGCAACATCTGGCGAGCCGCCAATTGTGCGATTGCCGTCAATTGTTGCATCTACAGTAAGCTCCGGGCTTAGTTGCAGCGATTGCGACAGGCCGAATGCTGCGAAGCTGCGGTTGCCAAACTCGTCAATGTCTTGCTTGCCCAACGAGGTAACGATCTGGCCGCCCTGCCAAGGTGTAATTTCTACACCGGCGCGGAAAGAGCGTGAGTCGATGTTTTCACCATTAGCAAGTTCATAAAGGCCGACCAGTTTCACATCATTTGTGATTGCATAGCGGGCACCGAAACGGTGGCGGGCTGGCAGGTCGATGGACTCGGCATCGTCAAGCGCGATGCTGGATGAGGCGCTCAGTTCAAGCTTGTTATTGAACAGACGCTGCGTCACGCCGCCTTCGAGAATAGTCGAAGTATTGCGTGTGCCGTCTGCCAGACGGTCGTTAAAGTGCGTCAAGCCTGCGCGGAGATCGGTGTTCTGCGTGGAGTAACCAAGTTGGGCTTCTGCTGCACGGCGGCGGCTAGTGTCAGTCAGGCTGTCATCCTGCCAAACGCTGCCCAGAACAGAAAGGTTTTCGTCCAGCTTAAGGCGGGCATCGACACCGATTTTGCGGCGGCCCAGTTCGGCACCGCTCTGCTGGCCCACACCGTACTCGGCTTCGACCGAACGGGCATAGGCAAGCACGTCGAGCGCGCCGGTCTGGTGTTGCGCTTCGACCAGCCAGCCGGTGGATGTTTCGCCATCGCGGCGGCTCATGCCGATCTCGGCGCGGATTTCTGTTGCGGTACCAATGCGGGCACGCAGATCAACTGCACCCATATTGGTGCGGGCACCATCGCCCTTGTCACTGATACCGGTGGCCCCGATGCGGATTGCACCGTCTTTGCTGGTCCAGTCGGCACGCACGCCAGCGTTCATTTCGCCGCCAGCAAGAGTGTCGATTTCATAGCTGATAACAATGAATTGCGGGTTCAGGTTGAAATCGCGGCTCAGGACAGGTTCCTTGAATGTGATCGTGCCTGACAGAAGGTCGATATCATAATCGATGAAGCGGGTAAGAACCTCACTATCAACGATAAGTTCTGAGCGAAAGCGGTCACGCGTTTCGATTGTGACGGTTTCACTATTGGCTACGATTGCACGGCTGCTCAGCCGGTATGGACCGCTAATGCCTTGCCCCTGGATTTCATCACGGCGGAAGCGTGTCGCGATTTCGGCTGCGAAGCCTTGCGCCTTTACGGCTCCGATGCGTGCTTCTGCTTTGACACCTGTCGCGGTGCGGTTGTAGCGAGCGAGCTGTGTCTGGTCGAAGCCGGTCTGGAAGTCGCCGTACAGGGCGTAGAATGTCGATGTCTCGATACGGACATAAAGCTTCTCACGCGATGCGGCGTCAAAGCGGCGGCTCGAACCGTCTGCGAATACTGTGTAATATGCGTTTGGATCGAGAGTGCCCATAACACGTTGGTCTGCGCGCTGCTTGGCAGTGTCATAAGCGAGCGTCAGGATGTACTTACCCAGCACACGGCCCTTGGCATAAACGGCCACGCGGGCTTTATCGCCAAGGTCGCTGTCGAAATTGCCGGTACGTTCCATATTGTCTGCAACAGTGCGCGCGCCCAGTGAACCTTCGGCAAGGCCGACGATTGTCCATTCGATATCGCCTGGCTCGATCCATGTTTCCAGTTCTTGCGAACGGACAACTTCACCATCGTCGAAACGGAAGTCGAGACGTACGGAGCCGCTGACCATTGTCGGAGCGAGTTCGATCAAAGCGATACCGTCGCTGCCGCGTACAACCCAGCGGGCAGAGCTCGCGCCAATGCCGGTGAGCTGGTTCAGCTGCTGCTGCTCAAGCTGAGCGGCGCTCTGATACGGTGCGTTGATTTGGAAATCACCTGATACGCCTTCACGCAGAGGGCGGCCATTGCGGTCCAGCACGCGAATTGCGATGACGGGGCGGGTCCGGCCATCTGCAGTAAGAACCGACTGGCTTTCAACCAGCTCCATACGGGCAGGGGTGGTGGTGAAGAATACTTCACGCTCCAGCGTTTCGTTTACGCCGCCCATCGAGTTGAGGATGTCCGCGCTCAGAACAGTGCGTTCGTTCTTAAGCAGAACACCGCGCCATGTGCTGACTGCGAATTTGCCGTCTGGCGAAGATTTCAGTCCGTCAAATGCAAGCGGATCTACAGTTTCGCCGTCGACGCGAAGCTCAATCTTTTGGCCTTTACGGTGGCGGATAGCGACCCGGATTGCCGGAGCGCGCGGGTTATGGCCCACTTCCGGTGTCAGGAAGCCGTCAGGACCATCGCCCAGAGCAATCCAGTCCGTAGTAGGAGCAGGTGCTTCGGTTTCTTCTACGATAACCGCGGCTTCACTACCTTCAATATCGGTAAGCGCGTTAGTGTCAGCCACATTTACGATTTCAGGCAATGCGCCTTCTGGCACAGTCGCGTGGAAGTCTACGACGACCAGCGACCCGCCTTGGCCGATTACGAATTGCGAATTGTCGCTACCTGCATTGCGGGTGGAGCGGGTGCAATCGATGAATTCTGCGCCTTCTGGCAGTGTCATGCGTGATGCTTGCACCACGTGTGTGCCCGGTACAACGCCTTCAAAGTGATAGCGACCGTCTGCATCAGTGATCGCAAAGCTGCCATCCTCCATCATTACGCGCACGCCAGGGATGCCGCGGCGCGGATCTCGGATCGAACAGTCACCTGCAGTGATACGGCCAATGATTGTCATACGTCCCGCGATCGTGTCGCGCTCGATATTTACCGAGGCGCTGGCCGAAGCAGTGCGGCCAAGCGAATCTGTGGCATCTGCGCGGTTTACAGCCTGTCCCGGAGGCGCATCTGCACGCACAACCATCGCGTAAGTGACCTTGCGTGAGCCATTACCTTCAATGTCGCCCAGCGAAATGGTCAAGCTGCTGCCATCAGGCGCTGTTTCAATCGCGTCAGGAGCCACTGCGCCGTCAATACGCACGGAGTCCTTGCGCAAACGAAGCCATGGTGATGGCGTGTCGACCACAGTTACTGCACGTTTGATACGTGTCGGATCATCGTTTCGCGCAGTTACGGTGTAGAAAATCGCGTCGCCAGGCTGCGCAGCTGGGCGCGAGGCGGATTTGGTGAGGCTGACGGACAGGCTAGGGCGATCGAGCGGGATGTCGATCTGCACCGGAGTTGGATCAACAAGATCGAACGAGCCGCCGTAAGAGCCGTCCTGAATTACAAATGGTCGTCCATCAGGGCGTGTCAGCAAAGCAAGCTGCTCAGGCGTTACTACCGATGGCGCAGTGTAGGGCGCTGGTGGTTCGATTTGTAGACGATATTTGCCCAGGAAAGTCAGTGGGAACCAATATTCACCCGGTCCCATCACATACACATTTCCAGCGGCATCAGTGATTGGTTGGCCGGAAATTACTGTTGAAGGCCATGGAGTTACACCGTCTTCGGCAAAAACCGTCGCCGGAAGACCTGTCGCTACATCGATCAGGGTCACGCGGGCGCCGGAAACAGGGGCGCCTGTTTCACTGTCAAAGACTACGCCAAACGGATCGGCCAGCACATCGACGTCTGTCGTGATAACAATGTCGTTTTCACCCGGACGGCTGATGGCGATGCTGATTTCGTTACCATCGGACAGGCTCAGCGCGCAATCGCCCTGAACTGCAGCCGGCGGAATACGGCGTGTCGGAATGCGGCCAACAAATACGCCTGTATTCGGGCCGGTTTCGTAGATTGTGATCTCTTCGCGATCGCCTGAATCGGCAGTCAGGACAGCGGTCAGGCTATCAACAGCGTTCGGATCACGGTTGCCTGCGGCGTATATGACCTGAAAAAGAAGGTCTTCGCCGGCAGTGACCACAGTAGACGGGTCGACAACCGAAGAAATTGGGGCAGCGTCTCCGCCGATAGCGAACGGACCTTGCGATCCTTCGCAGCGCGGAGGCTGATACGTGATTTCTGTGCCGCCACCGGGGCCGGGCACGTATGTAATGATCTGGGGCGGCTCTTCTTCGACAATAATGTCGACTACGTTGGAGCCGGTAGAGTTGTCACCGCCATTATAAGTCCAAGTCGCCTCTGCAACATTGGTAATGGTGCGCGACTGGGCGTGCCCCATTCCGACAAGCAGCACAAACGACAGCAACACTCCGAAGAGTGCCACTGCCGTGTGCCGAATGAAGGAATGGGTACGCACCATGGTCGTTTCTATTCCGCTATCAGTTGATTGTTGCGCGGAAGTAGAGGGTGCGGGTGACGCCGCCGTCGATGTCGGACAGAGTTCCTGTCACTTCACCAGCGCCGCTGTCATATGCACCACCCGATGTGCCATCAGCCTGACATACGCCGGAACCGTCAACCGTACCGTCGACAAAGATGCCGAAAGCAGAAAGATAGGTCACGTCGCCAGGAAGGCTATCGGTTACGTCAACGCCTGTTGCCGTCGCGCTGCCTGTGGAGTTCGATACTGCGATACAGTATTCGATCACCGCGCCAGGGATGGCTTTCGGGTTGGTTGTGCCGTTTACCGGATCAGAGATGATCGAGCTGGTTTTCACCGCTGTCACGTCTGCTGCTGATACTGTGTAGCTGTCAGTGTCCGAGAAGGCACCGTCATTTGCTGCATCAGTATCACCAGCGCCGTCAGCCAGAACAGTATCAACACCTGCGGTGTTAGCACCGGTAGTTGCTACCAATTCAGTACCGAGCGAACCGGCACCGCCACCTGCGTGCGAATCTGCAGTCAGAACGACTTCAGCTACATCGCCGGTTGTTTGGCCAAGAGGAACGTCACCAACAACGAACACTGTTACAGTGGCGTCTTCCGGAATTTCATCCAGATATGTGATGAGCGTGTCGCCAGCGTCGAATACGCCGTCGCCATCATCCAGATAGATCTGAACGTTGGTTACGTCATAATCGTCTGTAGTAGGTTGAGCTACCGACAGGTCGAAATCGACTACATCGTTGGAAAGGTTGGTAATTTCAAACGTGGTGACTGCTTGCAATTCGCCAGGCGAAACTTGTGTAGTCGCGCTGTCGGTTTCGACAACGGTCAGGTTTACCTTGCGGTCAACCGTGAACGTGTCGGATGCCGTAGCAGCCGTTTGATCGACACCGCCGACTTGGAAGTCGACAGAGACGGTGTTGGTGATTGTATCACCTGCCGTCGTTCCCACCGCCATGGCGGGGGAGGCGCTCAATGCAATGAGTGCTGTCGCACTCACGGCACCGAGCAGTTGCTTGGTGCGTTTCATATTATTGGTCCTTCATTGTGCTTCGCGTTACCCCGACCGCCCGCAAAGCTTGGCGGCAATCTTTCACTCTTCAGCGAATGATAACTGGATATTTGATGCGGCCGCTTGCGCCCGGTGCCACTTCTGCAAGTGTCCAACGGATGTGCGTCACATCGTCATGACTGGCTGCAACCGTGCTTCCGTCTTCGGACGAAACTGTCAGTTCCGACAGTTTGCCCCAAACAGTGCCGCCATCGGCAGACACGGTCAGATCCGGATCAGCGTCGTCGGCAAGACGGACTGCTGAATGAAGCGGATTGGTCACCACGAAGTTGGTAGCCGGCTCTGCACCGTCATTTTGGTAATCCGTCACAAAAATGAGACGGCCACCTGGAATGAAAACATCCGGATCGACCAGCTTGACTTGTGGCTCACCGCTATCGCTTTGGCTCACTTGCTCGATCTTGACCGAGTTGGTGATCTTCACTTGCCCGTCTTGCGCCGCGACTGGCGACGCAAGCGGCATCGAGAAAAGAGCTGAGATAGCTAGTATTTTGAAAAATTTACGCATTTTGAGACCCTTTTGTTTTCTTGCGCGCTTAAGATCAGTCGATTTCGACATCGAAAGTGACAGAGCGGGTGGTGCCGCCTGCAACGGTGCCCAGATCAACGGAAATCCGTGTCGCATCCGCGTCACCCGCATCGTCGCCTGCCGCGTCGGTCAATGCGCCGCCGTCAAGGGTGAGGGTGCCAGGGATGTAAGTCGTACCTGCCGGATAGGGGTCGGTGATGAGCAAATCATCGACCGAACCGCTGCCAGTTACTTCAGCTGCAATAGTGTAAGTGATTACCGAGCCGGGAACCGAGCTGGTGCCGCCGAACGGATCAACAATTGTTGCCGATTTTAACAGGTCCACCGTCGTAATTACGACTTGAAGCGAACCGATTGCATTAGCGTCGGCACCGGTAAGGCCAACAACGGCGTCGCTGCCATTTTCGCCTTGGCCGGCAAATGTAGTACCCGGTGCGCCGGTGCCTGTTACGGCTTCGGCAGTCAGTTCAACATCGCTAAGATCGCTGTCTGCAACACCGGCTGGAACAGTTACGAGCACAAAGATGGTCAGGTTTTCATCAGCGTCCAGAACCGGTGTCGTCTCCGGGCCTGTCAGGATCTGGTCAACGCCAGGATCATATACACCGTTGCCGTTGGTATCGATCGCAATGCTATCAACCGTCGTGTCGAAATCGTTACCCGGAACGACAGGATCGGCAGTCAGTGTGAATGCTTCGGGGCCGTTGCCTGTGTTAGTAATTTCGAATGTCAGCACTTCTGGGCCTGGCGCTGTGTTGATAGCGCCGGGATCAAGCGAAGTCAGAGTTACGTCGAGCAACTCGTCCACTTTTACGATGACAGTATTAGAGTCGACCGTTTCCGTGCCGCCACCCGCGTCATAGGTAGCTTGCGCAGTGTTTTCGATGAGCGTTCCGGCATCAACACCAGCAGCATATGCAGGCGTAGCGACCAGCGCGGCGAGGGGTAGCGACAGTGCAACCACGTATTTTTGTGCGTTTTTCATGACACACAATATGCAGGAGAGTGGTTATCAAAATGCTAAAACTAGGGGATTCCGTCGTAAGACGTTAACGGCTTGGTAACCAGGTCGGTTTGGACAAAAAACGCATCATTCCCTAGGGTAAATTGTAACAAGACGGGTGCATTTTACATGTGTGTTACAAAGATTTTACAAATTGTTTAAAGCCGATTGGCCGCGCTTAAAAGGTTAATTGTGGCTTACGCAATCTTGGTCGGGTTGGAGGGCCCGGGTGTTTAACCTAGTCTTTTGGCAGTCCGGTCTCTTGTCGTCTTTCGAACGACGTTTTCAAGTTTTGCGGCCCCATTAGTTACTAGCTGCGCATAGGTATGCACTGGTGCATAAACGGCACAGCGATGGAATGTTGCGCAGAAACGTGACCATTTGACATTGTTTTTCGTATGAAGGGTGTGCTTTACATCCATTTGATAGTCGGCGTGAAGAGCGCTGGCGTATTCAGAGACGCCCAAAAGGGTGCTTAAACAAAGGGAACAGGATGAAAAAAGCTCTATTGAGTTCAACAGCGTTCGCATTGGCGATGGGCTGTAGTGGAACGGCCTTTGCGCAAGATAATTCCGATGCAGCCGATCAGGCTGAAGTTGATGACAGCAACATCATCATCGTGACCGCCACGCGGCGTGCCGAAGATGTGCAGGACATTCCAATCGCTGTAACAGCTGTAAGTCCTGTTCAACTTGAGCGACAGGGCGTTGTAAACGTTCAGGAAATTACTAGCGTTTCACCTAGTTTCTCAACTTCCAGTGCGCAGACTGCCTCTGGTTCTGTGGTTCTTCGCATCCGCGGTGTTGGTACGACGTCAAACAATATCGGGTTTGAAAGCGCCGTCGGTATCTTCGTTGATGGGGCATACCAGTCGCGTCCGGGCGTAGCGCTTTCCGAATTCGTTGATGTGGAACGCGTCGAGATTTTGCGTGGGCCACAAGGAACATTGTTTGGCCGCAACACCTCCGCGGGTGCTTTGAACATTACCAATGTTCGCCCTGATCTCAATGAGTTCGGCGGCTTTGCTAACGCAACTTATGGCAATCGTGACCTGATGAGCATTCAAGGCGCGGTGAACGTTCCAGTTGTGCAGGACACGCTCGCTTTGCGTGTCACAGGTGCATATCGCCAGCGTGACGGTTACATTACTGTCGTTGATGCGAATGGTTCTGAAATCGGCGAGTCCAATGGCCAGGACCAGTATCTTGTTCGCGGTCAGCTTGGTTGGGAAACAGAAGGCGGCATTCGTGGCCGGCTGATTGCCGATCACTCGAAGAGCACTGCCGGAGTTGGCGCAGCGATTGAAGTGCTGCAATCACCGATCGAGACCGCTGGCGTATTCAATCTAGTTGGCCTTGGTCCTCGCGGCGGTATGGCTGGCCCGATTGTAGCGACCAACCGTTTCGATCAAACGACCGCTGAGGCGGCAATTGATGCGCGCATCGCGACTGCGAATTTCGCTCCTATCACTGAAGTTGATCAGTGGGGCGTGACCGGCGAGCTCGAATTCCCACTCGGTGACAACGCCGATATTATCTATGTCGGTTCATATAGAGAGTTTGACGCCTTTGAGCGCTATGACTCTGATTTCTCAGGCATTGATGTATTTAATGTCGATGCAAACAACACCGCGATCGAGACGATGACCCATGAACTTCGTGTTCAGGGCGATGCGTTTGACGGGCGGCTCAGCTGGCTTGTGGGTGCGTATTACTCGAAAGAAGATATCAGCCAGTCTGTAAGTTTCTCGCTCGGTCAGGATTATG
>JAHDBR010000043.1:9596-17204 GCA_020630295.1 Sphingomonadaceae bacterium
TACTCGAAAGAAGATATCAGCCAGTCTGTAAGTTTCTCGCTCGGTCAGGATTATGGTGAATTGATTGGTGCGCTATTGTTTGCTCCAACTGCTGGCGGTTTCGGAGCAAACCCGCTTAGTCTCTTGACGAACAGCAATATTTTCCCGAATTCCCCGCTGAACGTACCCGGTGGCGTTGATCCAGCTGGAACAACAAATACCAACCTGTACACGCAGAACAGCAAAAGCTGGTCGATTTTCACGCATAACACGCTGGATATCACAGACTCTTTGAGCGTTACGCTCGGCTTGCGCTATTCAGATGAAAGCAAGGACGGTTCGTTCGCGCAGGGGAACAACAACAATCAGCTCTGTCCGGCAATTTTGGGAACCATCGGGGCGGGTAACGTGCCCGGGGCGCTTGTTCCGACTATTTTCGGCACGGGTTGTTTCGCCTTTACGGCGCCGGCAGACTTGCCAGCAGCGGCAGTGTTCCCGCTACCGCGGACGTTTGACTCCGAGTTTAGCGACTCAGAGCTGATCTATACCGGCAAAGTGAGCTATGCCTTTGATGCTCCGGTCAACGTTTATGCCAGCTTCACGCATGGTTATAAATCGGGCGGCTTCAACCTCGATTCAACAGCAGCAGCCGGCGGGGCAGACCCTCGCTTTGCTTCTGAAGAAGTCGATGCCTATGAAATCGGCCTGAAGGCGCGTCTGATCGACGATGCTGTGACCTTAAACCTTGCAGGTTTCCGTGAAGAGTTCTCCAACTTCCAGGTTCTGGAATTTACCGGAGCGCAATTCACAACCTTCAACGTGCCAAAGGCGATCACATCAGGTGTCGAAATTGAAACGGTTATCCGTCCCTCTGACGGCCTCACCTTCAATGGCGGCGTGACCTACACTGATGCACGTTATCCAGATGATTGCGCCGGCACTCAAACCGCGCAGAACGTTCTGGCACTATGTGGCAATTCATTGACCAACGCGCCTACGATCGTGGCGATTGCCGGTGCAACGTACGAACAGGATCTGGGTAATTACCTCGACTTCTTCGTAAACGGTCAGGTCCGGTTTGAAGATGATCGCCGTACCTCAACCCAGGCCGTGGATCCGTCCAATCTTACCGCACGCGTTTTGGTTCCGTTTGATATTCAAGACAGCAATACCAAAATCAACCTCCGTGCCGGTATTGGCGCGCAGGATGATAGCTGGGCGATTGAGTTCTTCGGTAACAACATCACGAACCAGGTCACACGCGGTGTTACCTTTAACACGGTTCTGCGCTCTGGTTCGCGTTCTGCCTTCCCGCAAGAGCCGCGCAGCTATGGCGTAACGCTTCGTACGAAGTTCTAAGCGTTCGGACACTGATCGGAGAGGGGCCGTTTGCACATCGCAAGCGGCCCCTTTCTCTTTGGTGCCACCACGTGCTTTAACGCGATCCTATCTTGCAGCCGCCAGCGCAGGGTATTAGGCAAGACAGATGACCCAAACGCATCATCCAATTATTTCATCCACCGGCCTGTACACTCCGGAAGAAAGCATCACTAACGAGGAGTTGGTTGAGAGCTTTAACGCGTACGTTCAGCTATTTAACCGCGATAATGCATCCGCGATCGAGGCTGGTGAGGTGGAGCCCCTAGCAACAAGTTCAGTAGAATTCATAGAGAAGGCCAGCGGTATCAAGGCACGGCATGTAATGTCCAAGGCGCCAATTCTGGATCCTGAGACCATGTCACCGCGCTGGCCCGCACGGAGCAATGATGAATTGTCCGTCCTCGCCGAGATTGGTGTCATGGCGGCAAACCAAGCCCTTGAAAGAGCAGGACGTTCTGCTCAGGACGTAGATGCGGTCTTGTGCGCTGCGTCCAACATGGAACGTGCATACCCTGCGATGGCGATCGAGATCCAGCAGGCGCTCGGCATTGATGGTTTCGGGTTTGATATGAATGTTGCCTGCTCATCCGCCACCTTCGGCATTCAGACCGCGGCAGATTATATCCGCGCTGGCAATGCTCGCTCGGTTCTTGTCGTAAATCCAGAGATCACGAGCGGTCATTTGAACTGGCGTGACCGCGATAGTCACTTCATTTTCGGCGATGTAGCTACTGCGATTTTGGTTGAAGATTCGTCTCTATCTCCCGATAATCATTGGGATATTTTGGGAACGAAGCTGAAAACCGTATTCTCTAATAATATTCGTAACAATTTCGGGTTCCTCAATCGCGCGTCGCCGGAAACAGAGGGTACTGCGGACAAGTTGTTCGTCCAGGAAGGGCGTAAAGTCTTTAAAGAAGTTGTGCCTATGGTGGCTCAGATGATTATCGATGAAGCGGCACGTTTGAAAGTTGATCCGCACTCACTGCGCCGCTTGTGGCTGCATCAGGCGAATGCGGGCATGAACCGTTTGATTGCGCAGCGTGTTCTGGGGCATGAAGCAAATGATGATGAGAGCCCGACGGTCCTTGATACGTATGGTAACACGTCCAGCGCCGGATCGATTATCGCCTTTCATCTGCATAGTGACGATCTCCAAGCTGGCGATACCGGACTGATTTGTAGCTTTGGTGCCGGATATTCTGCCGGCACGGTGTTTGTGCGGAAAGTCGGTTGATCCGTAATATGGCTGCGGTCCCATTCCGCCAATCCGCTTGTTACATTGATGCCGAAACACTAGTTGGTACCAATGGCAGGTGACATTTTAGACAATCAGGGGCGCGGTGACGCAGGATGGCAATGGCCCGGCATCCATCCCGAAGGCCGCAAGTTCGGCTATATTGCTGGCGGGATTTCCCTCATATTCCTGCTTTTGCTCGATTGGGAGCTGATCGGCTGGCCGATGTTGGCGCTAACGGGCGGAATATTCGCTTTCTTTCGCGATCCGGAACGTGTCGTTCCCCAATCCGAAAATCTGATCATATCGCCGGCCGACGGCATCGTTTCGCAGATCAGCCGCATTGATCCTCCTGCCGAGTTGGTGGGAGATGACGGGAGCGGGCATATCGGCCTGACACCCGGGCCGGTAACCCGGGTTTCGATTTTCATGAGCGTTTTCGACGTTCATATTAATCGCACGCCGGTAACCGGTGTAGTCCGCCGGCTCGTTTACATGCCTGGTAAGTTTATGAATGCCGATCTGGACAAAGCGAGCGAAGAGAACGAGCGACAGCATATTCTGATCGAACGCGGTGACGGATTGCAGATTGGGTTTACCCAGATCGCAGGCCTGGTTGCGCGCCGGATTGTCCCGTTTGTGAAGCCGGGTGACACCGTGGCGGCAGGCCAAAGGATTGGTTTAATTAGATTTGGTAGCCGCGTGGACGTGTATCTGCCAGAAGGCACCGATCCCAAGGTGCTGCTCGGGCAGAAGACCGTTGCGGGGGAGACCGTGCTTGCCGAAATCGGTCAGCAGAAGCTGATTGAAGGAGTAACGCAGTGAGCGACGAACCCAGGCTTGGCCCGAAATCTGTCGAAGGCGAAAAGCCGGCTCGGGCAGGCTCCATACGCGGATTGTCGCTTCGGGCGGTTTTTCCAAACGCCATTACCGCCGCGGCCCTTTGCTCAGGCCTTACCGGTATCAAGTTTGCCATCGCTGAAGAGTGGTCGGCTGCAATCTTGGCCATTATTCTGGCCGGTGTGCTTGACGGGATTGACGGACGCATTGCGCGCTTGCTGAAGGCGCAATCACGGTTTGGTGCCGAATTGGATAGTCTGGCGGATTCGCTGTCTTTCGGGATGGCACCTGCGATAATTTTTTATCTATGGACGCTGCAGGACTTGCCCCGCCTCGGGTGGTTTGCAGCTCTGGCTTTTGCAATCTGTTGCGCACTTCGCTTGGCCCGGTTCAACGCACAGATTGATGTTGACGAGCAGCCACATAAATCGGCCGGTTTCCTAACCGGCATTCCCGCACCTGTCGGGGCAGGGCTGACTTTTCTGCCGTTTTATCTTTGGACAGCAACGGGTGAAGAGATTTTCCGCGAGCCCGTATTCAACGCCGTGTGGATGGTGGTGATCGCGTTCTTGATGATTTCAAACATCGCGACGCTGAGCTGGTCTTCGATCAAGCCGCGACGGAATGTGCGGCTTGAACTGATTGCTTTTGCCGGATTGTTTGCAGCGGCTCTGCTACTGGAACCATGGTGGAGCCTGGCGGCTATTTCGGTAGGATACCTTGCGCTGATGCCGCTCGGACTTATCCGCTACGCTAAAATCAAGCGGCAGCGATTAGCGGATAGCTCTGAGCGTTAGCTGCGGCGCGCCGGGGCGCATAGGCCAGAGTGGACACCATCATCGGGTTCGGCAAACGCACGGGCTGCGACACTTTGCTTAGCGAGACTGTGACGATAGGGTCAGACTGCTCTTTAGCCGCTACTCCTTTGAGTTCTTTATAGGCGTTCCGGCCGCGCACTACGCTATCCGCCAAAGTCAAAAGCACAGCAATGCTGCCAAGGACGAAGAGCGAAATCAGAACAAATGTGGTCATTATATTTACTTCCAAACTGTGCACAGACCTGTTGAATGCCTGTGGATATGTGGTTAACTACGCTCGAAGAACAAATTTGGTTTCAGGAGTTTTTGCTCGTGCGAACGTTTGTTCTCTATTTGTTCTGCTTGGTCAAGCGATTTTGCGCTAAAATTACGTGTTTTTGCGGTGAACTGAGGCTGGATTTCATGACAATTGGGCGTTAAAGGCCCGCATCCGCTCTACAGGTTACCGATTCACGGCTGCTTGGAACGGCGGAAATCCACATGGAAAGCACACATACCGGTGCCATTGCGGGATCTCCGCTCGGTTCCAGCTTTCCAGAGGCACAACCGGAAGGAATTATATTATGGCGGCACCTACCGTCTCAATGCAGCAATTGATCGAGGCCGGCGCACATTTCGGCCACCAGACCCACCGCTGGAACCCACGCATGAAGCCGTATATTTTCGGCGCGCGTAACGGTGTTCACATTATCGACCTGTCGCAAACCGTGCCATTGTTCGCACGCGCGCTGGACTTCGTTGAATCCACTGTCCGTTCGGGCGGCAAGGTTCTGTTCGTTGGTACCAAGCGCCAGGCGCAGGAGCCGATCGCAGAGGCAGCACGCCGCAGCGGCCAGCACTTCGTAAACCACCGCTGGCTTGGCGGTATGCTGACCAACTGGAAAACCATTTCCGGTTCGATCAAGCGCCTTAAAACTTTGGAAGAGCAACTTGGCGGTGACACTTCGGGTTTCACCAAGAAAGAAGTTCTCCAGCTCACACGTGAGCGTGACAAGCTTGAGCTGTCACTTGGCGGCATCCGCGACATGGGTGGCATTCCTGACGTTATGTTCGTGATCGATGCGAATAAGGAAGAGCTGGCCATTAAAGAAGCCAACGTTCTGGGTATTCCGGTTGTTGGCGTTCTGGACACTAATGTCGATCCTTCGGGCATCGCATTCCCTGTTCCGGCCAATGATGACGCGAGCCGCGCCGTTCGTATGTATTGCGATGCGATCGCGGAAGCAGCCGTGTCGGGCAAGGGCGGCAAGGTTGCCGATTCCGGCGCCGATGTTGGCGCGATGGCGGAACCGCCCGTCGAAGCATAATTTGACCGTCACAATCCTGCAAAGGACGTGACCTAGCGCGCCGGGCATCTGCCACCTCTTCCGCCATGATGGGAGAAATTTGCAGGTCCCGGCAGCGCCCAATTTTTTGAAAGGATAGAGCAATGGCTGCATTCTCAGTCGCTGACGTAAAAACACTGCGCGAAAAAACCGGCGCGGGCATGATGGATGCCAAGAAAGCGCTGACCGAAGCTGGCGGCGATATCGAAGCCGCAGTTGACGCATTGCGCGCAAAAGGCCTCGCCACAGCACAGAAAAAGTCCAGCCGTACTGCGGCAGAGGGCCTCGTCGGCGTTGCCGTTGAGGGTACCAAGGGCGTGGCTGTTGAAGTCAACTCCGAAACAGACTTCGTCGCGAAGAACGACCAGTTCCAGTCTTTCGTGCGCAACACCACTGCTGCGGCCCTGGGCGTTGACGGTGACGATGTCGAAGCTTTGAAAGCTGCGGCATATCCCGAAGGCGGCACTGTCGCTGACAAGCTGACCGACAACATCGCGACAATCGGTGAGAACCAGCAGGTTCGCCGGATGAAAACTGTCGCCGTGTCAAACGGTGTGGTTGTTCCGTATATGCATAACGCTGCTGCAGAGGGTCTGGGTAAGATCGGTGTTCTGGTTGCGCTGGAAAGCGAAGCCGGTGCCGACGTTCTGGAGCCTTTGGGCAAGCAATTGGCGATGCACATCGCCGCTGCATTCCCGCAAGCGCTGAACGCTGATGGTCTGGATGCTGATGTAATCGAGCGCGAGCGTGCGATTGCCCAGGAAAAGGCATCCGAAAGCGGCAAGCCTGAAAACGTTCAGGAAAAGATGGTTGAAGGCGCAATCAAGAAGTTCGCGAAAGAAAACGCACTTCTCAGCCAGCTGTTCGTGATGGACAACAAGACCCCTATTGCAGACGTTGTTGCCCAAGCTGGCAAGGATGCTGGTAAGGAAATCGTCCTGAAGGATTACGTCCGCTTCCAACTCGGTGAAGGCATCGAGAAGAAGGAAGAAGACTTTGCTGCAGAAGTTGCCGCGGCAGTCGGCGGCTAAGCCTCAAACGCCATTCTGGCTAAAAATCCGGCCGCCGTTCCTTCACGGGTTCGGCGGCCGAATTGTTATGTGCCATATCTCTGCCCGCGAAAACAACCGGATGGGTAGCACGCTGGTACCGAGCCCGGCGGTAGTAATCAGCGTGTTGCCGTTCTCCTCGGCAATGCCGCACGCATATTTGTCACCATAGTCTGACATAGTTGCCGGGGAGCCGCCCCAAGGATACCGGATTTGCCCGCAATGCGTGTGACCGGCTAGCATGAGGCCGAAATCTTTTGTCAAATCGGGAAATGGATCAGGGCTGTGGCTCAAGACGAGAGCCTGCCGATTAAAGCGTTCGGTAATGGGCAATACTGCGTCAAGATCTGCACGCCCCGTAAAATCGTCATCAAGGCCTGCGATAATTAGTCCGCCAGCATTCACGACTTCATTGCGCAACACTCCAATGCGGTGGCGAGCGAGTTCATGCTCGACCGCATGAATGTCGCGCCAATGATCGTGATTGCCCGGTACGGCCAGCTTAATGGCATCAGGATCGAGCCGGCCCAGAGGGGTGAGCGCCTCTTTCGCCGTATATAGACGTGTTGCCGTGCGTTTATCGCTGACAAAGTCACCTGCGATCAGGATAACATCCGGTTTAAGGGCATTGATCTGATCGACAATCTTCTCGAGCCTTTCCGGCGGCATATCCGGTCCGGCTACATGGATGTCTGAAAGCAAGACCACGGTCAGAGGCGCGCTACGCGGTGGAAAGCCCTTGAGCTCGATGGACACCTCGTGGACTACAGGCGTTGCGGTAGTATCACGCCACGCTTGAATGACTAGAAACAATCCCAATCCACCAAGGGCCAGCATAACAAGGCGTCTGGCGTCTATCTTGCGCTCCAGACCGGTTTGATGGTCAAATGTCCCGTTACTCATTTCGACTTCCGCGCATGTAATACCCTTTATTCACATTGGCCCTTTGCGCCTTGGCAACAGGGCGGCTAAGGAATGCG
>JAHDBR010000043.1:17304-20140 GCA_020630295.1 Sphingomonadaceae bacterium
CCCTTTATTCACATTGGCCCTTTGCGCCTTGGCAACAGGGCGGCTAAGGAATGCGGCAACCCAAACAACAACCGGATTCTTCTGAACTATGTCCGCACCCACATACAAGCGCGTTTTGCTGAAACTCTCCGGCGAAGTGCTGATGGGGGAGCAGGATTACGGGATTGATCCGGCCTATGTCGCGCGCCTTGCTGAAGAAGTGAAGGCGGCCAAGGATACCGGGCTGGAGATATGCCTGGTCATTGGCGGCGGCAATATCTTTCGCGGCGTGGCAGGTGCGGCGCGCGGGCTGGACCGGACGACGGGCGACTATATGGGTATGCTCGCCACGGTAATGAACGCGCTGGCGATGCAGAATGCGCTTGAGCAGGCGGGTGTGCCAACGCGCGTTCAGTCCGCGATCCCTATGTCATCAGTGTGCGAACCATATATTCGCCGACGGGCAGAGCGGCATCTTGAAAAAGGCCGGATCGTGATTTTCGCAGCGGGCACCGGCAACCCGTTCTTCACCACTGATACCGGAGCGGCCTTGCGCGCGGCAGAGATGAACTGCGACGCGCTGCTGAAAGGCACCAGCGTTGATGGTGTCTATGATAGCGATCCGAAGACTAACCCGGCAGCGCAGCGGTTTGACGAGATCAGCTATACCAAAGTTCTGAATGATAATTTGAAGGTTATGGATGCCACGGCGGTGGCGCTATGCCGCGAAAACAGCATTCCGATTGTGGTCTTCTCTATTCGCGAAGATGGCAATGTGGTGCAGGTTATCGCTGGCAAAGGCACGCAGACAGTGGTGAGAGAGCCTAAAGAGAAGGAAGCCTGAAGAATGGCAAAGTTTGACAAAGCTGACATTGAACGCCGCATGGCCGGCGCGGTGGAATCGCTGAAGGGCGATCTTGGCGGCCTGCGTACAGGCCGGGCGAATGTGACCCTGCTCGATCCTGTGGTGTGCGATGTGTACGGCGCGCATATGCCGCTCAATCAGGTGGCCACTGTATCCGCACCGGAACCGCGCCTGCTGACGGTGCAGGTGTGGGACAAATCGAATATGGCTGCGGTTGAAAAGGGTATTGCCCACGCAAATCTGGGGCTGAACCCGATGATTGATGGCCAGACCCTGCGGTTGCCTATGCCGGACCTGACCGAAGACCGGCGTAAAGAGCTGGCGAAGCTGGCGGGCAAATATGCCGAGAACGCCAAGATCGCGATCCGCAATGTCCGGCGTGACGGCATGGAAGCGCTGAAAGAAGACGAGAAGAAGAAGGAAATCTCCGAAGACGACCGCAAACGGTCCGAGGACGAGGTCCAGAAGCTGACGGATAAATACGTCGCTGAATGCGATACGGCTGCAGAGGCCAAAGAAAAAGAAATCATGACCCAGTGATCTTTTCACTCGGGGGATTTTGGAAATGACGAAGGATAGCCAGCGCGCCAAACACGTTGCCGTGATTATGGATGGCAATGGCCGCTGGGCTAAACGCAAGATGCTGCCGCGTGCGATGGGGCACAGGCAGGGCGTAGAGGCTGTTCGCAAGCTGGTCCGTAGCGTGGAGGGCATGGGGATCGAATGCCTCACGCTATACGCATTCTCCTCGGAAAACTGGAAGCGGCCCGATGAGGAGGTCGATGATCTGATGAATTTGATGCGCAAGTTCATCAAATCGGACTTGCCCGAATTTATTGCCAATGATGTACGGCTGAAAATCATTGGCGACTGGCGCGGATTGGCGCCCGATATTGTCGCGATGCTCGATGATGCTTTGGAGCAGACCTCCAAAGGCAAGAACACACTGGCGGTTGCGCTAAATTACGGGGCGCAGGACG
The DNA here is from genome assembly GCA_020630295.1 of Sphingomonadaceae bacterium. Taxonomy (GTDB): domain Bacteria; phylum Pseudomonadota; class Alphaproteobacteria; order Sphingomonadales; family Sphingomonadaceae; genus Pontixanthobacter. The sequence continues at coordinate 19,129 of JAHDBR010000043.1, forward strand.
AAATTGTCCGCGCGGCGAAACAAGCTGCTGCATCGGGCGATATTACCGCCGATACGCTTTCGGCAAACCTTGATACGGCGGACCTGCCGCCGCTCGATCTGCTGATCCGGACCAGCGGTGAAGTGCGCCTGTCAAACTTCTTGCTATGGCAATGCGCTTATGCGGAAATGAGCTTCGTCGATGTGCTATGGCCCGATTTCACGCCGGAGCATCTACAGGCTGAACTCGATAATTTCGCCGACCGGGAGCGACGCTTTGGCGGACGGTGACGCAGTAAAAAGCAAACACGCTGACTTGCCGGTACGGATCGTATCGGCGCTGGTCATGCTTGCCATTGCGGGCGGGGCGCTCTGGGCAGGCGGTCTGGTGTGGCAGATATTTATCGCGATCGTGGCGCTGATCTGTTTTTCAGAGTTTTTTGCACTTGTAATCAAGGCGACGTCCAACGCACTTTATCGCTTGGCAGCCGCAATTGCTGGCGGGCTTTATATTGGCGCAGCATCTGCCGCTTTAGCTGCATTTCCGTTGGCAGTGGTCATTGGAGTAATCGCAGTCGTTGTAGCGACGGATGTGGGCGCATATTTCAGCGGCCGCACAATCGGTGGCCCCAAAATAGCACCTAGAATCAGTCCCTCGAAAACATGGGCGGGCTTGATCGGCGGCGCTTTAGCTGCCGGATTGGTCTCTGCGGGCTTTTTCCTGTCTAATATGAGCGAACCGGGGCTGTCACCAATGCTGTTGGTCGCGTTTCTAATCGGCGCACTGCTTGCCGTTCTCGCTCAAGCGGGTGACTTCTTCGAAAGCTGGTTGAAGCGGAAAGCCGGTGCGAAGGATAGTTCGAATTTGATACCCGGCCATGGCGGTGTTTTTGATCGCATTGACGGGTTGCTTCCTGTCGCGCTGGCTTCATCAGTTTTGTGGACGCTTCACCCATGACCCGCTCCATCACCATCCTTGGCGCAACCGGTTCGGTTGGTGCATCGACGCTCGACCTGATCCGGCGGGAACGGGA
>JAHDBR010000044.1 GCA_020630295.1 Sphingomonadaceae bacterium
ATCATACCTCCAGCAACCGGTCGGCTTGCGCCCGCGCTTCGTTGGTTACTTCCGCGCCGGACAGCATCCGGGCGATTTCTTCCTTGCGTTCAGCCTCGTCAAGTAGGCGGACAGATGTGCGCGTGACGGTGCCTTCGGATGATTTGGCGATCATGTAATGCTCACCCCCGCGCGCGGCGACTTGCGGGCTGTGGGTTACGGCCAGCAGCTGCCCGCCATCCGCCAGTCGCGCCAGGCGGTCACCGATGGCGCTGGCCACCGCGCCGCCAACGCCGCGGTCAATCTCGTCAAAAATAACTGTGGCCGCGCCGCCTTTTTCCGCCAAAGCAACTTTTAGCGACAGGATAAAGCGCGACAATTCACCGCCAGAAGCAATCTTGCCAAGCGGCGCAAACGGCGCGCCGGGATTGGTCGAGATCAGAAACTCCACACTATCCATCCCGTTCGCGCCCCAGCGATCTTCGGGCAGGATTGCCACGTCGGTTTTGAAACGCGCCGCATCCAGTTTCAGCGGCGCCAGCTCATTCGCCACGGCAATGTCCAGCTTACCCGCAGCTTTTACCCGCGCATCATGCAGCTTGCGTGCCTTGGCCTGATAATCCTCGCCCGCTGCGGCGGCTGCTTTGGCCAAAGCACCAACGCCCGCTTCACCGCCCTCGATAGCGTCCAGCTTCGCGCGCATTTCCAGCATCAAGGCCGGTAGCGCATCGACTTCACAGCGGTGCTTACGGGCTGCGGCGCGCAGTTCGAACAGCCGCGTTTCCGCATCATCCAGAGCGGCAGGATCATGGATCAACTGATACCCCGCCTCGGTCAGCTTGTCCTCGGCCTCACTGGCCTCCACCACGGCGCGGTCCAACGATGCCAGCGCATCTGCCAGCAATTCATGTTCTTCCGCCACACGTTCCAGCTTGCGCGCCGCGCTGCGCAATGATGCCAGCGGAGAGTTTGACCCGTCCCAAACCTTGCGCAAAGCCTCCAGCTCGCCTTGCAGGCGCTCACCCTTCTGCATATCGGAACGCAGACCGGCCAGCTGCGCCTCTTCGCCAACTTCGGGGCGCATTTCGGTCAGCTCTGCCAGATGCGCAATCAGCAGATCCTCGTCTTCTTTGGCTTGTACAATCGATGCCTTGGCCGCTTCCAACTGCGCCTGTGCATCGCGCCATTTGGCCCATGCGGCGGCGACTGCTTCCGCATTGGCGCCCGCATAACGGTCCAGCAAAATCCGGTGACCGCTAGGGTTCACCAGCCCGCGATCATCATGCTGCCCGTGCAATTCCACCAGCGCGCCCGCCATTTCACGTAGCAGTGCCACACCCACAGGTTGATCATTCACAAATGCTTTGGACCCGCCATCCGCCTTAAGCCGCCGCCGCAAGATCAGCGGTTCACCCGGCTCGACCTCGATCTCTGCATCGTCCAGAACATCGGCGATTGCTTTGGGCAATGCCCCAAACTCAAAAGTCGCGGTGGCACTGGCTTGATCACAACCGCTGCGGATCAGCCCCATATCGGCGCGATTGCCGAGCACCAGCCCCAGCGCATCCAGCAGAATAGACTTACCCGCGCCGGTTTCACCCGTCAGCACGCCCAGCCCGCCTGCAAATTGCAGATCAAGCGCCTCGATCAGCACGATATTGCGGATGGAAAGCAAGGTTAGCATAGCAAGGTGATTCTCTAGCCGATGCGTTTCCCTACGTCACGATAGTAAGAACAATTTGCGAACAGCTGCGTGAATTTGTCGAGCGCCACGTGTTTCTACGTATGTGCAGCAGGCAAAGAAAAAGGCGGCCCGCACTGCGAACCGCCTCTCTCTGGATTATGACCGGTCAGATCAGTTCACAACGCCGATCACGTCAGGGTTGCCGTCTGGGTCACCGTTTACACGGCCACCATTGGCTGGCGCGCCCTGGAGCAGAATACCTGCAAGGTGCGGTGCCGCCATCGAGGTGCCGGAAATAGTGTTGTAGCCACCACCGGTCCAAGTCGATTTGATCGCCGAACCTGGTTCAGCGAAATCAACCGGCGGGTTGCCGAAGTTGGAGAAGCTGGACCAGTTGTCACCAATCGCGAAAGACGAAACGGTGAAGACGTTCGGGCCGTTTGCACGTGCTGGCGAGCTGTTATTTGCGTCTGTACGCTCGTTACCTGCAGCCAGGACAAAACGGACACCACCAGAGGATGCAGCAACAACCGCCGCGTCAAGCGCTGTGCTGATACCGCCGCCGAGGCTCATATTGGCAACGTCACCGGGACGGCCAAATTGTGCGACATAGTCAACGCCTGCAATAACGCCGGAATTCGAACCGGAACCGCGGCGGTCAAGTACGCGAACGGACACAACCGGAGCGCCCGGCGCTACACCGATTACGCCAATGTTATTGTCGATTGCGGCAATTGTGCCTGCAACGTGCGTGCCGTGGCCGTTTTGGTCATCAGCGTTCTTAGTGCGCGACGCGAAAGTGCGGCTGCGCTGAACATCAACGTTCAAATCAGGGTGATCGAGGTCGATACCGCTATCCAGGACCCATGCAGTGGCAAAGTTACCTGCACCGCCGCCATTTACGCGGGCAATACCCCAAGGTGTTTCCTGAGCCGGCTGACTGCCGCCACCATCACCAGGCTTCGGCTTGCCGCGCTGGGAAGATGTAACCACCTGATCCTGCTCGCAATAGGCAATGTTAGGGTTATTACGCTGCATATTGGCAACTGCTTGCGGTGCCATATTGGTGGCGAAACCGCGAAGAGCGACGCTATATACGTGCTTCAGTTCGCCGCCATTAGCGTTGACCGAACGAACCGCCTCGGCGCGTGCATTGCCGCGTGAAACCGCGCGGTCGTTGAATACACAGATGAAGCTGTTAGCGATTTTGGCACCGGCGCGCTCTGATTGAGCTTGCGCTGGCGTTACCGCTGCGATCATCGGCAGAGCTGCGAGAGCAGCAAGATATTTGACTTTCATATATCCCCTCCAAAAGGATGTGAGTTGCAGCCCCTTTCGCGACCCGTCGGGAGCTGATGTCACAAACTTGTAATGAATATTTGTTCGCTGTCGATGCTAAATATATTACTAACGTGAAAGTAACTGTAGATTTCTGGCAATTTTTACATTGCAGAATGCAACTACCGACCAGTTTTAGCCATCACAACCGGACCTCCGCTTTGTAAAGAAACGAAGGTTCAAGATCGCGTAATTTTTTCGCTGTAAAGTGTAATTTAATTACATTGGCGCGAATTGGCTCTCCTGCCCGGTTGAACTCGGGTTCAGTTCTTTTTCCGACTCGGTCCGTTCTTCGCTGCGTTCGAAGCGGCGATGGCGCACGATACGCGGAGTAATGACGATATAGAGCTCGGTCTTGGTCGTGGTGGAACGTTCGTTCTGGAATATCCGGCCGAGGATCGGAATATCACCGAGCAACGGTATCTTAGAATTGGTCGTCAGCACATTTTCCTGTGTCAGACCGCCAATGACAAACGTCTCCCCGTCACGCACTGACGCACTTGTTTCGGCCTCCCTCTGGCTGATCGTCGGGAAACCCTGCGAAAAGCCGGTGACGCTGGAAACAACGCCGTAAATTTTGGATGTTATATACCCGTCACTGCTGACGCGCGGCGCGATCTGCAGAGTAACACCCACATTCACATATTGCACCTGCTGCGACACCCCGTTCACACCGGAAAGCTGGATCGACGTCAGGATTGGCAGTGCATCACCGGTAATGATTTTAGCCGTAGACCCGCTCTGCGCAGCAATCCGCGGGCGCGAGACAATCCGGCCATTACCCTTCTGGATTTGCGCATTGATCGCCACCTGCAACTGGCCAGATGGCAGCACATCATTGGGGTCAAGTCCAAACGGCAGGAACGAACCGGTGGTCAGCGTCCCTACCCCGATCTGGCCGTTCTGGTTCGTCAGATCGAGCCCAAGGTTTCGCGCGCCCGTTTCAGTCAACTCAACGAACTGCGTTTCCAGAATTACACTGTCTACCGGAACATCGATCAGTTCAATCTGGCGTTTCACGCGGTCAATCCGGTCCTGCGTGCCGGTTACCCAAATTGCGTTTAGCCGCCGGTCAATCGCCAGCCCGTTACCAAAATTCTGGCCCAGCGGCACCTGTTCCCGCTGGGCTTGCTGCGGGGCGCCGATAAAGGTGTTTTGCTGGTTGGATGCCGGGGACCCGAAACCGGGCTCCCGCCGGATGAATACATCGTTCGGCGCAATCTCTACGCCTTCGACAAGCAAGCCGATGACTTCAGATACGTCCGCATATTTCAGAAAGACCAATTCATAGGAATCGCCGGGCTGATACGCATCGAACGGACCGCCAAGCTGCTCCTGCTTGAGCTCTTGCTGCGGCAGAACTTCCTCGCCATCCGAGCCAATCGGCCTGCTGCCCAATACTTCTTCTTGCGACACACGCTCTACGCGGATCTGGATAGAATTATTGCCAATACGCTCTGCCCTGATGGTGGCGGGCAGCGCCGTGTCGAAGCGCATGACCAGACTGCTGCTCTGCGTCTGGAATTGCAGCGAGCGTACCAGCCCGCGAAACGTCTGCCGTTGTTTGACCCGCCCGGTTTTCAGCGTGGTCGCCATAATGAGCTCGGGGCTTGTCGGATTTTCCTCAACCTCGGCAAAGCGGGGCTCTGCAGGGGAGAAGCGAAGGATGAACGTGGCAGAGCTGTCATCTTGGGTGACCAGCCGCATTTCTTCGAGAACGGACGGCACCAGTTGGGCAGAAACCGGTGCGGCGAACAGCATCGCCCCCAGCAGAAAGCTGGCATACGCACAGATAAGCGTTTTCAGTCCCGTAATACCCAAAGCGACCCTAATATGCGCCCGAAGGCGTAATCCCCATTGCGGGTGGTGTATCGTACCGCAGCTATTTTGCAAGCGGTTGATGCACCTGTGGTTAACGCGCACAACTGGACGGCGCGCACTGCCTTCATCCGGGCAGCGTATTCTTCGAATTCGGTGCGGGTGTTAGGCTTGCGGCAAGCCGCAAACCACTTAGCTGGTGGTTACGCGCGGAGCATTATCCTGGATAAGCTCATATGCCTTATCGTACCATTTACTGCCGGGATAGTTCGCACCAAGAACCGCAGCATATTTGGTCGCTTCCGCCGGAATGCCCAATGCCAGGCTGCTTTCGGTCAGGCGGTACAATGCTTCTGGAGCATGGCTGGTCGTCTGATACTCATCGACCACATTCTGGAACCGGATTTGCGCGGCAAGCCAGCGGCCCGAACGCTGGTAATAGCGGCCGATTTCCATTTCTTTGCCGGCCAGGTGATCATTCACAAGATCAAGCTTCAAACGCGCATCCGCAGCATATTGGGTGGTCGGAAAGCGGCGGTTCACCTCCGTCAGCGCCAACCGCGCCTGCTCCGTAATCTTCTGGTCACGGGCAACATCGCTAATCTGCTCGTAATAGCTGAGAGCGATCAGGTAATACGCGTAAGGCGCATCTTTGTTACCCGGGTGGATTGACAGGAAACGCTGCGAACTGGCGATTGCCTTGTTATAATCGCGGGCGGAATAATAGGAAAACGCGCTCATCAGCTGCGCACGCCGTGCCCATGGCGAATAGGGGTGCTGCCGTTCTACCTCGTCAAACAGGGCCGCTGCGACAATTGTATTGCCGCGTTCCAGCCGGCGCTTGGCCTCAGAATACAGAGTCTCCACATCGCGTGCGACATAGGCCGTATCGGCCCCGTCACCGCCGCCGCCAAAGGCTGCGCAACCGCCCAATAGCATAGTGCTGGCAAGCATCGTGGAAGCAAGGACGAAAGAGCGCGGACGGCGTGCAGAAATGGTCATGCAACAGCCTATAGCCAGCCGCTCGCTGAACGCCAAGTGAAGTTGTTTACGTTTCGCACATCTCAGCAAAGTTTCTGGGTCTGCTGGCGACAGTTTTAGCGCGCAGTCAACCTTACGCGATCAACCGGTCGTTAAAACCGGTATCCGACACGCACACCTGCGCGGATCGCGTCACTGTCGAACCGTGTGTCGTTGGAATCGCGCAGGCGATACTCCAGACTGGCCAAAGCGTAAGGGCCGCGGGTTGCCCTGCCCCACGACAATTCAACCGCAGGAGCAACGTAACTGTCTTTACGCAAATCACCGTTCGGATCGCCTACGGCAATGCGCGTGTCATAATCCCACTGGCGGTATTCGATAGAAGGGCGAACCCGCACGCGTTTGGACACGGGAAGGCTGTATTTAATCCGCGCAACCTGCCGGTTGAAACTGCGCCGCGGCGCATTGTCGCTTTGCATGTCTTCATGGCGCAGATCAATGCGGAACCAATGATACGAACCGAGCCTGCGATTATACTGCGCGGCTACTTGATAGCCATCGCCGTCAGCCGGAACGGTCGTGTCATATTGACGCTCGCGGTACTCAGCGCTTACCCGCAGCCGGTCATCACCGCGGCTCCATTGTACACGTGCGCCCGCACTGGTCTGGTCAGCCTGCGATGCCTCAAGCACACTGATATTTTCATAGCGGCGCGCATGGGCACGCACTTGTAGCTCGTCAGACACATCATGCGTTACCTGCAAGCGGCCAATATATGATTGGAGGCTGTCGCGCGTATCGTCACGGAAGCTAAAGTGGCGGGCCTCAACCTCGCCGCGAATTTCGGTCTTGCTGCCGATAGAATAATCAGCGCCAAGCCGTATCCGTGCACCGATGCCGGAAGAATCGATGTTCTCGCCTTCATCAAAATCCAGATCGGATGCGACACCGCGAACTTCAACGAGGCCGTCAAACTGGAGAGCAGACTCGCCATCATCCTGAGCCATTGCCGGAGACGCGAAGGCACCGGCCATAATGAAGGCGAACCGCGACACTGACCTTTCAGCGCATAGTTTTGGCTTCTGTCTCATGCGGATAGCTTTCTGTTATCCAAGCTCTTGCCTGCATCTTCGAGAAGGCGCCGCAAGGTCGCCTTGTCGCGCGGGAAATTGACTAGCCTCTCTTCGTGGCGACGCGCCGCTTTGCTCAATCCGGGATCGCCAAAGCTTGCGGCAGTGCCCGCAATTTGATGAAGCAGTGATCTGATTTCGAAAATTTTCTCATCGGTAACATCGCCGTTAGCCAAAGCAGCCGCAATCGTTGCCGATGTATGCTCTGTGCGCTTGGCAAACAGCCTTTGCAGTTCTTTTAGTGCATCTAGATGGACCGGAAATGGCCGCTCCTCGGCGCTATGACCCCACGCTTCGAACACGGCCCGCAGATCTTTCAAACTAACAGGTTTTGAAAGAAACGCCTGCATCCCGCTCGCTCGGTAGGATCGTATTTCATCCATGCTCGTCGCGGCTGTAACGGCAACGATGGGCAACTTCTCGGCATTATAGCCTAGCTCGCGCAGACGCTTGGTGGTTTCAATTCCGTCAAGCACAGGCATCATCACGTCGACCAACATTAGGCAATATGGCCGGCCCTCGGCTTCGGCCTCTTCGACCTTATCGATAGCTTCCAACCCGTTAGATACCGTATCCATATCCACGGCCAGGCGGCGCCCCATAGCTTTCATTGCCTCGGCGCTGATCTGCGTATCTTCTGCCAACAGCACGCGCAGCACATTCGTGCTGTCGTCCCGTTTGGCGGTTGCCCAATCTGATGATGACACTTCAATCACACGCTACCTGTCGGCGAATATGATTAATTTTCCCCTAAGCGTTGTTCCTTATCGGGGTCCGGAACCGCTCATGAAGGCTACCGTATGCCGCCCGAAAATTAATCTATTATTAGGGTTAATTACTTACTCACACATCCATGAAAAGTAGGTTTTTGGCGCGCCCGACCGGGCCGCCGGCATCTGCTTGATGAAGAAACAATAAGGGGGGAGCGCGAAAAATCGGCAACCAGACCGCGTCCGAGCACACCACGGTTCAGCATGACCCGAACCGCGCCTTGCCCGCCCCGCAACATCCCTGGTCCGATTGATCCACGCAGCTTGTGAACGCACTTTCCCCCTCTTTTGCAATCGAGCAAAGCAACGCCAAACCCGCGCCAAGAACGCGTAAGCGGATAAGCGGCGGAGTAATCCGGCGCGAACTATTGGCGCATTGGCTGGGCCCGCTCCTGATCGTTGCGGCGCTGGCAGTTGCGCATCAAATTGGTCTGTTCCTGCAAACCGATGGACGGCTGTTCGATTTCGCGACCGTACACCAATCGGGCCAGAGCCCCACAGTGGTGATCATCGAACGCGATCCGCAATTCGAAACACAGGACGCCGGGCGTTTCGGTAAACTGGAAAGAAGTCTGGCTGATCTTGGCACCGAGCGTATCGGATACCTTGATGCTGACAGAGGCCCCGTCGCCCAAAGCCCCGCGCCAGTGGTCGTCGCCATGCCCGTACGCGCTCTGCCCCGCAATAATCGCTGGGAACTGCCGTCTGAAGCCGAAGCGCTGGGAAATGCCCGTTCAGCCGCACGGTCGATTGCATCTTCGCAATATGGAATCCACCGGACACAATTCTCCGAGATACCCGGACGTAAAGCGCCGATTGCGGTTTTTGACGCTGCCCTCGCCGATACGTTTCCCCAGCGAAGCGAATTTCTGGTGCCCATGCCCGGCGGTCAGAGCATTCCTGTATTCAAGGCCAGCCAGCTAACCTCAGGCGCAATGAATTCGCGGGAACTGGACGGGATTGTCGCGATGGTGGTTTCGCCCGATGCGCTTACCGGCAAACTTAACACACCGCTTTCACCCAACGAAGGCGCGACCAGCGAAGCGGTATTCCGTGCCCACACAATCAACGCCCTGCGGACAGGCAGTTACAGCTACCGTGCCAGCCTGCTTGAAAGCTGCCTTGTCCTGCTATTCATCGGGGCATTTCTTGCGGCGGTTTTCCGCAAGGCGGATTCCAAAAGTCTGGCAGTCATTGTTCCGGTTATGCTCAGCATAGCTATTGCTGCGGCCTGTTGGGCGGCGCTTCGCTATACGGGTTTGCTGCTGCCGGTATCGGCGCTGATGCTTGCCCCGTGGATTGTTACCTTTCAGCGGGTTCTTGTGCGCGAAACTGCGAAAGACCGCCGGTTGGAGCGGACCGCATCGCGTGCCGTGCAAACTTCTTTCAACCGGTCAGCGTTGCGCGAAGGTGCCCGCTTGCCCGAGTTTTTGGGTTCAGCTGCGCGTTATGCGGGCGTCGAACGGAGCTTGCTTATCGAGCTACTGCCAAACGGCAAGCTTGAAGCAATTGCAGCTAACAATGCCTCACTCAGCGATATTGAACTTGAACCAAAAGCGCTGAAAGTAATCCTCAAGGAATTACACGGATCGATGAGTCCCCGTGCCGCTGCCGATATCGTCCCCGGTTGGGAAAGCGGAGCACGGATCGGCTGGATTGGCGCCGGCGGCCAAAACCTGTTCTGGCTCCATGCGCGTCCTGACGTTTCAACGCCGGGCAAATCGGCCCATCTCGTGCGCGCGATCACAACCAGTTTCCGCGAGCTGTTTCGCTGGCGCGCTGACCTCAACGCCCGTTCCGGCCATAATCAGCGAACTTTACCAATCGACGATAAGGTTGCCAGTGCGATTGCGCTGGTCGCGAGAGAATCCGAACAAGTCCGGCGCGGGTTCGACACTGTCGATACAGCCGTCATTATCTTTCATCTTATCGGCGCGCCATTGCACGCAAATACGGCCATGCAAGCGATCTATGCCGAAGCCGGGCTAAGCCTGTTCGAGACATCTTTGCCGGAGACATTGCTGGCTCTGACCGATCTGGACAGGTCGCAGATTGATGCCTTGATAAAGGACCTGATGCTGAACGGGACCGAAGTCCGCATGCCGATGCGCGACATTGGCACCAGCGAACGTATGTTGCGCCTTGCTGCGCCAGCGCGGAATGCCAACCGCGCCGATCGCATTTTGGTTCTGGAAGCAATGGATATGCGCGATGCCAATCGCGCGGCGGATCTGCGCAAGGCGGTTGCGCATTTTATCGACCTTCAATTGCGCAACGATTTTGAAGCGGTTCTGCTCGGTTCGCAATTGGCGAGCGACGAACGGCTTACTGCCCCTCAAATACGCGGAGTTGTGGAGCGTATCGGAGAGACTGCCCGGCGCGCCACCGGCCGTCTGAATGAAGTGGCCGGACTGATCCGCATGGAAAGCCGGGAACTGACAGAAGCATGCTACCCTGTCGACGCAGCGGAAGTGGTGAAAGAGTCCGTCGAGAAGGCCCGAAGCTTGGCTGACGAGTTGGGCGTCGTAATCGAAGCGGAACATCCCGGAATCGGCGGATTCATCCTCGCAGAACCGAACGCCCTTGGCGAAATGCTGGTGGCGATGCTGCGCGTGGTTATCGCCGACACACCGCAGAATGGCGTAGTCAAACTGAAATTCGAAGACCGGGGCGAACGCATTCATATCCGGATTTCAGGCGGCTTTGGCATCGGGTTCGACCGTCTGTTGTGGCTACTTTCCAACTACGAAGAAGGTGCTGTGGGCGAGTATCGCTTGATTGGCGAGAGCATCGCCAAAGTGACGGGTTGGTCAGCCACCGTTTCCTATTGGGGCAGCGAATCCAACGGGTTTGGCTTCAACGTCGATTTGCGAGGATTGATATAATGACTGGACGGATTCTGCTGATTGACGATGACCCGATTCTGGCGGGTCTTTTGCAATTGACGCTTCAGCTTGAAGGCTATGAGGTCATTATTGCGCCTAATGGCGCCGAAGGATTGGCGCGCATAACTGCCGAGCGGTTTGATATCATCCTGCTCGATCTGGTGATGCCTAACGTTGACGGCATGAAATTCTTACGCATCGTCGCTGAGCGTGGTCTTTACCACCCGCCGGTGATCATTGTGTCCTCCGCGATTGAAGAGAAACTGACACCCGCCTTCAGCGATCTGGGGGTCGTTGATATTGCCCGCAAACCGGTCGAACCAGCCGCGCTGGTCCGCCGGGTCAAACGCGTGCTTGGCGCAGCGCAAACGGCAGAACCCAAGGCCTGAGCGTGAATCTGTTTCCTCTCACCATATTCCCTGAAGGCGGACTGGCCGGATCGATCATTACGACCGTTTGGGTCGGCGTGTTCATCATGTGCTTTTTCAACCTGCGCTATGGCTGGGTTCTCTCCGGCCTGGTTGTGCCGGGCTATCTCGTACCCCTGTTGATCGTAAAGCCGCTCGCCGCAGCGGTGATCGGGGTCGAGGCGGTGGTGACATATCTGATTGTCTGGCTGTTTTCGGAAAAACTGGCGCCGGGCAGGTTTCCCAGCCTGTTCGGGCGGGACCGGTTTATGGGCCTGATTCTGGCCAGCATCGCCGTTCGCCTATCGTTTGACGGGTATTTGCTGCCGGAATTCTCCCAATGGCTAGAAAGCAATTTCGATCAACGGCTGGATTGGGAAAACAACCTGCAAAGTTTCGGTCTGGTCATCATATCATTGATGGCAAACCAGTTCTGGAAACCGGGGCTGGCGCGCGGCATCTTTATGTCCGGGGTCACCATCGGCCTCACATTTGTCGTCGTACGCTATGGCTTGATGGAAATCACAAACTTCCGCGTCAGCAGCGTAGTCTATCTCTATGAAGGATTGTCGAGCTCGATTTTTGCAGGGCCCAAAGCCTATATCATTCTGACGCTGACCGCGATGATCGCAAGCCATTACAACGTACGATACGGGTGGGATTTTTCGGGCATTCTGATCCCGGCGCTGATTGCGCTGCAATGGTATCAGCCCACCAAAATCCTGACCTCCTTCGGCGAAGCGATCATCATCTATTTCGTCGCGCGGCTCATCCTCAAAATGCCCTTCATGGCGAATGTGACGCTGGAAGGCGGGCGCAAGCTGCTGCTATTCTTTAACATCAGTTTCGCCTGGAAGATGCTGCTGGGATGGATGATCGTCTGGTATCAGTTCGAAGTGAAGACAACAGACTTCTTCGGCTTCGGCTATTTGCTCTCTACCCTGATCGCGATCAAAGCGCATGATAAAGACATTTTCCCGAGGCTGGCGCGCTCCACGCTGCAGGTCAGCCTGATCGGGGCATTGCTGGGGAACTTCGCAGGTTTCGCCCTCGCCGCTTCTACAGCCCGCATTGCGGTAAACGATGACGATGCGCGCCTGGCGCGTCTTGAGGGCAGCGACCGGCTACGTCTTGACGGCTTGGTCATCAATGCGGTTGGCGATGCCTATGTCCGCAAAATGCAGAACAAGGCCCAACCGCTTTCCGCGCGCAGCGAACAATCGCTCTCCGAACTGGTGGAGTTGCTTCAGGAGGAAGTGCCCGACGCGGTAACCGACTTCGATCAATCCGTGGACGGTTGGCGTATATTGCGGTCAGCAAGCGGCAGGATCGCGATTATACGGGATGACGAAAAAGGCGCAGAGCTGCTCCTTTTTGACCCGAATGCTAGCCGCAAGGAAGCTATAATTCTTCCTGACCCGACGCTTCGGCCAGGCCTTGCGATTGCCGCGCTTGAATTGCGGCGCAATCAGGATGCACGCTGGCTGGTCTTTGGCGCGCCATCACCGTCTGCAACGGTTGGCGGCAAAAGCGTCACCGACATATTTCAGGAAGCCACCAACACCTCGCATATCGTCCTGACAGCAGCCGCGCCAGGTGCCCCTACCCAGCTGGAGATTTCGGATGCCGGTGCCAGCCTTGCGGATATCGGTGCGTTTCGCCGCATCTTGCCGGATTTAGGCGTCTCACTCGCTGATAATCGCTCCGCCACGCAAGGCAATCAGGCGATACTCAAGCTCAGCGAAGCGGCGCTGTCCCGTATATCCGGGCTGCTGCCTGAACGTGGCAATTCTGGTACAACGCCGACATGTAAACTCCTACGACCAGCACAATCCAGCACTGCATGGAGCGAGCTGGCGCAGCTTGCTTTCGCCCGTTTCGAGATTGCCGCACCGATGATCATGCGCGTGCGTGAAGGCGAGAAACCAATTCTTGCGCGCGCAGCTGCAAACCTAGCAGGAATGAACATTTCACAGTGCGCCTTCGGCACTAAAAAACACTGGAATCTGACTTCCCGAAGCCGCCCTGAGGGTAGCATTTTCCTCGCTGAAGGACAGGCGCCCAAGCGGGCAGTAATGAGCTTCGCAAATGACCGCGGTGTCCTTCCCGCTAGGATCGGTGCTGCCGTCCATAGCAAATGGGATTCCAGCGCATTATTCATCGCCAACCGGAGCGACAGCTTTCTGCGTGATCCGCATACCGTGTTTGACGTAGTTTGGCAGGAATGGGTCCGCAATCAGAACAGCCTGGAAGAACCGATGATCTTCCAGCTCCGCGCCAGGCCGCTCGAGGCTGTCGGTTATCGCGGTGCTGTGGATGTGCTGGTAGCCAAAGACCGCATCGGACCGGAACACGCATCCTTTGCAGAACTGATGTCAGCCTTGCGCAGCGCCAATCTCCGGCCCGAAGTTGTTACCAACACACGTGTCCATGCCGGTATGGAAGCCCGGCCCGGCATGTCAGCCCGCTATCTCGATAGCATGGGCGACAGACGGCACACATTAGGCTGGCTGATGTTCCCTGGAATGGCGGAGAACGCGGAATGAGCCTGTCCTCCATTGCAAAAGCCCTATTGCTCGCATTCCTCGCCACTTTCTCTGTGATCGCGTGGAGCAAATACGCGCCCTCTGTCGCCGGCTATCTGAATGATGCCCGCGACGTTACAGCTCGCGATGCGCGCATTTCCAAGCGATTCATTGCCTACCGAATGCTGCCTGAACGCCCACTCGCCTTCACATTCTCGCAGCCGGTCACGTTCGCCAAGATTCTGGTGCATCCATCAGTCAATGCAGAAGTGCGCGACCGCAAGGAAGGTTTCATTTACGGGCTTCGTGTGCGCTGGATCGGCGCTGAAGGTGAAGAACTGGCTTCACACGATACTTTTTTGCAGGCAGATTCGCCTGCTAAATTGTTCAAGTCAGGCGAAAAATGGCGGTTCTTCCGGACACGTCCGGAATTTGTTGCCGAACAGGATCAGTTGCTGGTCGAAAGCCCGGTCCCAGCAATGCGGCTTGAAATTGAAATACTCGACAAGCCCGATGGGGTCGTCGGTATTGACGCACGTGTCTATGAGCAACGTGCGTTTCTTGGTTCACAATCACTTACGTCTTTCCAGAGGTTGAGCAATGAATCCCGGGACTTGTTGTCCG
Source organism: Sphingomonadaceae bacterium (assembly GCA_020630295.1). GTDB lineage: Bacteria > Pseudomonadota > Alphaproteobacteria > Sphingomonadales > Sphingomonadaceae > Pontixanthobacter. The sequence goes on from JAHDBR010000044.1 coordinate 14,142, forward strand.
AACCAAATGCTTTCCCGGTCAATATGCTGTCTGATGATGAGAAGCTCGAGCTGGGCCGCAGTCATTGGCGCGCTGTCGGACCGCTGGGTCTCAATGGCCGCGATTACACAATGCTGGTGCTATATGAGGCATTGAGCGAAGACGTTCAGTCGGACGATCTGCCGCCAGAGAGCGCCGCGCAATGAGCCGGACCAAACCCATCCTGATCGGCGGCGCGGCTGCGGCGATCATTGTCGGCGCCGCCGCTACTCTGTTTGCACCGCTGAGCAAAACCGATTCCATCACCCGCACCGATGCGGCTGAATTCGCACAGGCACAAACTGCATTTGCGACATTGTTGAAACAGCGCCGTTCCGATTTGGCAGGTCTGGAATCCTTCAATTTGCGCGGCGGAAGCGTACCCGGAGCTGCGGATACACTTTTGCTCAGCCAGCAGAGCGATGCCTGCACAGGGCAAGGTGTCTATTGGATCCGGCCCGGTGCCAGCCACTCTCTGGCAATTACCGCGCCGCATCGCGGATCGGACCGTCATACGGGTGTGCTGGCCTCTGCCCTGTTCCTTGAAACCGGTGCGCAGGCGGCAGCGTGGAACTCGGCACCGCGTTTCCCAACCAAAAACTGCGATAATGCCATCGATCTTGCTCAGGAGAAGGAACACCTTTTTAGTGCCTTCGCGCTGGGCTTTGCTGAAAGATCCCCGGACGGGCTGCTCGTTCAACTGCACGGATTTGACGCGGAGAAACGTCAGAGTGTGGCGGCCCGCGAAGCTGGAATGATTTTGAGCAATGGCACGCGCCAACCAAGCAGCAGACTGCTCGATCTCGCCGACTGCCTCAGCATTGCCTTTGCACCAACTCCTGTTCTGGTGTTTCCGGGTGATACAGATGAACTGGGTGCGCTGGGCAATGCGCAAGGGCAATTGCTGCATCAAACCGGCTTTCAGGGATTTGTACATATCGAAATGTCGGCGGATATGCGCGCTGATTTGAAAGAGAAGCCGTCTCTGCGCGCGCAATTAGCGGCGTGTCTGGCGGAGAATGCCGGATGAGCGTCCTTACACCGATCGAAGCGGCAACAGTCTCCGCACAAAAGAATGCTCTGGCAGATCGTCTGAACGCCGGAATTGCATTGAAAATGCGTCCCGTTCACGCGGACATTCATAGTGAGATACTGGCTTACGCCGGTCCTGACGGAAAGATTGATACAGCTTCCGGTCACGCTGAATTGGTAGCCGGATATTGCACCAAGCAGGCCCGAACCATAAGCGAACTGAACGAAGCAGAGCAGAATTTCCGAACCCGTGCCGATCATGCACTGGACACAGCAGAACAGCATGCGGCAATCATCGAGTTTGCCCGTGAGATTGGCGCAAACCGCCGCCAGCTAAAGAGCGATCAGAAGGCTTTCCGTTCCTATTTTGACGCGGACGCCGTGATCGAACGCTATCACAAACGAGTTGGCGAACGCGAAAGAACGTTAGCCCACGCACTGGAACGGCTGGGTGTTATCACGGCACAAGCCTTGGCCGAAGATCCCTCAATGCTTCACAGCGGTTTCTTTGTTGAACTGTCACACAATCTGCTTGCGGATATGCGAAGCTGGCGCGGCGATGCCCGGATACGATGCGCCGCCCATCAATGCCTCGCGTCAATTGCTGGCAAAATTGACAAATGGCCCTTTGGCGCCTGGTTCGAACAGATGTTGAGTTCAACCCGCCGGGTCTGTCTGGATCCCGGTGAAGATTTATGGGTTCAATGCGCCGCCTTCGACGCGCTTATGGCCCTGTCGCCCAAGTCAATTTTCAACACGGTTGAAGTGCGGCTCGCCCGTGAAATCCCGGCTGAAAAACCTCTATTGCGTGACAATGAATTGTTTTTGCGGCGCAAACTGGTGCGTCTGCTTTGCGAAAACTATTCTCAAAACACGGCTTTCTCGAACCTGCTGCTCAAGCTCCTCAAAGACAAATTTGGCGCAGTGCGGCAAATGTTCGCCGAAGTTTTGCATCTATTACCTGCTGAAGATGCAGCAAAGTTCTTCAAGAACCTGTGCCGTGATACCGACCCGCAGGTGCGAGCCGCACTGTTCGCAGATGTTCCGCGGTTGCTTTCGGTCATTACGCATAAATTCTACGCAGCCCATATTTCGTCACGGATCAGGGCAGAGAACGACGAATTCGTTCTCAGGATGTTGCTCGATGCTGCGTCTTCTCTGGCACAGGAAACTATTACGCTCGATTCACCCGAAAGGGATGATATTTTTGCTGCACTTTCGGCAGGTGTTGGGAAATTCCAGGGTCGGGAAATATCGCCGAAATTGCGGCGTTGGGCGGACGAAGCAAATGAACGCATATGGCTCGCTTCCGACCCGGACGCTGTAGAAATTGCGCGGGTAATTGGTGCCGCCATCAATGGACAGCGCGAGGCAGAAATTCGTTCGGTCAAGCTGCTGAAACCCTGGCTCGCGGAAGATCAGGAGAAAATTGGCAGGGTAATGTCAGTCTTGGCGCAAAACGATTTTGGCCTTTCCCTCAAAACCGGCCGTTTACCCAAAATCCAACGCGGGGAATGGATCACCCGGCGGCTTTGGCGCATCCTGTTTGAAGGATTCAATTCCGCAACCGACAAGCGGCAGGCGTTTTTGCATACCACCGGCAGATCTTACTTCGGCACACTCTTGGCGCCGAGCGCGCGAATGGCTGAACTGGCACCCACCAAAGTTCCGGGCGAGCCGCTGTTTGAAAGTTCGGAAGGCGGCTGGCGCAACTATCTGCCGCTTATTGATCAGGTACTTGCCGCGCTCGACCACGGTAAAACAATCACAATCTTCACCAGTGCCGGGATCACTGAATTGACCCCGCCAAAGGCAGCTTTGTGCCGGCTTAAGTGTTTTTGGCGCATTTGCCGCAGCTTCGCCGAACTCGCCGGGAAACGGAACCGCAACCCGGAAGAGTATCTGGAGGAACTGCGAACAATGGAGATTGCCATCGCGTTTCGCGGTTACACAGGCAATGATTCTCCCAATCCGCAAATTGCCCGGCTCTTATGTGCGGACCGCGCGGCCCCCATGGCCGAACAAGCGGAAAATACGGAGCACGTCGCATGACCTGGAGCTTCGCAACGCTTTCAAGCGATATCCTCGCTTACGCCTCTACGGTCTACGAAAACAGCCTGATCGAGCTGGCCATCTTTGTGGCGCTGGCAAGCGCGTGGTTCTTCTGCCGTCACATGGTGCTGGGCTGGTATGCACGGCGTTTGCGCAAATCGCTGAGCCTTGTCCTGGGCGGCTGGGGAACGCGCGGAAAATCAGGAACTGAGAGACTGAAGGCAGGATTGATGAACGCCGTGGGGCCTTCAATCGTGTCAAAGACGACCGGATGCGAGGCGATGTTCCTGATCGGAACGCCGTTTGGCGGCCTGACCGAAATGTTCCTGTTCAGGCCCTATGACAAGGCAACAATCTGGGAGCAGTTCAACCTGCTGCGCATCTCGATCCGGCTGAAGACCCGGGTGTTCCTGTGGGAATGTATGGGGCTAAATCCGGATTACGTTCGGGTTCTCCAGCAAGACTGGATGCGCGACGATATAGCTACCATCACCAACACATATCCCGACCATGAAGATATTCAGGGTCCGGCCGGGCGCAATATCCCCGAAGTGATGTGCGAATTTATTCCGAACAATTCCCGGTTGCTGACCACCGAAGAAGAAATGCTGCCGATCCTCCATGAAGGTGCGGCCAAGCATCAGGCGCAAATGCGCACGGTCGGCTGGAAAGAAGCAGGACTGGTCCATAAGGATCTGCTCGACCGCTTCCCGTATGAAGAGCACCCCTATAACATCGCGCTGGTCACGGCGATGGGTGATGAACTGGGTCTGGAACCTGATTTTTGCGTGCGTGAAATGTCTGACCGGGTGGTGGCCGACCTCGGCGTACTTAAGACATATCCCCGTTCGCAGATCGAAGGCCGGACGCTCGAATTCGTGATGGGGATGTCTGCCAATGAACGTTTCGGCGCGATGGGCAATTGGGACCGCATGGGCTTTGCCGATCACGACCTCGCCACTGACCCTGAGGTGTTCGTTAGTACAGTGGTCAACAACCGCGCCGACCGGGTCCCGCGGAGCCGCGTTTTCGCGCGGATGCTGGTGCATGATCTGGCCGCAGACCAGCACGTATTGATCGGCTCCAACGTTGAGGGGCTGATTGGGTTCATTCACGAGGAATGGGATGCGTTTGCCGCAAATCTCAGTCTGTTTACAGAGGGCGACGATCCGGAGAAAAAGCTGGAAGAGCTCGCCAGAAAGCAGCGGATTGCAGTGACCGAAGATAGCCTCGCGGGGCTGCTTGGGGCCATGCTCGCTCCGCAATCGGACAAGCTGTCAGCCGCAGATGCTGCCGCCGCCGCAAGCAGTGGCCGGTTGCCGGAAGCGCTGGCGGAAGCGGGGATCGAACATGCCGCAGATATTCTCGCCCATTACGACGCGATGGCGAAAACGGCGCAGGACTATTTCGAACTCAAGCGCGCAGTCGCGGCAGGCGGAGATACGGGTGCTCTGGACGCGCAGATGCGCAACCTTTTGGGCGCAGCGTTCAAGGCCAAGCTGGTGCCGATCTACGATGTCTACACCAAGGGCGAGGCGATCATCCGCCTTATCGCCCAGAAAACGCCTCCCGGGCTCGTCAACCGCATCATGGGTATGCAGAACATCAAAGGCACGGGGCTTGATTGGGTGTATCGCTGGCAGGCGTGGGAAACCGTTGCGGCTGCGTGCGAGAAAATGCGCGCGGATGAACCTGCAGAGATCGAGCGCGGATACCGTGTGCTCGCCGGTTTTCAGGAGTTCGGCATTCTCAGCGACCACGAGGTTCGCGCCAGTGTCGCGGCTGCACGCCAGCACCTGAACGCCTTACCGAACATATCCGCCGTGCAACTCGATGCCCTCGAAGCGCGTTTGCGCGAACAAATCCAGGCGCAAGACACATCCGGCACATCGGCCGCCACCGATAGCGGCGACGAAGCTGGCCGGGCGGGCAAGATGATCGACGGTCTGGTGACTTTCGCCGAAGGGTTTATCGACCCGAGCGATGCCGTGCGCCGCCGCAACCATTCTGACAAGATTTACAAGGCGCTGATCGCCGAACAAATATCGCTGCAACGCGCTGCGGCAGAGCTGAAAGAAATCACCGCGCGGCAGAAAGGCGGCTGGCTGGCCAAATCGGTCAAAGCGAAACTCAGACTGGCCGCCTGATTCCGCAACACCACCGCCGCCCCGCGCGCGCATAATTTGCTGTCCTACAGCGCCCCGTTTGTGCTCTGTGCGCCGCCCCATGACAGATCACCCCGCAAGCTCCTCCCCGCCCGCAGGCACCCTGCCCGCCTTTACTCCCGTCCCGCGCCAGCTAGACCGCTCCAACGGATGGAAGCCCGCAGTGCAGCGCGCCTTTATCGAAGCCCTCGCCGATACGGGCAGCGTCCGCGCCGCCTGCCGCCGCGTGGGCCGCGCCAGCCACGGCGTGTATAAATTGCGCCGCCACCCGCAAGCCGCCAGCTTCCGCGCCGCATGGGAAGCCGCCTTGCAATTGGGCATTCAAAAGATCGAAGATGTCGCCATGGACCGCGCGCTGAACGGGATAGAGGTGCCGGTCTATTCCTACGGCAAGCTGGTCGGCACGCGCCGCATCTATAATGACCGGCTGCTGATGTTCATGCTGAGAAACCGCGCACCAGACCGCTTTGCCGCAGGCGGCGCCAAAGGGCTCAACGCGATTGACGAAATGATGCTCGCCCGCATGAAAGAGGAATGGCGCACCGAATTGCGCGCCGAATGGGAGGCCGAGGCGCAGGCCGACGCCGCCCGCTCAGAGAAAGAGGTCATGGACAGCATCACCGCCAA
>JAHDBR010000045.1 GCA_020630295.1 Sphingomonadaceae bacterium
GGCAGGAACAATCCTGCCAGTGCCGCGCTCATCAAATTGGCGAGTGAGCCTGCGGCCAGTGCGCGCAGGCCGAGCTTGGCGATGACCGGGCGCTGGTTTGGCGCGAGACCGCCAGTGACCGCCATCTGGATCGCGATGGAGCTGAAATTGGCAAAACCGCATAGCGCGAAGGTAACAATCGCACGGCTGCGGTCACCCAGAACTTCCGGCCCCATATTGCCCAGATTGATGAAGGCTACGAATTCGTTGAGCACAATCTTTGTGCCGAACAGACCGCCCGCGGCCTGGGTCTGGTCCCACGGGACGCCCAGCAAAAACATGACCGGCGCAAAGACATATCCAATCAACTGCTGGAAGCTGACATCCGGATAGCCGAATAATCCGCCTACACCGCCCAGAATGCCGTTGGCCAAAGCGACCAGCGCCACGAACACCATCACCATAGCGCCAACAGCTACCGCCAGCTTCACGCCTGTTTGCGTACCTTGCGCAGCCGCTTCGATCACATTGGCAGGACGGTGCCCTTCCTCGAATGTTTCGGCCACCTCGACTTCGTGAGGCTTTCCGCCCTCTACCAAGGCGCCCGGCCCTTCTGCACTAATGCGCGCCTGCGGAAGCTCGATTTTCTCAGGCTCGACGCCGGACAATTCTGCGGCATCGCGCGCCAGATCGCTTTCGTCATCCGGCATGATGATCTTCGCCATCAAAATACCGCCCGGTGCGGACATAAAGGCTGCGGCGAGCAGAAACGGAACTGCTTCGGATCCGATAAAGCTGGCATAGGCTGCAAGGATTGTCCCGGCGACCCCTGCCATGCCGACGCTCATAAGCGTGAAAAGCCGGCTGGGGCTCAGGGCTGCGAGATACGGGCGAACGACAAGCGGGCTTTCCGACTGTCCGACAAAGATATTTGCCGCGCTACCCAGCGCTTCCACCTTGCTGATACCGGTTATCCAGCCAATCGCGCCGCCAACCCAGCGTACCAACCGTTGCATAATACCCCAATGGTAAAGGATGGAAACAATTGCGGCGAAAAATACGATCACCGGCAATGCTGCAATCACGAATGTATTGGTGAACGGATTGTCTTCCATGCTGCCGAAAACCGCTTCGATACCCACTTTCGAATAGTCGAGCAGAGCGATCACGCCGTCGGATAGGAATTGGATGGCTTGCACGCCCCACGGTGTGCGCAATACAATCAAAGCCATAAGCGCCTGCAGTGCGAATGCGGCGCCCACAACGCGCAGTTTAATCCGCCGCTTTCCGGTCGATAGCAGAAACGCGATGCCAAGAATTGCGGTAATGCCGAGAAGGCTGGTCAGGATTGGATGCATGATCTCTTTCGCTATTTCATCGAGCCCCCTCGCCCGATTCTACGCAGTGAGCCATCGCCTTTTGCGGCCGATCAGTCAAACCGTCTACCCACAGGACACAAGCCGCTGGCGGCTTCCATTTTCCGTCCGAACGCAATAGTCACTGCGCATGACGACGGAAAACCAACAACACGCCATTACCCGTTCGCTTTTGTTCATGCTGCTGCTTTACGGCGGGATGACCGTTGTCGCAGGCGTGCTGGCCTATAAACAGGTTCAGCTTTGGCCTAGCAATCTCGCGGTGGAAGCCGGGATATTTGCTTTCTTGATTCTGGTGGTCATTTCCAGCACCGTCGCCCAGCTATATGGAGACAAGCTGGCGAACCGGATCGTATGGTGGGGGTTTATTCCGCTCGGCGTATCCTCGGCCTTGATGACCCTGGTCCTCGCACTGCCGGCATCGCCGGAAATGGTTCAGTTCCGGCCTGACGATCTTGCCGCCTTCGAACAGGTCCATTCTCAGCTATGGCGTGTCTGGCTCGCCGGTCCGGCAGCCTATCTGGTCTCGCTCCTTCTTAACATCTGGCTGTTTTCAAAATTGAGAGGCACCAGCGGCGATGGCACTTGGGGCCTGATGGTGCGCGGCGCAATCGCATCCGCGCTCAGTCAGGCTATTGATTCGGTAATTTTCATCACGCTGGCTTTTTACGGCGAATTTGCAATCAAGGAGCTGTTGCTAGGCCAAATGCTGGCAAAGATCGTGCTGTCCTTCCTGCTGGTGCCGTTCCTGATCACAGGCTTTGTAAAGTTCGCCCGCTGGCTGGACCGCGCCGAAACCTAATCCGTATTGAAGACAGCAAACGCGGCCGGCCCCAGACACCGCTCGCCAATAGTCGGAGCCCCGCGAATCTCGCTGGGTATGTCCTGCTGCGCGGCAAGATAATTGAATACGAAGGTGCGTGCGCTAGTTTTGCGGACACGCATTCCCTCGGGAAGCGCCATAGTAGCGAGACCAGCGTCATCGGCGGCCCGGGCCACAATATTTTCGATAAGCGCCCCTTCGGGCCAGCCGGTGCAATAGCGGACATTGCCCTGTTTCCAACACGCCGCGGTCCCGTCATCAGACACCAGTTCGGCCTCCGCCGGGGTTTCAAGGTGGTCGAGCCAGTGACGGATCGTAAAGCCGTCACCCGGATGTTCGGTACCCGGCCTTAGACTTTCACTGCGCATAACTTTGGCCGGGAAGATTTGCGCGAGGGTGCCCGGCGCAAGCTGCGGAGGGATTGAAAGATCTTCGGTCTTACTACCGCTTCTCGGGCCGATAATAATTTGTCCGGGAAAATCTTTAAGCTGCGATACAAGGCATTCTGGCACCACCGGCAAACATGGCAGCACCACCAAACCATAACCGGCAAGCGGCGCACCTGGCGGCACAATATCCACATTCAAGCCCAGCTTGCGAAGTGCCGTATAGCTATGAAACGCAGCCCACAGCGCTGACAATCCCTCGCCCTGCGGCTGTGTGGCAGTGACCCATTCAGCGTCATAGCTGAACACCAGTGCCGCCTCTTTCACCGGCGTTCCGATGTCACCGATTGCGGATATGTCGGCGGATGCCTGCTTCGCCTCGCCCAGCCCCGGCGCAGCTTCGCTATCCGGACGAAGCAATCCGGCGTGCATTTGCTCCTGCGCGAAGGGCGCCTGGCGCCAGCGAAAATAGCTGACCAGCTCTGCACCATGCGCCATCGCCTCTAACGTCCACAGGCGCACCATGCCGGGCAAGGGAGCCGGATTATGCCGCGCCCAGTTTACCGGCCCGGGTTGCTGTTCAATTACGCCCCAGCGGCCATCTTTCCCGCATCCGCGATACAGATCGTGGTGAAACGCTGCGATGTCCGGATGCCCTTGCCGCGCATATTCATGCTTCTCAGCATCGCTAAATTTGAACATCTCGAGGAAACCGAGGGGGTAGCTGTCCCACATCACGACATCGAGCTGTTTGCCCAGATCATGATGATCATAGTCGGGGAAGAACCCCATCGCATTGTGCATGATGTCACGGCCATGAGACCGCTCTCGCAGGATGTCGATCTGCATCTTGTCGAATGAGATAACCTGATCGGAAGAGAACCTGCGAAATGCCAGCCAGTGCGCCGGATTGGCTTCAGTTACAGTCAGGTTTGGCAGTTCAATCTCGTCAAAGCTGCGATACTCCATGCTCCAGAAGACATTGCCCCATGCCGTATTCAGCGCCGCAACCGAGCCATAGCGGTTCGCCAGCCAATGGCGGAACGCCGTGCGCGCGCTGTCAGAAAAGCTGTGCACCGTATGATGGCAACCATATTCATTGTCCGTCTGCCACATCACCACTGCGGGATGCTCGCCGTAACGATCCGCCATAGCGCACGTTATGCGGGCAGCTTCCGCGCGGTAACCCAAATGGCTAAAGCAATAATGCCGCCGCGATCCGAAGCCGCGCGGACGCCCATCCGCGTCTACCGCGAACATATCGGGCATAGTGTCGCACAGCCATTTGGGGGGTGTTGCGGTTGGTGTGCCAAGAATGATCTTGAGCCCGGCTTCGTGCAGAACATCTATCGCCCGGTCCAGCCAGCTCCAGTCATGTATGCCTTGTTCCGGCTCGATCCGGCTCCAAGCGAATTCCCCGATGCGCACGCGCGCGATACCGGCCTCGGCCATGCGCCGCGCGTCATCGCGCCACATATCTTCGGGCCAATGTTCCGGATAATAACACACGCCAAGCTGCATCGCCCAAACTCCCAATCGCCCGCGATCATAGGGCGATCTGCGTCTATCAGCAGACCCGCTGGTTGCTGGCAATGGTCTTGCACAAGCGGCCAAAATTCGGCGCGCTATCTTACCTTTTAATATTCCCGCGTGATAATCAGTTCGCCATGCGTCAGTTCGCTTGGCCAAAGCGAGCTACGTCCGCCATTTGGCCAATCTATCACGATCAGAGAAACCTGCTTTGCCCTGCCCAGCCCGAAATGCGCGGCAATGGGGTCAAAAGACGAAAATCCGCCGCTCGCCTTAATCGGGCGCATCTGGCATTGACCCTGCGCCACGCTGTCCGCGCCGTCCACGCAGATGGTCACTTTCGCGCCAATCGCCATGCTGTTCCCGCCGGTCTGGCGCAAATGTACCCACAGCGCATTTCCTGCAGGCCGCTCGTTACGATGCACAATGACGTTTGGACCGGACAAGGCGCGGATGACATCAATATCTCCGTCGCGGTCAAAATCGAACCGTACGGCGCTGAAGCTGGGCAGCATGTCGAACAGGCCAAACTCCTCAGTCTTATCTTGGAAGGAGCCAGCATTATTGCGGAAGAACCGGTTGGTGTGTGCCTCCGGTGCGCGGCCCCACATCCCGGTCAGAACATACAAGTCTTGCCACCCATCCTGATCCAGATCGCTAAATTTTGCATCCCACGTCCATCCGGGGCGGCGCACGCCTTGCTCCTTTGCTTCGTCTGCAAAGCCGCCGCTTGGTTGACCGGTGAAAAGTACGTTCGAATTCCGGATATACGCACCCAGCCGCGCTTCGATGACTTCTGTCTTGGGAGCGCGGTCAAGAGGGAGCAGGAAGCTGCTGCAAAGGTCGGTAACGCGCGGCAACCGTGCGGTCAGTTCCATACATTTCTTGTGAGCGTCCGCATCAGCTTCCAAGCTGCGGCTGCGGTCCAGTTGCTCCATCAGATGCCGCGTCGCGCAAAGCTGGCGCACATCCGGTTCCCGCAGCACGTCGCAATCTGAAGACAACCCCGTCTGATACGCCCCCTTCAGTTTTGAATAGGCCTGAAACTTACGCGAACAGGCCTGCAATTCCTCCGCGGTCCAACCGGAATCTTCGGCTATCTGCGTACAAACGGCTGCGATATTTTCAGTCTGGCCCATGGCGCTAACTTCCATGTCGGCTTCGGCGATTTGAACTCCGTAATAGTCAGGCAATAAATCATTGTTCCAGTCGCCTTCATCATAGCCCATGCTGGTCACGGGCCGATACGGAAAGGGAAGCTGGTCACCCTCTGCGATTGTCCAAGAGCCGTCATCTTTGAAAAGCGCCACCGAGTCCGTAATCGCAATGTCATCGCCGGTAATCAGATCGACCGTTCCGCTGCGGTCAACATCACTGGCCAGTAACGCCAGAGTTTGCCCCGGATAGGGAGCGATAGGCCGCGCGTCCCACTCTTGCCCCGCTTTCCCCAGCAGCAACAAATTCTGGGCAACATCTGTGTGCCGCCCGAACAGGCCCGCTGCGCCGGTTGCGGATAACGCATTGTTGCCCAGCACGATATCGAGCTGTCCATCCCGGTTGAAATCCGCAAATGCGAAACTGCGTGTGCGGGCGGTGTCATCACCGGGAAGCTTGCGCGAATTGCCAGCAGCAAACGCGCCACCTGTGTTGTAGAATACGTAATTGCCAGCCCCGTCAGTGCTGACCACCAGATCGAGCGCAGAGTCGCCATCCAGATCGGCCAGACCGACATTAAGAATTGGATGATTGCCCGCTTCGCCAAGGGGCATTTTCTGACGGGCAAACCGGCCCCCGATGTTGCGGTAGACAGCCAAACCACCTTCAAACTGGGAATTGCGCATGACCAGATCGGTCCAGCCGTCTCCATCCAGATCGCCTGCAGCGATAGCGCCATGCAATGCAAACGGCAGGAAACGGGGCAGGCCGGTAACGACATCGGTCGCATCCAGACCCAGTTCTGTCCCAATCACGCGGCTAAAGACGGGACCTTCTGTAGCAGTCTTGACAGCGGCGACTTCCAATGCAGAAATCGTGCGGACCGGAACCGTTCCGCTTTGCCGGAAACTGACTGCCCGGCGTTCGGCCGGTTGTGCCGCTGCGAATTCGGGAGCATCCGGCGTAACGATAACAGGCCAGCGAATGCCCTCCCCTTCGCGCAACACTCTTTCATAGGCAGCGACTTTATAGGCTTTGGCTGGCCCATCAAGCAGTACCGTCAGGCAACCCGCACAAGTTGCGGCAACGATGACCATTCCCCACAGCGTCAGGGACACGCGCAGCGAAATTGCCTTCCAGATGACCAGAAATGCGTAGACGCTGAACGATCCCAGCGCGACGACAATCGCCGCGCCATAATGTTCACGCAGCCCGATGCTCAAAAGCGCTGCCGTCAGAATGACATCAAGTGCAATCGGTGCCGGCGCAAAGCTGGCGATAATTGCAACACCGGCGATCGCACCGATAATCATCAATGTTCCCTTGCGCGGAAGAACCCTGTTTAGCTCGTCGGCAGAAAACAATTCGACAAAGAGCGCGCCAAGAAAGGCCGCAAGGAACATCATCGGCACGGTCACAATAAATATATACGCGAAATTGCGAGCATAATTGCGTCCAAACCAGCCAAGAGTACGCGTTGGACCGAAACGACCTGCTTCGTAATCACGCGGTGCAAGATTGCGCATCATCCAGCCGGAAATGCCGGTCAGCTTCTGGTCGGCCATTGTTCTCACCGCGTCAGCGTGGGTGGCCGCAGTTTCTTCCTTTAATATAAAACGGCACAGTAACGGCACGGCCACCAGCACCATGGCCAGCGATGCAAACAGCTTCACCGCTGCGACATGGAGCGGGAGCAAGGCAAAACTCATCGTCACCACGATCACATTTAGCGTGGGAGAGGCCAGCATCGCGGACAGTGTCGTCTCCAGCCGCAAACGCCCGGCGTGCATCCCCATCGCAATTGGCACTGCGCAATTGACGCATACGCCAAGCGGCGCGCCAATGATCGCCCCCAGTGCCGAATTGGCAAATCCGCTTTTGAAAGATCGCCGCTGCAGCAAGGACAGTAATGTCAGCGCCATCGCACCGAACAGGACACCAAAGCTCATGCCCTTGATGTTGGTGACCACCCAATTGACCGTATTGGCCCATAATTGTTGTAGCAAGCTATCGCCAGGCATGATCTCGATGGCGATATCGAATGCAAGACCGCTGATCGGAGTGTCGCCGCCCATCAGGGCTTTTTCTTCCAGTGCCGGATAACGCGAGCCGCTCCAGAAAAAATACGCCAGTAATGCGGTTAGCAGGATCACTAATGGAAGGCGCAAGTCGAGCATCTTACGCTCTTCAAGGCCCGTCATATCAATGGCAGGGAGTTCTGCAGATTGGCTCATGATGGTCCGCTATCCCGCGTTGGCTGCGCACGGGGCAGCAGATATCGCCCCGCCGCCGCTTGACCACGCCAGTGGCAAGGTAGGCTTTGCAAAAGCTCGATCAGAAATTGGGCGGGATCTAGATCTGCGCACAGACAATGCGCGTCAGACTTACGCGACCGGCAATACTCAGCATTGCCATGTTACACCAGAAATCGGATTGAATCATCGAAGCATCCTTAATCAGAAAATTACGGCGCCCGGCTGTTCTTTTATGAGCCCCTGATCACAGCAAGGATGACGCAAGTCAAGGCGGCACAAAGCCAAGGCTTTAGCTATATATCTGCGCATGGCCGGATGGAACGAGACGCACGCCAGCTAAACTATCAAGGATTTGAAGAGAACCTGATTCGACCTGCTGGCGCGGGTTTACAAACAAGCCGCACCCGGAATTGCGGTCCGCGTATATCCAAGTGTGAAAGCTGTACTCCGGCACAGTACTAACCGCAAAATCCGCTTCCAAACATACTTGGAATGAGCACCTGCTAACATAAGTTTGCTCAAAAATTTCAGATAGATGCCTTGGCGGACTTCTCCATGATTTCTGCCAGAGCCGTAATCATGAGAATGAGTAATTCAGACCATTCTAGCGTGACTCCACCTTTGTAAACACTGGTAACAGATGGGCCACTCCTTTCCTCTTGTTAACCATTTCAGCGCAGCCAAGCGGTCGACCTAACTGCGGGTAGACGAGGCGAGCCAGACCGAACTGGCACCTGTGCTCCATCCATCAGTGAAGTCGCGAAACGAAACTTAACGGGTGAATAGGAACTATGCGCGCTACCGCTAAAACAAGCGAACGCTCGATATGGAATAAGAGGACAGTAGGCAAAATCGCCGCTGGCCTGTTGTTGTCCACTTCGGTTCTGCCGCAGGCCGTTCACGCGCAATCCGTTACCGTAGGCGCTTCCGATGTCGATGGCCCTGATGACGAGCAGGCCCAATCGGACCTTACTTCCTTCCAGGTAACCTGCCCCGCAAGTGGTTCGTCCAGTTTGCCGCTTCAGGTGCAACTTGATCCAGTAGCCAATAGCGGCGGAAACTCCTCCGATATCTCGATCCTTTTTGACACCGATGGCGACGGGAATGCGAACTATTCCTATGTTCTCACGCTGGGCAATGACCCGTTTTCAGTGATCAACATCCAGTTGCAAATGGGGCGCAACGACACATCGCAAATTAAGATTTCAGGCAACAAGACAGACGTGCCGATTGGCACAACGACATCCAGCACTTCCATTGGCACCAACCCGTTCAACGGCGACGACGATACACTTGTCGATCTCAATTTGGACCTGAGTGCAATTGCCAATCATGCGGGCGTATCTGTCGACGATGTCCAGTTCGTCAACATCACGACTATCCCGAGCTCAAGTGCGACATCCGATCCAAAAGACGTACTGCTCGCCCAAGGCCAAGCCTTTACGTCGGACGATACCGGTGCAACCGATGTTGATAGCAACATTGTTATCGACACGTCGGCAAATGACAGCACCAAGATCGATTGGTCGACAGCGCAAATCACAACTCCGCCTACGAACGGCACGGTCACGATTAATCCTGATGGTACGATCAATTACGTACCCAACGGCGATTATACGGGCCAGGATACATTTACATACACAGCAGTCGCGACTGATTGTACGTCCTATACGTCAACGGTGACCGTTGACATCACCGGGATTGCAGCGGTCGATGATACAGCCACTGCGGTTAGTACCGACGCGGGCATTGCGGATGTGTTGAACATCCACACCAATGACACAATTGACGGTTCGGGAACGACACCCAGCAATACAACTTTGGGCCTGGCCCCCGGCGAAGCTCTTCCGCCACAGCTGACGTTTGACAGCGCCACCGGTAGCGTTGGTATCGTGCCAGGCGCTCTGCCCGGAACATATTCTTTTGATTATGAAATCTGCCGAGCTGATGACGCGACCTATTGCCGGATTGCAACCGTCACTGTCGAAGTCTTGGGCGTTGACCTCGTCACTACCAAGGTACTCTCAAGCGGCGATACCACTCCAGAAGTTGGCGATGTGGTCGAATTTTCGATCACCGTACAAAATAACGGTGCAGCAGATGCGACAAATGTAACGCTGACCGATACGCTGCCAGCCGGCCTTACCGCTACTGCAAATAACGGGCAGACAAGCGCCGGAACCTATGATGCCGGCACCGGCGTATGGACCATCCCTACACTGGCAAACGGCGCTAGCGCCACGTTGACACTGGAGGGCACGGTTGACGCTGGCCAAGGCGGTAATACCATCACGAATACGCTGGCAAGCCCCGCGACCAGCGATGAAACCGACCCCAACACAGGCGGTGACGATCTGTCCGCCAGCTTTGATGTGATTGAAATCCTTCCGGTTACCGAGGCTGGAAGCGGCATTGCCGGAGTAGCGTCCACACCAATTGCGAATGTTCGCGCAAACGACATGGTGAATGGTGAAGCTGCGGATGCGTCCAATTCGACAATAGCCGTAATCGGGGCTTGGCCCGCAGGAATTACCCTGGATACGTCGACTGGTGCGATCTCGATTGATGCGACCGTCGCAGCGGGCACGTACTCTGTCGAGTACCAGCTATGCGATCTCGCCGACCCTGCCAATTGCCAAACAGTCACGGATTCAATCACCGTGAACCAGCCGCAAGTCGATTTCAGTATCGATAAGACAAACGGCACAAGCGAAGTCGTTTCCGGATCGACCACAACATACACCCTCACGGTAACCAGCAATGGTCCTGATCCGGTCAACGGCGCCGTTGTTACAGATGCGCCAGGCGCAGGAATAACCTGCGATGCGGCAGCTTTGGTTGCCATCTCAGGCGACGGCGTTCCTGCCGGCACCTTCACATTTTCGGACCTTTCAGGCGCGGGAATCACGCTTGGAACACTCACCACAGGTCAAACGACCACACTCACATATTCTTGCCAGGTAAACTAAGATGGAAACGGGAAAAATCATGACAAAGTATACAGGCCTCAAGGCCGCGATGAGCACACCCATGGGCCGCGCATTCACGAGCGCATTGCCGTTAATGGCTCTTGCAATTCCTGCCCATGCGCAGGCTCAGACCGCGCAGAACACCGCTTCTGTCAGCGCTCCGGCTGGCGCAATCGAGATTGATCCAAGCAACAATACTGTGACTGATACAGATACGGTCCTTGCTGCCCTGGTCGCTACCAATGACGATGCGACAGGTGTCGACGGGTCTGCCGGTGCCGCCAACGTTCTCAACATCCTCGGGAACGACACTACAAACGGCGTGACATCTACCACAGGTGATGTGACGATTACTGTCGCGGATGGCTCAACCGTCCCGCCAGAACTTACATTTGATCCGGCAACCGGATCGGTCGGTGTAGCTGCAGGTACGCCAGCTGGAACTTACAGCTTCGAATACACAATTTGTGAGACTGCAAACCCGACCAATTGCCAAACAGCGACTGTTTCGATCACTGTAGCTCCGCCAGTAATTACAGCGGATGACGATAGCGTCACTGCAGTGAACGGCACTGACGGCGCGGCAGATGTTCTGGACGTTCTCGACGGTGACACACTGAACGGAACGCCAGTCACGGCAGGCGACGTCATTGTAACGGTGACCACTCCTGCTGATCCTATCAATAGCGGCCCTGTGCCGACTTTGGATCCAGCAACCGGACTGATTTCTGTTCCAGAAGGCACTCCAGCTGGCGATTACACAATTACCTACCAGATTTGCGATCCGGTAAACCCTGCTGTTTGTGATGAAGGTGTTGCAACCGTCAACGTCATTCCGGCTGAAATTGTCGCCGATGATGACGCAGTGAGCGGTGTCGACGGCACTGCTGGCGGCACAGCTGTCAACGTACTAGACGGCGATACGCTCGGCGGCACACAGGCACCTCTTGACGATGTTACTTTGTCTGTCGTCACACCGGCAACGCCGATCGATGGCGGCCCAGTGCCAGCTCTTGATCCGGCAACCGGCGATGTAATTGTTCCGCCGGGCACACCGGCTGGCACCTACACCATCACTTATGAGGTCTGCGAAGTCCTGAACCCGACTAACTGCGACCAAGCGGTTGTCACTGTAGTCGTCGATGCTCCTGCGATCATTGCCGATGCTGACAGCGTGGGCGGCGTAAACGGTGCCGATGGTGCGGCAGATGTGTTGGATGTGCTGGATGGCGATACTCTGAACGGAACGCCAATCACCGCCGGTGACGTGACGCTTACCGTCGATACACCGGCAACGCCAATTAATGGCGGACCAGTGCCGATCCTTGATACGACCAGCGGGCTCGTGTCTGTCCCTGCGGGTACACCGGCCGGTGACTACACAATCACCTACCAGATTTGTGACCCGGTCAACCCGTCAAATTGCGACACAGCCGAAGCGACCGTGACAGTTGAGCCGCCAGCGATCGTGGCAGACGCGGACAGCGTCACCGCAATCGACGGCACTAGCGGGGCGAACGATGTGCTCGACGTGCTGGATGGTGACACACTGAACGGTGTTCAGGTCACTCTCGCGGATGTTGATGTGTCAGTTCTCAGCCCGGCAACTCCGATCAATGGCGGCCCTGTCCCGACATTGGATCCGGCCACGGGTCAAGTAAGCGTCCCAGCGGGCACTCCAGCAGGCACTTACGAGATTACGTATCAAATCTGTGAAACCCTCAATCCGGCCAACTGCACGACTGCAATTGCCACCGTCGAGGTCGATGCTTTGGAAATCACAGCAGATCCTGACAGTGTCACAGGCGCTGACGGCGTAAACGGCGGCACAGGCATTCTGGATGTACTGGACGGCGACACAATCGGCGGAGATCCGGCAACGCCTGCTAACGTGGTGCTGACGGTTGTGACGCCAGCGACATCGATTGACGGCGGCCCTGTCCCAACGTTGGATCCAGCGACCGGATTGGTTGATCTACCAGCTGGCACTCCAGCCGGCACATATGAGATCGTCTACCAGATTTGCGATCCGCTGAACCCGGCCAACTGCGTCACCGAAACAGCAACGGTGGTTGTAGCTCCATCGGTTGACCTGTCGATTACCAAAACGAACGGCGCAGATGCAGTCACTTCCGGCGATACGATTACCTATACTTTGGTAGTCAGCAACGCTGGACCTGATGCAGCAACCGGCGCGGTTGTGAGCGATACACCGGGTGCAGGTCTGACCTGCCCGGCGACTAATGTGGTGACAATTTCCGGAGACGGCATCCCTGCGGGCAGCTTCACAATCAGTGATCTGACCACAACGGGCATCACTTTGGGAACGCTTGGCGACGGTCAATCAGCGACCATCACTTACACCTGCACCGTAAACTGAAGCAAACTTTAGCGCGAGCGGCTTAACTATGAAAATCCTCTCAAACAATCTTGGATTGACCAGCAATCCGCTCGCGCGTGTTTGCTCGGGGCTGATTCCGATCATCGTGCTTGCCTCCCCGGGCTTGCTCGCGGCCAGCGTCGTCTCAAACACGGCATCAATCAGCCCTCCAGAGGGTAGTATTGAGACTGATACTTCGAACAATTTTGTTGAAGATACGGACAATCTGATTGTCACAATCACGGCGTCTCCGGATGCGGCGATAGACATTGATAGTGAAACCGGTCGGCCCAATGCGGTGAACGTTTTTGAAGGCGACACCATCGGAGGAGTCCAGGCCACGCCGGAGAACAGCATCCTGGCCCTGGCGCCGGGAAGTGCATTGCCGGAAGGTATCACATTTGACCCGGAAACCGGTGTTGTCGGCGTTACGCCCGGCGTAGCTCCCGGTGACTATAGTTTTGAATATCTGATCTGCGATATCGCTGTGCCGGATAATTGCGAAGTTGCCAGCGTTACAATCGGCGTGATTGCCCCGACCAGCGATCTTTCAGGCACTGTCTATAAAGATACCAATGGCGATCGAGATATCGATGCAGGTGATGACCGTCTCACGGGATGGACCGTGGAGATTTACAACGGCGATACGCTGGTTGCGACGACTGTCACCGATGCAGACGGCAATTACGAATTTGCAGGTTTGCCAGGAGGGCAAGGATACACCATTCGCTTCCGCCATCCCGATACCGGCGTTGTGTATGAAGAGATTGCGGATATCTGGCTGGAAGATTCGACTTCATTGCCCGATCAAAACTTGCCGATTGATCCTTCGGGCGTGGTCTATGACGCAATTAGCCGTGCACCCGTTGCTGGTGCGGTAGTCACTTTGGTAGACAATGCTGGCAACCCATTGCCCGCAGCTTGTTTTGTCGATGCCTCGCAAAGAAGCCAGACGACCGGCCCGACAGGTGAATACCGCTTTGACATCATCCCGGGGGCTGCTGCGGCTTGTCCTGTAAGCGAGACTGAATACACCATTCAAATCAGCCCGCCGGCCGGTTACAGCTTCACGTCGACTATTTTGCCGCCGCAACAGACAGCTTTTGACCCGACTGGTCAGGGTGACCCTGTACGGATTGATCCACTGCCAACTGCACCAAGCAGTTCCGATCCGGTTTATTACCTGACTTTCGAACTCGAGAGCGGTGACCCGAACGTCACCAATAACCACATTGCTCTTGATCCATTCCTGACCCGCGATCAATTGGTAGTCACCAAGACTTCAACCATGCGCTCTGCCAGCGTCGGCGACCTCGTTCCATACACGATAACCGTGCGCAATCCGGAAACGTTCCGCCGCGCTGATGTCGATGTTATCGATGTTCTGCCATCCGGACTGACTTATGTGTCAGGAACGGCCTTTGTTAACGGTGAAAATGTCGAACCGGAACTGGCCAATGGCAATCGCGAGCTGGTTTGGCGTGACCAAATCATTCCTGGCAGCAGTACAGTCACCTACGACCTGACTTTGATTGTCGGCGCAGGGGTAACCAATGGCCAATCCGTGAATACGGGTCTTGCCGAGAATGGTATTGGCGGGGATGAAATTTCCAACCGCGGAACCGCCACAGTTTCGATTGTTCCAAGCACCGTATTCGATTGCTCGGAACTAATCGGACAGGTGTTCGAGGATTACAACGGTAACGGATACCAAGATGACGGCGAGCCGGGAATCCCTTCGGTACGCTTGGCAACCGTCAAAGGCGAGCTGATTACTACGGACGAATATGGCCGATATCACATCGCTTGCGCAGCCGTTCCCGATGCAAGACTTGGCTCCAACTTCGTTCTGAAGCTTGACGAAAGTACGCTCCCGCAAGGCTGGGCGATGACGACGGACAATCCGCGCTCGGTACGGCTTACTCGCGGTAAAATGAGCGAGCTTAATTTCGGCGCTGGCAAGGCTGATCGCGTTGCTTTGGAAATTGATGAACGCGCGTTCAATCCGGACGGGTCGCTTAAGGCAAGCGCGCTCGCCAGCTTTAAATCGCTCACTGCGATGGAGGCCAAAGCAATGGTTGTACAAGCCAATTACCGGATCACCGGCACACCTTCTTCCGAAACTGTCCGGGCGCGCATCGAGACGCTCAGACAGGCGTTAAATTCAACCTTCGAGGCAGACTGGGACGGCCCGGCTCCTGTCATTCAAGTCAACGGCGTTTCGGCCACATCCAAAGACGGAGGGGAGTAATGACAATGCACCTCATACAATCATCTCCCCTGAATTCAGATCGCAAGGCGGCTATTCGTCGGTCAGCAAACCTGCTGATCGGAGTTTCCGGCCTGGCGTGTCTTGCGGCAGCAAATCCGGCATCGGCAAGCGAGTACGAAACTGCGCCGCTGTTTGGCCAACTATCTGCTTTGACCACGGTCGCACCCATTGCGCCGGACCTCGCGCCCGCTTCGATTGCTAGAAGTTCAGCGCCGGTTGCCGCTGTTGCGGATGTGTCTGCAAAGGTTTCTCAGAACGATGTCGAGCCAATCCTGTCGATTGGATTGGTCGGTTCGAATGAGACTGTCCAGCGCGGGACCCCCGCACGGTTCCTTGGTTACTCCAACTATGCAGCCTTCATTGACCGGGCGGAATTGCGCGTGTTCGAAGCGGGCGCCGATATGGCGCAAGCGCCGCATGCGATCATCCCTGCAAATGCCGATGGCGTCATGGAGTGGACACCGAGCAACTATGCCGGCGACAAGATGGTCGCGCTGTACCGCGTGTATAGCGGTGATGGCACGTTTGATGAAACCGAGCCGCAAATGCTCAATGTTATTTCTGCCGCGCAAATGCTCGATGAAGCGCCTGCCGATCGTCCTGACTTCGGCACTGTAGATGCTGCATCCGTCCGCTCGATCGATCTAAGCCAAAGCAAAGCGGCTATCGTCGAAGGTCATCTCGCCAAAGAAACCTCGAAAATCCGGGTAGAAGGTCAATTGATCGCCCACGCTCCCGGAAGCCGAAAGTTTGCAACTGCACAAATTGTGCCGGTTGGTTGTCGTTCAATTTCTATTGAAGCCGACGGACGTTGCGGCACGACTGATATAAATGTGCCTGTAAGCAATGCGTTCGCCCCTCAGGCAAGCGACGGAGTGAGCATTGCCGTCACGCCTGCCGGAACGCGGGAAAACCCTCGCGCTTCAACTGACGCGGCAATTGATCACGCTATCGAAGTGCGGACGGAAACTGCGCATGTTGATCCGGTTCTGTCCGTCGGTTTGGTCGAAGATGAACGGATTGCAGTTCGCGGCCAGGATGCGACTTTTATTGGTTATAACAATTATCCATCGCTTATCGCCAAGTCTGAAATTCGGATTTTTGCCTCTGGCGATACTCCCGCTTCCGTGCCGTTTGCGGTCGTTGAACCGACCGGTGACGGGATCGCTCGCTGGACAGTAGATCCGTCTGCCCCGCAAGACATGTTCTATGTGCTGCGTGTCTATGACGAGAAGGGACAGTTCGATGAAACTGCTCCGGAAGAACTTACGGTTCTTGATGTGGATCCCGATCCACAGGCGGCCCCTCGCCGTCCCAATTTCGGCTCAAAAGATGCTGCTGCAATCCGCACGATCCGGATGCGCGACGTTTCAAAAGTCACCGTCACCGGACGCGCGGATCCTGATCAAGAGATCGTACGCGTTGCCGGGCAACTGGTCCCGATCAGTGATGACGGCTTCTTTGTAAGCGAACAGATTGTTCGCGAGAACACCGAAAGCATTTCAATCACAGTTGGCCGCGGAGAAGAAGTCAGCTTTGCTGCCGTCCGTGAAATCGAAGCTGACAAAAACCACTGGTTTGTTGTCGGTCAAGGCGAGCTCACAATCGGGAAGTCATTTTCTAACGGTCCGGCCCGGCAGGTTAGCGGCGACTCTCTGGCAGAGGGCACCTTCGC
This sequence comes from Sphingomonadaceae bacterium, assembly GCA_020630295.1. Taxonomy (GTDB): domain Bacteria; phylum Pseudomonadota; class Alphaproteobacteria; order Sphingomonadales; family Sphingomonadaceae; genus Pontixanthobacter. Next base: position 16,801 of record JAHDBR010000045.1, read on the forward strand.
AGTTGGCCGCGCGGCTTTCTATGCAAAGGGTAAAGTCTCTCGTGATTGGAAGCTGACTGCTTCGCTCGACACCGGAGAGGCTTTGGTCAAAGATCTATTCTCCAACCTTGACCGCAAAGACCCGCGTCAACTGCTTCGCCGTTTAAACTCTGAACAATATTATCCAACCTACGGCGACGATTCTACGCTTGTGGAGGACGCCCCGACGCAAGGGCGTTTCTACCTGAGAGCGGATAACGGAATTAGCCAAGCAGTTATCGGCAATTTCGTCACGCAAGCCAATAGCGCTGAGCTCGCTCAGCTAGACCGCGGCCTGTTTGGCGCGCTGGTCGACATTAATTCTGCTGAAACTACGAGCTTCGGCGAGCGTAAAGCACAGGTTCTCGCCTTTGCTTCGGACCCAGGCACAGTGCCTGCCCGCGAAGAATTTCGCGGCACGGGCGGCTCGCTCTACTTCCTAGAGCGTCAGGACATCTCGGTTGGTTCCGAACGTGTTCGCATCGAAATTCGCGATCGCGAAACCGGCCTCGTTTTGGAAAGCGAAGAATTACACCCTCGCGAGGATTACGATTTTGACCCGTTTAACGGTCGCTTGACCTTGCTCAAACCGCTGGCATCAGTTGCCAGTAGCGGACGGACCGTTCGTGATGGCAGCGCATCCGGCAACATTCCGGTGGTCGTAGTCCGCTACGAGTATTCACCATTGGTAGGCGATCTCGATGGCTACACAGTCGGCGGACGCGGCACTGCATGGTTGGGCGACAAGTTGCGCCTCGGCGTAACCGCCCAGCGCGACACTGTCGAACAAGCAGACCAGACATTGTTCGGCGCAGATGCCGTGTACCGGGTGACCGCAGGCACCTATCTGAAAGCAGAATTTGCGCAAACGAAGGGGCAAGGTTTCTCGCAGTCAAATTCCGTGGATGGCGGTCTGACTTTTTCAGAGATCGCCAATCCGGGAACGAACCAATCGGCTAACGCCTGGCGCACCGAGCTTGCTGTAGACTTTGCTGAACTTGCCAAAAAACAAGGCGACTTGGGTACAATTGCTGCATTTTATGAGCATCTCGACCAAGGCTTCTCATCAGCTGGACGGCTTACCCCGACCGAGACAAAGCGCTGGGGTGTGAATGCCACAATGCCGCTCGGCAAAACTGGCAAAATCTATGCCAGCCTTGACGAATTTAAGGCTGATGGCCGGGGCGGAAACCGCACAGCAGAGATCGACATTTCGAACAGCTTCGCGACTTCCGGCGGCACCCTGACTGCATCTGTCGGTGCACGATATGAAGATCTTACAGCAGGCAATCTGTTCAATTCAACGCAGGACGGAAGCCGCACTGACGCGGCGGTTGAGCTGGACTACAAGCCTGCGGCTTCTTCCTTCACTGTGCATGCTTTCGGTCAAGCCACGCTAGACCATGATGCGGCGCGCAGCAGCAATAATCGTGCCGGTGCCGGCGTCACCGCTCAACTTACAGAACGGCTTTCGCTGAAAGGCGAAGTGTCGGGCGGCGACGGAGGTCTGGGTGCAGACATTCTCCTCAACCACCGCACCGGCGACGGTTCAGAGAGCTATGTTGGCTACACTTTGCTTGCTGACCGCACCGATACAGGTCTGGATTCGCAAAACTTCTTTACCGATCGCCGCGGCGGCGCATTAGTTGTCGGCTCACGCCAGCGCTTCTCCGATAGCCTGTCTGTCTTTGGAGAGAACCGCGTGGGCATTGGCGGTGAAACGGCTTCACTTGCGCGCAGCTTCGGATTGCAGTTCAACCCTAGCGAACGGTTTAGCATTTCTGGTACGTTCGAAAACGGCCGGATCGATGATCCGCAATCGGGTGAATTCAAGCGCACCGCAGGCTCCATTTCGGTTGGCTATACAGCGGAAGACATTCGTCTTGGAACTTCGCTGGAAGTGCGCCGCGAAGAGGGCGATCAGCGAGAGCAAACGGTCTGGCTGTCACGCTCTAACCTGAGCTATGCGGTCAATCCGGATTGGCGCTTTGTCGGCGAGGTAAATCTTGCCCGGGCCGATACTGATGGCACCAATATCCGCGCGGCAGAATTTACCGAGGCGATCGCCGGCTTTGCATGGCGGCCAATCGACAATGACCGCGTCAATGGTCTCATTCGTTTCCAATATTTCGAAGATCTTGGCCCTGTCGGTCAACTGACCGGCTCTGGTCAGACAGAGAGCCCGAAGCAAGTCAGTAAGATTTTCAGCGCGGACTTTAACTTTGACCTGTCGGAAAAACTGACTGTCGGCGCACGTTACGGTTATCGCGGCGGCAAGGTTTCGCTCGGGCGGGATTCGGACGAATTTGTCAGTTCCGATGCCCATCTGGGTGTCATTCGCCTGGACTATAACGTCATTCGCAAGTGGGATCTGATGGCTGAAGGTAGAGCTCTGTCAGTCACACAAGCCGATGACTTGCGTTTGGGCGCGCTTGCAGGCGTGTACCGCCATTTGGGTGAAAATGTGAAAGTCGGTGTCGGTTATTCCTGGTCTGATTTCTCGGATGATTTGACCGATCAAAGCTATTCGAGCCACGGACCGTTTCTGAACCTGCTGGGCCGTTTCTAATTTGTCAGGGGAACACCCCGGGGCGATGACTTGAATTAGCGGAACGGACCGGCTGGTTTTTTGGGTCTGGGCTTGCGCCCCAGCCTTAGCAATCAGCACCAAACATCAACTAAGCGCAGATAGTCTGACGAGACTATATGCGCTTAACGATAGCATCCATCATCATCGGGCCGGGTAGGT
>JAHDBR010000046.1 GCA_020630295.1 Sphingomonadaceae bacterium
TCATGCGCATCATTTTTATGGGAACACCCGATTTTGCTGTGCCGACATTGCGCGCGCTGCACGAGGCGGGGCATACAATTATCGCCGCCTATACCCAGCCGCCGCGCCGCGCTGGCCGGGGTAAGAAATTGCAGCCTTCCGCCGTCCAGCAAGAGGCAGAGATATTGGGCATAGAGGTGCGCTGCCCCACATCATTGAAATCCGCAGATGCGCAGGCAGAGTTTGCCGCGCTGGAGCCAGATATTGCGATTGTCGCCGCCTATGGCATGATCCTGCCGCAGGCGGTGCTGGATATTCCGGCACATGGCTGCCTGAATGTGCACGCCTCTATCCTGCCGCGCTGGCGCGGTGCCGCACCGATCCACCGTGCGATTATGGCGGGTGATCCCGTGACCGGCGTGACGATCATGCAGATGGAGGCAGGCCTTGATACCGGCCCGATGCTGGCAATGGTGCGCACCCCGATAGAAGATAAAACAACCGGTGAGCTGACCGAGGAACTAGCCGAGCTGGGCGCGCAATTAATGGTCGGCACTTTGCGCGATCTGGCAGTGCATACTGCGGTTGAGCAGGACGATGAAGATGCAACGCATGCCCCCAAAATTGACAAGGCAGAGGCGCGGATCGACTGGTCGGAGCCTGCCGAAGTGATCGAGCGCAAGATCCGCGCCTTGGCCCCCTTCCCCGGCGCATGGTTTGAGATGGACGGAAACCGCGTCAAAGTGCTGAAAGCGGAAGTGGCCGAAGGTTCCGGCCAAACCGGCGTTACGCTGGATGATGCGCTGACCATCGCTTGCGGAACGGGTGCGCTTTCGCTGCTTTTGATCCAGCGCGCTGGAAAGCCGAAGATGGACGCAGAAGAGTTTTTGCGCGGCATTCCGGTGAATGTCGGAACTGACCTCAATTGACCCGTTACGCGCTGACTCTGGAGTTTGACGGCACGCCCTATATGGGCCTGCAACGGCAGGACCATGGCCCCACGGTGCAGCAGGCGGTGGAAGATGCGGTCTTTGCCTTTTGCGGAGAGGAAGTGCGGATGCAATCGGCCGGGCGAACCGATGCCGGTGTCCATGCCTACGGTATGCGCAGCCATATTGATCTGGAAAAAGAATGGGCGCCGTTCAAAGTATCCGAGGCGGTTAATGCGCATCTGCGACCTAACCCGGTTTCGATCACGCATTGCGAGATTGTGCCCGATGATTGGCACTCGCGATTTTCCTGCACCGGACGCAGTTATATTTACCGGATTTGTAACCGCCGTGCGCCGCTGACGGTAGAGAAGAACCGTGCATGGCTGGTGCCGCAACATCTGGATGAAGCGGCGATGCACGATGCTGCGCAAGTGCTGGTAGGGCGGCATGATTTCACCACGTTCCGGTCTGCGCATTGCCAGTCACAAAGCCCCGTTAAGGCGCTCGACCGACTTGAAATCTACCGCAAAGGCGAATGGGTATTTGTCGAGGCAGAGGCCCGCAGTTTCCTGCATCATCAGGTGCGCTCGATGGTTGGTAGCCTCGCCTATGTCGGCATGGGACGCTGGGACAAGGCCCGCCTGAAAGAAGCGCTCGAGGCCAAAGACCGGCAAGCGCTGGGCCTGAACGCCCCGCCCTACGGCCTGTATTTTGTCGAAGCTAAGTATTGAAATGAAACCTAGCCAAACCGCGCCTGCACAGGTAGCGCTTTAGGCAAGCGTTGCGTCATGCGCCGCGTATCGAACACCAGACGGAGAACAATCAATGACCACCACCGGAAAGCAGATTTTTTCGACCTTGGATGCCGATGGCACTCTGACAGTCGAAGTTGGCGAAGGCACTTTCGCTGACCCGACAGGCACGCAAGTTCTGGTCAAGATGGAAGCTGCCCCCATCAATCCGTCGGACCTCGCGCTGCTGTTCAGCGCGGCTGATCTGGAAAATGCCGAATACACACCGGGCAAGATCGTGGCGCAAATGCCGGAGCCTTTCCTTTCGGGCGCCAAGGGGCGTCACGGCCAGAAAGCCGTCGTCGGCAATGAAGGTGCCGGCACAGTGATCGCCGCAGGCGAAGATCCGGCAGCACAGGCTCTGATGGGCCAGCGGGTTGCCTGCGTTCCGGGCAACGCATTCAGCGAATATTGCATTGCCGACGCGCCGATGTGTCTGCCGCTAGGGGATATTTCCTCGGTTGAAGGCGCATCTGCATTCGTCAATCCGATGACTGCTTTGGGCTTTGTCGAAACTGCGAAGATGGAAGGTCACAATGCGATCATCCACCTCGCCGCAGCGTCCAACCTTGGCCAAATGCTCAACCGCATCTGTCAGGAAGACGGGATGAAGCTGGTCAATATCGTTCGCAAGCAAGAGCAGGTTGATCTGCTGAAGAGCCAGGGCGCAGAATACGTCGTGAACTCGTCAGACGATGATTTCATGGCGCAATTGCGCAGCGCGATTGACGCCACTGATGCCTATCTGGGTTTTGATCCGATTGGCGGCGGCAAAATGGTGGATGCATGTCTGAAGGCCATGGAGCAGGTTGCCTCATCGAAAATGACCGAGTTTTCGCGCTATGGTTCGAACCAGGACAAGAAGATGTATCAATATGGCCGTCTCGATCTCGGCCCGACCATCCTGACACCGTCTTACGGCCTGCAATGGCACGTCGCAGGCTGGTTGCTGACGCCGTTCCTCGCCAAAGCAGGTATGGAAACGGTGGTCCGTATGCGCACCCGCGTGCTTCAGAATATGAAGACCACCTTCGCGAGCAATTACAAGGCGCACGTCAATCTGGAACAGATGCTGGAGAAAGACGCAGCGCTGGATTACCGCGCTATGAAAACGGGCGAGAAGTACCTCGTCACACCGCATTCCTAAGCGGGCTTTTCATCCCGGTTTAGCTCGCCTTAGCGCCGGCTAAACTCAGACTGTATGCGAACGGGGTCAGTGATCCCGTTCGCCAGCAGCAATTGCAACAATATCCGCGCCCGCGCCGGATTGAGCGCACGGGCAGCCACGAAGTTGGCTGTATCGTCCTCCGGCTCACGGTCGACCAGACCCTCATCCACGCGTGATGCGCGCACCACCGGCACGCCTTGTTCCACCGCCCTTGCAAGCGCATCACGAATTCCGCGCGGCGCATTACCGTGACCGAAACCGGCAAGCACAAGCCCCTTCGCCTCACCGCCGAGCGCCTGCGCGACGTTGTCAGGTGACATTCCGGCGTAGGCATACAGGATCGAGACTTTCGGCATATCTTTGAAGAACGCATAGCGCGCCGCCTCACCTTCGCGCCATGCAGGGCCAAACCATTCCAGAGAAGTGGGCGTGACATGGCCCACCGGACCGCGTGGATACCCCTTGAAGGCATCAACATTCTCGGTGTGCGCCTTGCGGGCATCGCGGGCTGCGAACACTCGGTCGCTCATCACGAGTAAAACGCCCCGCCCTGCCGCATCGGCATCACCCGCCACGCGAATCGCATTGGCAAAATTGCGCATCCCGTCACTGCCGACAGCATCCGCAGCCCGCATCGCACCTACCAGAACGACCGGCTTCGTGGTCGCCAGTGTCTGATCGAGCAGGAATGCCGTTTCCTCCGCCGTATCGGTGCCGTGAGTGATGATAATGCCCGCGCATTCATCATCCGCCATCGCTTCCGTCGCGGCGACGTGCAGCCGCGCCCACAGTTCCGGCCCCATATCTTCGGAACCGATATTGGCGAATTGCTGCCCTTCCAGCCGCGCAGTCAGACCGATCTTGGCAATCTCGCTGACGAAATCGTCAATCCCGATCTGGCCCGGGCGATAATCCTTGCGAGTCGCGGATCCGGCCACTCCGGCTATCGTTCCGCCCGTAGCGAACACCTTGATATGCGTCTGTTTCATGCTGCGCCCTTAGGGCCAGATGAAAAAAGGTTCAAAGAAATCCACATTGGCAATTGATTTTGAACCTTTGGGCGCTATTAGAGCGCTTCCGATGAATATCGGGCGATTAGCTCAGTTGGTAGAGCATCTCGTTTACACCGAGAGGGTCGGCAGTTCGAGCCTGTCATCGCCCACCATTCCCTGACAAGTGGTGCCGAAACATGGTGGTAGCGCGCAAAGCGCTACTCCACCGCCAGGATTGCTTCACGCGCCTCTGCGCTGGACCAGTCATATTCGCCGATCACACGCCACACTTCCTGACCGTTCGAATCATACATGACCGTTGTCGGCAGCACTCCGCCGCCCATCGCAAAGGCCAGCTCGTTTTCAGGGTCCATCCACGGCTCAAGCATTTCGAACTGCATTTTTTCAAAGAACGGCGTGACTTTATCCGCGCCTTGCAGATCCTGACTGACAGTCAGGACACGCACCTGACCGTCCAGCTCCTGCGCCAGGTCGTCCAACATGGGCATTTCCACAACACATGGCGCGCACCATGTCGCCCACAAGTTCAGCAGTACCGGTTCGCCCTGCACCGCGCCCAGATTGAGCGATTTACCCGATGGATCGGTGACGTTCATCGCCGGAAGCAGCGCGCCAGCCTTGCTATCATCAATAACGCCGGACAAGCTGGCCTTCTCGCCGCCCAAAGCGCCCTGTTCTTGCGCGTCTTCCGGTGCTTCCCTATCGCAGGCGCTTACGGCCAGCGCCAAGCTGGCGAGGATCAAGGCATTACGTGTGAACGACAATCGAAAAGGCACGGCAGGCTCCAACCAGATGTGGGGCGGAAGGTTCGCTGAAGGACCTAGTGCGATCATGCGCGAAATCAACGCTTCAATTCCATTCGACAAGGCATTGTGGCGTCAGGATATTGCCGCCAGCAAGGCCCACGTGGCGATGCTGGGCGCGCAATCCATCATCACAGACGGCGATGCGCAGACCATTGCAGACGGCCTGGACCGCGTTGCCGAAGAATACGCACGTGACGGGGTGCCCGAAGATTGGGACCTTGAAGACATCCACATGACCACGGAAAGCCGTCTGGCTGAATTGATCGGCCCAGTGGCCGGCCGTCTGCACACGGCGCGCAGCCGCAACGATCAGGTCGCCACCGATTTCCGCCTGTGGGTGCGCGAGATGATTGACCAAACCGATGCCGGACTGCACGCCTTGCAGCACGCTCTGGTCAATCAGGCAGATGCCCATGCGGACAGCATCATGCCCGGCTTCACCCATTTGCAAACCGCGCAGCCGGTTACTTTGGGCCACCATCTGATGGCCTATTACGAGATGATCCGGCGCGACCGTTCGCGCTTTGCCGATGCCCGCACGCGGATGAATGAAAGCCCGCTGGGTTCCGCAGCTTTGGCCGGAACAGGCTTCCCGATTGACCGCGATGCCACCAGCGATGCGCTCGGTTTCGACCGGCCCACGCGCAATAGTCTGGATGCAGTATCGGACCGCGACTTTGCGCTGGATTATCTGATGGCGGCCAGTCAAACTGCGCTGCACCTGTCGCGTTTGGCAGAGGAGTTCATTATCTGGGCCAGCCAGCCTTTCGGATTTGTAAGAATGGCAGATTCGCTCTCCACCGGCAGTTCGATCATGCCGCAAAAGAAAAATCCTGACGCGGCGGAATTGGTGCGCGGCCATGCGGGCCGTGTGATTGGCGCGGCTACCGCGCTGATGGTGACGATGAAAGGCCTGCCGCTCGCCTATTCCAAAGATATGCAGGACGATAAGCCGCCTGTGTTCGAAGCCGCGAGCTTGCTTGCTTTGTCCATCGCAGCGATGACCGGCATGGTCGCAGACAGCACATTCAAAACCGACCGGATGCGTCAGGCGGCAGAGCTGGGCTATGCCACGGCTACCGATCTGGCGGACTGGTTGGTAACCGAGGCGGACATACCATTCCGCGAAGCGCACCATATCACCGGCGCTGCGGTGAAGCTGGCCGAACAGAAAGGCGTGGCGCTAGACGAGCTTTCGCTGGAGGAACTGACTGCGATAGATGGGCGTATTGATGAGCGGGTCTATGCCGCGCTGTCAGTAGAAGCATCGGTGGCTGCGCGCGCTTCCTATGGCGGAACTGCGCCCGAACAGGTAAAGTTACAGATCGCGGCAGCGCGCAAGGCGCTCGATGCGGCAGGAGGCGAAACGGAATGAAGCGTTCAATCTGCATTTTGACAGTGCTGGCTATGTCTGCCGCCTGCGCGCAAAAGGCCGATCTGGAGCCATTGCAGGGTGAAACTCTGCCGGTTGCCCCCACGGGTGCCAGCGCTCCGCCGACAGCGGAAGAATTACTGCAACTTGACCCGCAGGCTGCGCCAGAACGCAGCGTGGAATTGCGCCGCCGGAGTGAGGAACGCGAAGACGATCCTTTCGACCTGCCGCCACCGGAATAAATTATGGACCATTTTGAACTTCGCGGCGGCATAATGCACGCCGAAGACGTGCCGCTTCCCCGCATCGCAGAAGAAGTCGGCACGCCCGTTTATGTCTATTCCCGGGCAACGTTGGTCCGCCATGCGCGGGTGTTTCGCGATGCGCTGAAAGACCTCAAAAATCCGCACATCGCCTTTGCAGTGAAATCCAACCCCAACCTCGCTGTGCTGAAAGTGTTGCAGCAAGAAGGGTACGGCGCTGATGTCGTTTCAGGCGGCGAGTTGGTCCGCGCATTAGCGGCTGATATGGCCCCAGCGGACATCGTATTTTCCGGCGTCGGCAAAACGCATGACGAGCTGCTTCAGGGTCTGCAATCGGACATCGGACAGTTTAATATAGAATCCGAGGAAGAAGGGTATGAGCTGGCCGCACTTGCCCATCGCCACGGCATGACTGCGCGCTGTGCATTGCGCGTGAACCCCGATGTCGATGCGCGTACGCATGAGAAAATTTCAACGGGCAAGGCAGAAAACAAGTTCGGCGTTCCGATTGACCGGGCGGCAGAAATTTATGCCACGCTGGCTGATCAAGACGGAATGGATATGCGCGGCATCGCGGTGCATATTGGCAGCCAGCTCTCCAGTCTTGAGCCGCTTGAAACTGCCTTTGTGAAGGTCGGCGCGCTGGTAGCAGAGCTTCGCGCACACGGGCAGAAGGTCACCCATGTTGATCTGGGCGGCGGATTAGGCGTGCCTTACAAAGCGGGCGAGGTAATGCCCGCCCCTGCAGAATATGGCGCGATGGTGGCGCGGGTGACGAAGGATTGGGACGTTGCCCTATCCTTTGAACCGGGCCGCGTCATCGCCGGTAATGCGGGCATATTGCTGACCAAAGTTATCCGCGTGAAGCGCAGTTCCAATGCCAGCCCGTTTATTGTCGTCGATGCTGCCATGAACGATCTGGCACGCCCCGCAATGTATGGCGCGTGGCACGATATTGATGCGGTCGCGCCCAAGGGCGGTACGATGAACGCGCACGTTGTCGGCCCCATTTGCGAGACGGGTGATACCTTTGCCATGAACCGCGATATGGACGTTTTGGAAAGCGGCGATCTGGCGATTTTCCGTACGGCAGGTGCCTATGGTGCGACCATGGCATCCAGTTACAACAGCCGCGGCTTCGTGGCAGAAGTGCTGGTGGATGGTGACAAATTCGCGGTTGTCGCGGACCGGCTTCCCGCCGCTGACATCATGGCCGCAGAGCGCGTGCCGGACTGGCTGTGATCGCCCTATGATCCGCTCGCTTCCTCTCCTGCACCGTATCGCTGGCAAGCGGGTTGTGGTGGTCGGCGAAGGCGAAATGGGCGAAGCGAAAACGCGATTGGTCGAACGGGCGGGCGGTATTCCCTGCGGCGAGCCGGAGGCGCATCATGCCAAGCTGGCCTTTATCGCACTGGAAGACGAAAAAGCCGCCCGTGCCGCAGCCAAGCGGCTGAGTGACAAGGGCTTACTCGTCAATGTCGCAGATATGCCTGAATTGTGTGAGTTCACCACGCCAAGCATTATCGATCGCGATCCCGTCCTCATCGCGATTGGCACATCGGGAGCCTCTGCGGGAATGGCCAAGCAGCTTCGGCTAAGGCTGGAGAAATTGCTTCCCGCCGCTCTCGGCAAATTGGCCGCCGGTTTGCAGGATGCGCGAGAGGATATGCGGTCAAAGTTTCCAGACGGGGCAGATCGCCGCCGCGCTCTGGATGAAGCTCTGGCAGAAGGCGGAATGCTGGACCCCCTTGATCCCGACGCGGCTGATAAGATCACCGAATGGCTGACCGATGCCGCGCAACCAACCGGGCCGGAAGTTTTGGAGATCCAGCTAAATAGCAACGATCCCGAAGATCTGACGTTGCGGCAAGCTCGTTTGCTGGGAACGGTCGATGTGCTGGTGCATGACCGGGAGGTTCCGGATGCGATACTGGACCGCGCCAGAGCAGACGCGCTGCGCCGTCCGCTACCCTATGATGAAGCACCGGCACATGGTCTGACGATCATCCTGAAAGCACCGAAGGCCTAGGCCGCGCGCAGTTCGCGCACGCCCATCTCTGCAAAATATCGCGACATGGCATCGGCAGCCGCATCTCCCAATGCAATAAAGGCGCGCCGTTTGTCGCAATCATCCTCCAGCCGGATCAGCAGCCCGCTTTCAACCATCTGACTAATCCAGCGTAGCGCCGTGGTTGGCGGAACCCCCGCCGCGATGCACAGCGAAGTCACCGAGACACGCACATTCTCAGCCCGCGCCGCAGTCAAATCGAGCAGAATATCCCATGCAGGATCGGCAAACAGGTCAGCATCAAAGAAATTGGCCCGCGCCTGACGTTGGCGGATCATCTGCCTGACCAGCCGCGGATCGGGAAGCGGGGCGCGGACTTTGTTCACCAACCGGTCCGACCGCTGATCAGCCGCGCCATTATAATGCGGCTTGGGAGATTCGAACCGAAACGCATCCCCGCCCTCGCCGATGCCCTTGGTACCCAGCCGTTCCAGCTTCTGCGCGATCTGACCGACTTGCTCGGTCAAACGGATCAGCGCGATGCGGTCATCACCCGACAATTCGCGCACGCGCGATGCACCAGGTATCGCGGTGAGCACTCTGCCAAGCGCAATTACGCGCTCCCCCCGGTCAGGATCGACAAGAATCTGCGCGCCCGACTGATCCAGACAGCCGAACACATCCTCCAGACCGTCTGCTGTGGTGGAGACAATCAACTGGCTGCCTGAATGGAGCGCACGTGCATCCATGCGTGACAGCGCCGCGAGCAACTCTACGCTGACAGCGGGGCAATCAATAACCATAAGATCACTCAGTGCGCGGGCAGATCCCGAGAGTAAGCCCTCAATGCCATCGACATCGCCAATTCGCAGTCCGGCGGCTTCGGCATCATCATGCAACGCATCGCGAATACGCGCCCGGTCTGCATAAATCGAAATAGTAAGCGGCAACCCCGCCGGATCATTTACCGAATCTGCTACAATCTCGCTGGTGCGATACTCAAAATCTGCCTGCGCCATATTCCGACTCCATCATTTAAGAACATGATGAGAACAAATGTAGATCAGGTCAAGATCAATTGGCGCTATTGCCGGATTTCGATGGGCGTGCCGTCGGGCACCGCATTCCACAATTCTTCAATCTCTGCATTCGAGACGGCGATGCACCCATCGGTCCAATCGCCCATCATCCGGCCAACAGGCAAATTGTTCGGTTGGCCGTGGATGAAAATGTCACCGCCCGGCGACCGCCCTTGGGAATGGGCAAATGCCGCATCCTGCGCATTGGGATAGGATACGCGCAGGCTAAGATGATAGGCGCTGTTAGGATTGCGCGTGTCGATTGTATAGCGCCCCTCCGGCGTACGCTCGTCGCCTTCAAATTGCTTGTGCCCCATCGGCGCGTCGCCAAACTGGATGCCGGCATATGTTTTGGCCGGCTGCCCATCGACATACAAAGTGAGCGTCCGGTCTGACTTATCGACCAGAATGAAATCGGCGCGTTCCGGCGGCGCGACATAGGCATCAGGGCCTGATTGGCACGCTGCCAGCAGCAGCGGCAAAAGAAGAGCGGAGCGCCGGATCATTTGGCCACGCTAGACCCGGCCTCCAAAATCCTCAATCCAGAAACGGATCACGCACCAGAATGGTATCGTCTCGCTCCGGGCTGGTCGAAACCAGAGCAACCGGCGTTTCGATCAATTCCTGCACCCGCTGGATATATTTGATCGCATTGGCAGGCAGATCAGCCCAGCTTCGCGCACCCGCAGTGCTTTCCTGCCAGCCTTCCATTTCCTCGTAAATCGGTTCGACCTCTGCCTGATCGGCGGCGTGCGACGGGAAGTAATCCATGATTTTGCCGCGCAGTCGGTAGCCAGTGCAGATTTTCACCGTCTCAAACCCGTCCAGCACGTCCACTTTTGTAAGCGCAATGCCGGTTACGCCGCTGATGGAGCAGCTCTGCCGAACCAGCACCGCATCGAACCAGCCGCAGCGGCGCTGTCGGCCTGTGACCGTGCCGAACTCGTGACCGCGCTCGCCCAGACGCTGCCCGTCTGCATCGTCCAGCTCTGTCGGGAACGGCCCCGAGCCGACGCGAGTGGTGTAGGCCTTCACGATACCCAGCACGAAGCCGGTTGAATTGGGCCCCAGACCCGAACCGGAAGCAGCGGTGCCGCTGACCGTGTTGGAACTGGTCACAAACGGATAAGTGCCGTGATCAACATCAAGCAGCACGCCCTGCGCGCCTTCGAACAATATCTTCGCACCCGCTTTGCGCACTTTCTTCAAACGCTTCCACACAGGCTGCGCAAATTTCAGAACGAACGGAGCGATTTCTTTCAGCTCTGCCAGTAATGCATCACGGTCAATCGGCGGTTGGTCAAAACCGGCACGCAGCGCGTCATGATGCGCGCAAAGGCGGTCCAGCTGCGGCTCCAGCTTATCCAGATGCGCCAAATCGCATACACGGATCGCGCGGCGGCCTACCTTGTCTTCATAAGCGGGTCCGATGCCGCGCCCTGTTGTGCCAATCTTTCCGCTGCCCGCGGCGGCCTCGCGCAATCCGTCCAGATCGCGGTGGATCGGCAGGATAAGCGGGCAATTGTCAGCTACGGCGAAATTATCATCCGTAATCGAAACGCCTTGCGATTCGATCTTCTCGACTTCGTCTTTCAGCGCCCAAGGGTCCAGCACCACGCCGTTACCAACAATCGACAGCGTGCCTGACACGATACCCGATGGTAGAAGGCTGAGTTTAAACACCTTGCCATCGATAACCAGCGTGTGCCCTGCATTGTGGCCGCCCTGAAAACGGACAACAGCATCTGCCCGGCTGGCCAGCCAGTCGACAATCTTGCCTTTGCCTTCATCGCCCCACTGGGCACCGATTACAGTTACATTAGCCATGGATATACCTTCACCCCTGCCCGGGGATCCTCAGACGTCCTTCGACAGGACTCGACGTAAGGGATGGAATGGACGGGCGCTGTGCCCGAAATGCTCCGGCGGGTTAGATACCCCACGCGGTATGAGTCAAGCGATCTGGCAAGTTTCCCCGGCAGAGAGACAAAGCGTTTACGTAAAACGCCAGACGGAGTCCCTCTGGAGAAGGTCTCTCTGGCATTATTTCGTGGTTAATTTTACGTTTTGCCTGACTGTAAAGAATTTAAGCGGCCGCTTTGTCTACTACCAAGGAAAGCGAATTGGGGCCGCTTGTGAAAACAGAGCGGACGGGTCGGGATTGGGTCGCATGGACAAACAAGGTTTCAACGAAAACGCTGGCGCGCAAGTGGTAGCGGATGAAAAACGTACCGTAGCAGAGCCAAACGCAGAGGCCGGACGCGAGGTCGGTTCAGGCAGTAATGTCGGCGATGGCGGCATTTCGCTCCGTTCAGCAGCAACGGCTGCTGTGCTGGCATCAGCTACTGCAGCCTGCGGCGGCGGAGGCGGGTCCGGCGGCTCCAGTTCTGGCGGCGGGCCCATTGGCGGAAGCACCAGCGGCGGCACTCCGCCTCCGACAGTCGCCAAACCATCAACCGATGCACAGGCGGCACGCTTCATTCTGCGCGCTGCGATCGCGACATCTCCGGCAACTGTGGCTGCGGTGAAAGATGAAGGATACGAACCGTGGCTTGATGCCCAAATGAGTGCAGCCAACGCGCAATCCGCAAGACAGTTCTTTGCGGCACGCGGATATGACCGCGTTGACAGCAACGAATATTATTTCCGGTCATATCCCGCCGATAACATGATCTGGAGCCAGTTAATGAGCGGTGGCAACAGCATCCGCAAACGGGCTGCGCTTGCTCTGTCAGAGTTTTTCGTTGTCTCGCTCAACAGCGTCAATATTGCGTGGCGCAGTCAGGCGATGGGTGAATATTGGGACATTCTCAACAGAAACGCATTCGGCAATTTTCGCGATTTGCTGGAAGACATCACGTTAAACCCTGCCATGGGCGTATTCCTGAATACGCTGGGCAATCGCAAGGCGGACCCGCGCACCGGGCGGGTCGCGGATGAGAATTTCGGCCGCGAGATCATGCAGCTTTTCACCATCGGCCTGTTCGAACTGAATCTGGACGGCACGGTGCGCACCGGATCAGG
This sequence comes from Sphingomonadaceae bacterium, assembly GCA_020630295.1. Classification (GTDB taxonomy): domain Bacteria; phylum Pseudomonadota; class Alphaproteobacteria; order Sphingomonadales; family Sphingomonadaceae; genus Pontixanthobacter. The sequence continues at coordinate 12,436 of JAHDBR010000046.1, forward strand.
CGGAACGCCGCTGGAAACGTATACCAATGATGATGTCACCGGCATCGCCAAGGCGTTCACCGGATATGATTATGATTACACAGGGATCGGCTTCACGCCGCGTTTCGGCAATCCAAACTCGAATATTCCGGACCCGGATTATGCCCGCCAACCCATGACAGCCGACCCGTCCAAATGGCGGCGCCCGCGGACTGAGAGTTTCCATTCGGACGAAGCGAAAAGCTTTCTGGGTGTCACGATCCCTGCCGGCACAAATGCGCCGGAAACTTTGCGCATCACTATGGATACGCTGTTCAACCATCCCAATGTTGGCCCGTTTTTCGGCAAGCAAATGATCCAGCGGCTGGTGACCAGCAACCCCAGCCCGGCCTATGTCAGCCGCGTGGCCAGTGTATTTAATAATAACGGCTCCGGTGTTCGGGGTGATTTACGCGCTGTGTTCAAAGCCATTCTGCTGGATGACGAAGCGCTTTCCGACACCGGCCTGACCAATCAGATGTTCGGCAAATTGCGCGAACCGATCGTCCGCTACGCCCAATGGGGCCGAAGTTTCGGCGCGGCATCAGAAAGTGGCAATTGGGACATCGGAAATCTGGCCGATCCTTCCAGCAGGCTGGGTCAGGCGCCTTTGCGGTCACCCTCTGTATTCAACTTTTTCCGCCCGGGATATGTGCCCGCCAATTCCAATGCTTCAGCGAATGATTTGCTCGCGCCGGAGTTCCAGATCGTCAATGAAACATCCGTTGCGACCTATGTGAACTTTATGGAACGCGCGATTGAGGGCCGCGGATATTGGGCGCGCGACGTAAAAGCCCAATATTCTTCCGAGCTGGATTTAGCAGAAGACAGCACGGCCCTGCTGGACCGGCTCGATCTGGTGCTGACCGGCGGTCAATTGAGCCAGAATGCACGGGACGTGATCCTGTCAGCGATGGATGATCAGGCGGTGACTGCGACCAGCGATGACAGCGCAAAACTCAGGCGTATTCACACCGGCGTGTTTTTGATCATGATTTCTAACGACTATCTGGTGCAGAAATAGGAGCGCGGGCGATGTTTATCGGAAAAAGCAACGAAATCTCCCGCCGCGCCTTTATGCGCCGGACCGGCCAACTGGCAGTCGCGGGCGCCGCGTCGTCCTATGCTATGGGCTTGGCCGGATTGGCCGAAGCTGCCGCATTCGATGCTACTGACGGGTACAAGGCGCTGGTCTGCGTATTCATGTATGGCGGCAATGATTACGGGAATACGCTGATCCCGTTCGATGCGCCCAATTACGCACGCTATGATGCCATTAGGGGCGGCGGCGGCGCGGAGGACGGGGGTATTGCGCTCTCCCGTGCAAGCCTGGCCAATTCGGTATTGATGCAGCCCGAAGAACAGGTGCTGACGGATGATATCCGCTACGCCTTGGCACCCACAATGCCGCGACTAAAGGCGCGCTTTGACCAAGGGACCATGGCCCCGCTGCTGAATGTCGGTCCGCTAATCGTGCCGCTGACCCGGGCGCAATATGACAGCGGCAATAATGCCAGCTTCCCCCGCCCTGCCAAACTGTTCTCCCACAATGACCAGCAATCTACATGGCAATCCTCGCAGCCTGAAGGGTCAGTAACCGGATGGGGCGGGCGAATGGGTGATTTGGCGTTGTCGAGCAACCGCAACGCCATGTTCACCGCGATCAATGCCAGTGGTAATGCGGTATTCCTGTCTGGCGAAACGGCCTTGCCGTATCAGGTTTCCAGCGGCGGTGCGGTGCTGATACGCGGCCTGAATGGCCGGGTGTACCAGTCAAATGCCGCAAGCAGCGCGTTGCAATCGCTACTCACCACACATCACGGCCATGTGCTTGAGGCCGATTATGCACAAACCACAGCCCGGTCGATTGAATATGGCGGATTTGTGAGTGACGCGCTGAACAATAGCAGCCTCTCGGCGCAATTCAGCGCAACAGGTCTTTCGAGCCAGCTTTCCGTCATTGCCCGCCTGATCGGCGCGCGCGGATCGCTGGGTGTCACGCGTCAGGTATTCATGGTCGGCATCGGCGGATTTGATCATCACGACGGTTTGATCGGATCGCATGAAGCCTTGCTTGGCCAAGTCGACACCGCTTTGGATGAATTTTACAGGGCCATGGAAGAATTGGGCGTGGCAGACCGCGTGACTGCGTTCACCGCATCCGATTTCGGGCGCACTCTTACCTCCAACGGGGACGGAACCGATCACGGTTGGGGCAGCCACCACTTCATCCTTGGCGGGGCAGTAAATGGCGGGCGCTTTTACGGCACCGCGCCGCAAGTTTCGGTGGAGAGCGACGATCAGGTCGGGCGCGGCAGATTGCTGCCCTCCGTCTCTGTAGACGAATATTCGGCCACGCTGGCCAAATGGTTTGGCGTCTCGCCTTCGGAATTGCCGAGTGTGTCACCCAACATTGGCCGCTTCGCAAATCCCGATCTTGGATTTATGCGCGCGGCGGGTGGCTAAACGGCAGGCTAGATGGGTGTAGCTTCGCCATTTTCCAGCTGATGCGTGCATCCCAGAGCTTTGGGATCATCCTGATCGCCCAATGCGGCAATTGTCCGCCAGCCGATTGCTCTCAGCCGTGCGGCAACATCGCCATCGTGACCCATCGGTAGGAACAGAGTGTCACGCTGCGTTCCGCCATCAAGCGCGTCGATCAACCGGTCCAGATAGAGGGAGAACCCGGTTGCCGCTTCATCAGTGCCGCCGATGGAGTAAGTACCGCCCCGCCCCAAGGCACCGCGCACACCCTCTGCATAGATCGTGAAGCCGAACCAGCTTTGATATTCGAAGCCGTGCCGTTCCGTCGGGTCCAGTGTCAGACGCGCTTTGGCAGACACGCGTGCGGCCACAGCTTTCAGGCCTTCGATACGCGTACGAAGTGCACCGCCCGCATCAATCGCGCACAGCCGTTCTATGGCTTCGTCAAACGCGCCGGTGGCATACAATAGCGGGAGGTATTCCTCGCCGCCTGCCTGCTTCAATCCGCCCGCATCCTTGGTATCCAATTCGCGCCGGACGTCTTCCATCTGATCCGGTGAAAGTGGCATCGCCTTTTTGGCGAGCGTATCGACAAGATCGGGGAGTGTGAAATCCACGGAGATGCCCGTCGCGCCGGCAGCTTCAAGCGACTGGATAGCAAGCTCGACTATCTCAGCCGCAGCTTCGACAGTGTCATTACCGATTAGCTCGGCGCCCAGCTGAAGGCGCTGACGCGCGGGATCAAGCTGGTCCGCCGTGATAGTCGCGACCTCGCCTGCATAACACAGCCGCAACGGGCGCGGCGCATCGGCCAGAGATGTCGCGGCGATGCGGCCGATTTGTACGGTCATGTCCGACCGCAAAGCCAAAGTCCGCAGGCTGGCTGGATCGACGAAACGGAACATCCGGCGCGGACTGATGCTTTGACCATCCTGCGACATCCGTTCCGCCATCGATTTCTCAAACTCCACCAAAGGCGGACGTACGCGGTCATATCCATGCGAATCCATCGCATTGAGAACCGCGCGCATGGCGTCGGTTGCGATAGCCGCTTCGCGCGGCAACCGGTCGGAAAGCCCTTCGGGCAGCAGATCATCAGTATTCGTGTTCATAGCGCCGCCCCTCTATCCGCTCACCCCGAGCTTGTCGAAGGGTTGTTCTGCACTTTTGACCGAATGCCAAAAACAAGTGCAGAGCTTCGACAGGCTCAGCATGAACTGTCTGCTAGGAGTTAGAAAGCCAGCGGCGTGACGACCTTCACGCCTTCCAGCGCGCAAGCCTTGTCAACCACTTCGGCAGGGATCGGCTGATCGACAGACAACAGCAACACAGCCTCCCCGCCTCCATCGCGGCGGCCCAGGTTGAAGTTACCGATATTGATACCGTTCTCACCCAGCAGCGAACCGATGCGGCCGATGAAGCCGGGCGCATCTTCGTTGACAATGTAGAGCATGTGCCCCTGCAAATCGGCTTCGATACCGACGCCAAAGATCTCCACCAGTCTCGGGGCTTCGCTGCCGAACAATGTGCCGGCGACAGAGCGCGAGCCTTGGTCGGTTTCCACGGTTACCCGCAGCAGTGTGTGATACACGCCTTCGCGTTCATTGCGGATTTCGCGCACTTCCATCCCGCGCTCTTTGGCCAGATACGGCGCGTTGACCATATTCACCGTATCGGAATAGCGGCGCATGAAGCCCGCCAGCACAGCACCGGTAATGGGTTTGCCGTTCAACTGCGCAGCTGAGCCTTCTCGCTCGATACTGATCTTGGTCAGATTGCCATGCGCCAACTGTCCGACCAGCGATCCGAGGTTTTCCGCAAGCGCCATATAGGGCTTCAGCTTCGGCGCTTCTTCCGCGCTCAGGCTTGGCATATTCAGCGCATTGGTTACGCCGCCATTGACGAGGTAGTCCGACAACTGCTCCGCCACCTGAAGCGCGACATTGACCTGCGCTTCGGTAGTGGATGCACCCAGATGCGGCGTGCAAATGAAGTTGGGCTTGCCGAATAGCGGGCTTTCGGTGGCCGGCTCCGTTTCGAACACGTCCAGTGCAGCACCCGCAACATGGCCGCTATCGAGCAAATCTGCGAGCGCTGTCTCGTCAATCAAACCGCCGCGTGCGCAGTTTACGATCCGCACGCCTTTCTTGGTTTTCTCCAGATTTTCGCGGCTCAGGATATTGCGCGTCTGATCGGTCAGCGGTGTGTGCAAAGTGATGAAGTCGGCGCGTGCCAACAGCCCTTCCAGATCGACTTTTTCAACGCCGATTTCGATAGCGCGATCTTCGGTCAGAAACGGATCGAATGCGACAACTTTCATCTTCAGGCCAAGCGCACGGCTGGCAACAATCGACCCGATATTACCTGCACCAATCAAGCCCAGCGTTTTACCGGTTAGTTCGATGCCCATGAAATCTTTTTTGGGCCATTCCCCAGCCTGCGTACGCGCATTGGCCTGCGGGATCTGCCGCGCCAGTGCCATTACCATGGCAATTGCGTGTTCAGCGGTTGTGATCGAATTGCCGAACGGCGTGTTCATCACAACAACGCCCTTCCCGCTTGCGTAAGGAATATCGACATTGTCCACACCGATGCCCGCGCGGCCAATGACCTTCAGATTGGTCGCTGCGTCGAGCACGTCTTTCGTCACAGTCGTGGATGAGCGAATGGCCAGGCCATCATATTCGCCGATACGCGCGATCAGTTCTTCGGGTGTTTCACCGGTAATTACGTCTACATCGCAGCCGCGCTCTTCAAAAATGCGCGCTGCGTTCGGGTCCATCTTGTCAGAGATAAGAACTTTAGGTTTCGTCATATTTTATATCCAAGATACAAAACCGCTTGCCCTGAGCTTGTCGAAGGGCTGCACTTCACTTGTGCAATACGGTTCAAAAAGAAAAGCAACCCTTCGACAAGCTTAGGGTAGACGGCAGAGCTTACTTCTGAAGTTCGGCGTAGGCCCATTCGATCCACGGCAGCAGACGCCGTAAATCTTCCTGTTCCACCGTGCCGCCGCACCAAATACGCAGCGAAGGCGGTGCATCGCGGTATCCGTTGAAGTCATAGCCGACATCCAGCTCGTCCAGTTTGGCAGCGATTGTCTTGGGCACAGCAGCCTGATCTTCGGCTGAAAGGCTGTCATAATATTCGCCCTGAAAAACGAAGCAGACACCCGTATTGGTGCGCTGCGCCGGGTCAGATACCATGTTGCGCAGCCACGGCGTGGCTTCGATCCAGTCAGTGACGATTTTAGCATTGGCGTCAGCGCGATCGAACATGGCCTGCCGGCCACCGATCGATTTCGCCCACTCCAGCGCCATAATATAATCTTCGGTCGCAAGCAGGCTTGGCGTGTTGATTGTCGCGCCTTCGAAAATGGCGCGATTGATCTTGTCACCCTTTTTCAAGCGGAACAGCTTGGGAAGCGGCCATTCAGGATCGTAGCTTTCAATCCGCTCGATTGCTTTCGGGCTCAGGATCAGCATTCCGTGCTGCGCCTCTGACCCCATGATTTTTTGCCAGCTGAACGTGGTTGCATCCAGCTTCGCCCAATCCATTTCCTGCGCAAATACAGCGCTGGTTGCATCATTGATTGTGATGCCCGCGCGGCCCGGCTCCAGCCAGTCAGTGTTCTTGATCTTTGCGCCCGAAGTGGTGCCGTTCCAAGTGAACACGACATCATTATCCTGCGGGATGCTTTCCAGATCGGGAATTTCGCCGTAATCAGCGTCCAGAACAGTCAGGTCTTTCAGTTTCAGCTGCTTGACCGCATCCTGAATCCAGACATTGCCGAAGCTTTCCCATGCAGCGACGGTTGCCGGGCGCGCGCCCAGCATGGTCCACATGGCGCATTCCAGCGCGCCGGTGTCAGAGCCGGGCATAATGCCAACCAGATAATCATCGGGCACACCCAGAAGTTCGCGGGTCAGGTCGATGGCATATTTCAGCCGCGCCTTGCCGACAGCCGAACGGTGCGACCGGCCCAATGCTTTGGTTTCGAGATTGCTCGCCGACCAGCCAGGTATTTTGGCAGTTGGTCCAGACGAAAAGAAAGGACGCTCTGGTTTCAGAGCAGGTATGTCAGTCATGTATTCTCTCCTTACAGAGAGCTCGCGCGGCGTTGGGACCGCGTGGCCCACTCGCCGCAGTAATGCTGCGCTGCAGCATGTCAAGCAGTTCCCCCGCAATTCCGGGGAGAGAAAATTTTCTCGCCTAACGTTTTGGGTTTTTTGTTTAGCCTCAAGCGCCGGGCGCCTGCATCCGCAGGCTTGGCTTCCTCGCATCAGCTCGGGCGGCCGGTCGGCCTTGCGGTTCACTGATCGTGAACCGGTCCATTCTAAACCATCAATGTGAGAACCAGTTCCTGGTCACGGCATTCAGCGCACGACCGTGCGCCGTCCGGTAGGACGGAAGCCTCAGGGAGCGAATGCGACCGCCGGCGCTTGAGGCTAAACAAAAAAC
>JAHDBR010000047.1:0-16187 GCA_020630295.1 Sphingomonadaceae bacterium
TGCCGGCGGACCTGTATGTTCAGAGAACATTACCGTCTTGATCGCGGAAGATTTCGCGGCGGCCGACATGGTTTGCCGGACCGACCAGACCTTCGCCTTCCATCCGTTCGATCCATTTGGCAGCAGTATTGTAGCCGACGCCCATTTGACGCTGTAGCCAGCTGCCTGATGCTTTTTGGTTTTCGATCACGATCTGGCAGGCCTGACGGTATTTGCGTTCTGCCGGATCGTCGCTGGCGGTGAGTTCGTCTTCGAAGGACAGACCGCCGCCATCTTCCGGTTCTTCGGTCACTGCGTCGACATAATCGGGCTTGCCCTGCGTGCGCCAGTGATCGGCCACTGCCTCGACTTCCTCATCAGATACGAATGGGCAATGCACGCGAACCATCGCGCCGCTGCTCGGCTTGTACAGCATATCGCCTTTACCCAGCAGCTGCTCGCTGCCTTGCTCGCCAAGGATGGTGCGGCTGTCGATCCGGCTGGTGACTTTAAAGCTGATACGGGTGGGCAGGTTGGCCTTGATTACGCCGGTAATAACATCCACCGACGGGCGCTGTGTCGCCATGATCAAATGGATGCCGGCCGCGCGTGATTTCTGGCTGAGGCGCTGGATCAGCACTTCGATTTCCTTACCCACAGTGACCATCAGATCGGCGAGCTCGTCAACGATGATCACGATCAACGGCAATGGTTCATAATCGAGCTGCTCTTCCTCGAACAGTTCCTCGCCCGTTTCGGGATCGAACCCGGTCTGTACGCGGCGGCCCAGCGGTTTGCCTTTGGCCGCAGAGGTCCGGACTTTTTCGTTAAAGCCGGCAATGTTGCGCGAGTTGACGCTGCTCATCATCCGGTACCGGCGCTCCATCTCCTCAACCGCCCATTTTAGGGCGCGCATCGATTTGTGCGGCTCTGTCACCACTGGCGAGAGCAAGTGCGGGATGTCGTCATAGGTCTTGAGTTCAAGAACCTTGGGATCAATCAGGATCAGTCGGCATTCGTCGGGTGTGAAGCGGTACAGCAGCGACAGCAGAATACAGTTCAGCCCGACCGATTTACCCGAGCCGGTAGTGCCCGCGACGAGCAAATGCGGCATGGCGGCCAAATCTGCGACGATCGGTTCACCGGCGATATCCTTACCCAGAATGATCGGCAGAGAGCCTTTGGAATCGGCGAAATCCTCGCACGCGGCTAATTCTTTCAAGACCACCATCTGGCGGTGTGCATTTGGCAGTTCGATGCCCATCACGGTTTTGCCGGGTATGGGCGAGACACGCGCACTGATGGCAGACATATTCCGGGCAATATCTTCGGCAAGGCCGACGACCCGCGCAGACTTGATCCCCGGTGCCGGCTCCAGTTCGTACATGGTGACGACAGGACCGGTTCTGACCGCTGTAATCTCACCCTTTACATTAAAGTCATCGAGCACTGTTTCGAGCAGCCGTGCATTGCGCTCCAGAGCCAGCTTATCCAGCTTTGGCGCATTGTCCTCTGGCGGTTCGGACAGGAGATCGAGGCTGGGCAAATCGTAACTGGCAAACATATCGCGCTGCTTGCTTTTTGCCATCGGCGCCTTTTTCGGCGGCTTTGTCGGGTCGGTGATTGTGGGAGTGCGCCGCGGTTCCTGATCGATAATCGCAGTGGCTGCAGAGGGTTTGTCTTTCTTGGGTTTGACCTTCGCCTTTGGCAGGAACGGGATGTCGGCTTCCGGCATCGAAGGCGCGCGTTTGAGGAAATCGGGCAAGGTCAGCAATTGCGCCCAATCGATGGCAAACACACGGGTAACCAAGCTAGCGCCGCCGATGAGGCTGATCAGCGCAAGCGCCAGAACGACCCACCCGCCGATACCCTCGGGCAGACGGGCCGCCACGGCTTCGATAGCGCCCGCACCCAGCAATCCGGTTATTCCGCCCAGCGATGCCGGCAGTGACCCGCCCGGCCCGTCAAAAGCGAGCGACAGAACCGCTGCAAGAAGGGCCATCGCAAGCAACAGCATACCCACCGGAGCCCACCAGCGTGTTTCTGTTGCAGCGTCCTCATCTTCCACATCGCGCCATAATTTGCGCGCGAAAACATACATGAGCGGGAGCAACAGCACGCTTGGCAATCCGAACAGGAACAACGCCCGTTCCGCAGCCCATGCACCACTGGCGCCCATCCAGTTACCAATCTCGCTGGTTGCGGCGGCGGTGGAGGGGCTGGGGTCGGTTTGCGTGTAGCTGGCCAGAGAAAGGCCGAGAAATATCATTCCGCCAAATAAAAGGGCGGCGCCGCCCATTTGCAACGCGCGGCGCAATGACCGGCGAAACGCGGCGCGCCAGTCAGCTTTTCCAGTTTTTCCGATGGCGCGGCTGGCCATAATAAACCCCTTAGAACCCGTATTTCGTCACCATGGACTCTCCGGGACTCGCCCGTCAAGAATCCGTTCGACGAACGGCGCTCGGGAGAAGGTCAGGAAAGCCCGTCTATTGCCGCCCATCGCGGCCAGTTCAGGCGTTTGGCATTGTCCTGCGTCATTCCGCCCAGCGCGATAATGGGCGTCTCGGTCTTGCGCGCCAGCATCCGGAAACGCACCGGCCCCAATGGCTTCGCTCCGGGATGCGACCGGGTCGGGAATATAGGAGACAACAATATTGCATCAGCATTTGCGCGGTCGGCAGCCACAATTTCCTTCCAGTCATGCGCAGTGGCCAGTTTCAGCAAGCCCGGATTGCCTGCCAGCCGCGTAGCCGGTCCGTAAATGCCGTCCGCGCCCCATTTCTTGGCGGTAATTGCACTACCCGACAGGATGCAGAGATGGCCGCGGCTTTGCGCGACCGCCTGAAGCCGGGTAAAGCGCGCGCGGCGTTCAGCCGGGTCCAGATGGTAATGCCGATATATAAAGCCCGAACCGCGCGGCAATTGTTGCAACGCATCCTCCAGCACAGCGTCATTGCGCGTGTCGGAAAGCAGCCACAGCTTGGGGAGGGTCTGGTCATGTGCCACAGCCGCGTTATAGCGGCGCGCCATGGACAATACAGCCACCCAATTGGAAACCGTGCGCGGAAAGATCGCGCATACCGCCAAGATCGCGCGCCGTGAAAACGGTGATATTACCCTGATCGCAGTCAGCAAGACGCATCCGGCGGACAGGATTGTACCGCTTCTTGAGCAGGGTCACCGCGTATTTGGTGAGAACCGCGTGCAGGAAGCGCAAGAAAAATGGCCCGATCTGCGCGCCAAATATCCGGATGTGGAACTGCACCTGATCGGGCAATTACAGTCGAATAAAGCGGACGAAGCGGTGGCCATGTTTGATGTGATCCACTCGCTCGACCGGCCCAGCCTGCTGAAGGCTCTGGCAAAGGCAATGGATAAGGCTGACCGCCGCGTGCCGTGTTTTGTGCAGGTCAATATCGGCGATGAATATCAAAAAGGCGGCGTTGCGATTGGCGATCTACCCGACTTTTTGGAGAAAGTTCGCGCGGCGGATATTCCGCTTGCCGGGCTGATGTGTATCCCGCCAGCCAAGATAGAACCTGCGCCGTTCTTCGCATTTATGGGCAAGCTTGCTGATGCCAACGGTATTAGCGGCCTGAGTATGGGGATGAGCGGTGACTATGAAACCGCGATCATGCTGGGCGCGACCCATATTCGCGTCGGGACTGCTCTGTTTGGTGCGCGTGGATGAGTGCTGCACTGAGCGGGCTTGCAGCCTTCCATGCGGAATGGCGTGCGCCGGTTGAAGACCGTGCCCGATTGGTTTTTGAAGCGAAGCCGCGAGACGGTTCGCCCGAACTGCACACAGCCATTGCAGACCGCTTCGTGAGTTCGCTCGGCTATCAGCCTATCGGCCCGCATTGGGAAATGCTGGATGATGGCGCGGATGCGAGTGTGCCGCGCTCGGCCATTGCGGCCTTTACCGATGCGCTTGGCGGCAGCATGACCAACTCGAAAGACATCTGGCTGGGTGATGCGCGGGCTGCGCAATGCGGGCGCGCCTTTGTCGAATGCTTTACACCCGGCTGGCGGACGATACTGACCAACCGGATTGATCTGGGCTGGCATCCTATCAGTCCGGCGGAAATCGAGTGGGCATTTGTTGGCTTCGATAACCAGAAAATCGCTTTGTTTATGGTAACTGATTAGGCGGCTTTGCCATCCACAAAAAAGGGGCGCCCGAAGACGCCCCTTTCTCTCAATTACAGTGGCTTGATCAGAAGCTGAAAGTCGCTTCCATGCCGATTTGACGGCCCTTAGCCAGCGGCGAGAACGTGCCCGCTGCCGGTGAGGGATCAAACGGACGGTTCACGCCATTCGAAAATGCGCCAGCACCGAACGGCAATTGCGTATCACCGCCAGCCTGTACCTGATCGAGCAGGTTCTTGCCGTAGACGGACAGGCTCAATCCTTCGAGCGGTGTGTTCCATGTGACGTTGGCATCAAGGTTGGTCGAGTCTTGGATATATCCGAAATTATTGTCGGTATAGGCAAACTCGTCCTTGAATTGCAGGTTGATGCGGCTGACCAGCGAACCGGTGCCGAGATCCATTTCATGAATGACACCCGCGCCCCAAGTTACCGGCGGAACGCGCGGCAATGACAATGCTTCGTCAGCGCCATCGATTACGCCGTCGCTCGAAATGTCAAAGCGGACCTCGTCATAATTTGCGTCGATTACGCCGATATTCGCAGTGAACAGCAAGCTGTCAGATACACGCATACGCGCCTCTGCCTCGACCCCGAAGATAGTCGCATCGGCAGTGTTCAGAATGAACTGCGAAACGCCTTCCGGGATCGAGCTCTGGTTCACTTCGCGCTGCATATCGTTGATCTTCGTGACATAGGCCGCGGCATTCAAAGTGAAGCTGCGATCGAATGTCTGGAATTTGCCGCCGATCTCGTAATTGTCGACCTTTTCCTCGTCGAAGGAGAAGTTACCGCCGGTTGCCGGCAGCACAACATTTTCAAACAATGCAACGTTGGTGATACGGAAATTATATCCGCCCGAACGATATCCGCGTGTCCAGTGGGTGTAGATCTGGCTGTTGTCGAATTCGTACTGGAGGCCCAGTTTCGGGGACCAGTTTGACCAGCTTTCATCGTCAGCAAAGCCGTTACTCTCGCCCGGGATGAAAGGGTTGGTGCCGGTTGTCGGGCAAGTGCCCTGAATGACCGAGCATTGCGGGCGCGGGCGCACGTAAGTGACCAGTGCGTCCTTTTCCTCACGCGACCAGCGGATGCCGGCAATCGCGCTCAGCGAGTCGGTCAGATAGTACTGGCCGGATACGAAAGCGCCGATCACTTCATGGTCCTGTGCGCCGCCGCCCCAGAAAGTAGCCGGAGCTGACGGGATCAGACGGTTCTCTGTGTAGGCAATCGACTGGTCGAAATAGAAACCGCCCAAAGTCAGCTTCAGATTGTCAAAATCCATTGCATAGCGCAGCTCGTTAGAAATCTGCTCCTGCTCGGTCTCGGTGTTCGAATGGAAAACGAACACTGGCAGCGCATCGATGTCTGCATCGGTGGTTGCGTCATATTTCCGGTAGCCGAAAATGTTGGTGAGCGTGCCCGGGCCAACATCCAGTTCGGCCTTTACGCTGCCGGTCCAGATTTCATTGGCATAGCCGCCCGGATTATCGATTGCGAAGTCAAACGTCTCGCGGCTGAACACGCCGCGGTTCTGTGCGGATGGCCCGTCGCCGTCACTCTCGAAATAGTCGAGTTTACCGGTGATGGTCAGATCGCCGAAACGGCCTTCCAGCGCGCCGCGAAGGATTTTGGTTTCGGCCTGTCCATGGTTGGAGCCATCGAACTGGTTGATGAAGTAGCCATCATCCTTGTTGTAATAGGCACCCAGTTTGAACAGCAATGTGTCTTCGACAATCGGGCCGGAAACTACGCCGCTGACAGTGTAGTTTGCGCCGCCGCGTCCGCCGTCAACGAAGGGACCGTCAACCGCAGCGCGGAACTTGCCTTCAAACTCTTCGGTCGGGTTGCCGGTGTTCAGAATTACTGCACCGCCGGTGACGTTGCGGCCAAACAAAACGCCTTGCGGGCCGCGCAGGATTTCCACGCTGTCGAGATCGAACAAGTCGAACACAACGCCGCCATTAAAGCCAAGATAAACGCCGTCTACAAAAACGCCGACTGTCGGGTCGATTGACGGGATCGAGCTGTTAATGCCGAGACCGCGGATAGAGAAGTTTGCAGTGCCGCGGCTGGTGCCGATTTGGTCCAGCGATACGTTTGGCGCTGAATAGGTCAGGCTTTGCACGTCGCGCACTTTCAGCGCCTCAAGGCTTTCGGAATTGAATGCAGTAACCGCCAGCGGGACATCTTGTACGTCTTCTGCGTTGCGGCTCTTCGTGCCGGTCACAACGATTACGTCAAACGCATCCAGCGCGCCGCCGCTTGTTTCTGCTGCGTCCTGCTCGTCTGCGTCTTGGGCAGCAACAGCTTGAGGGGTAAGTGCCATACCGGCACCAAGCAAGGCCACCGCGCGAAGCGAAGTCATGGATTTCAAGGTAACTCTCCGAGTAAAATCAGGGGAGTGCGCCCGTAGCGATTTTACAGACTCAGGCAATCAAAAAACGACTAAACGCTTTCCAGTTCCGCCTGGCGTGCATCGCTGGCCGCATCAAGCAAGGCCTGTGTAATCGTATCGACACGGTTTTGCGCGGTGATCTTTCCGCCAATAACATCAGTGACATAAAATGTATCGGCTGCCCGCTCGCCATAGGCTGTAATATGGGCGGAATGGACGATGAGCTGGTGTTCGAACAAAGTGCGCGCCAACCGGTTGAGCAATGCCGGGCGGTCCCGCGCATTGACTTCGATGACGGAGAAACGGTTGGACGCCTTGTTATCGACCAGCACGCGCGGTTCCACATCAAACGCCTTGGACCGGCTAATCGGGAGCGGGCGCTGTGCCAATCGCGGTGCCAGTTCCACCCTGTTGGCCAGTGCATCACCGATTGATTTCTTGATCCGTCCCAATTGCTGCGCTTCGTGGAATGGTTGTCCCATCGGGTCCTGCACGAGGAAATTATCGACCGCCCATCCGCTGCGCGACGTGTGAATGCGTGCGTCAATAATATTGCCGCCCGCCAGATGGATGCCGCCGGCAATGCGGTAGAACAGGCCCGGGTGATCGGCGGCAATCACGCTGACCAGAGTAGCCCCGCGTGCCTCGTAATATTCGCAGTGGATGGACAGCTGTTCTTCCAATCCGCGGGCGACGGCAAATTGCGGCAGATTGCGCGAAATTACGTCATCGGATTCTGCTATCCAGTACGAATCCGGAAAGCTCTCTGCATATTCGGCAACCAGATGCGCTTCATCGCCAAGCCGTTCTGCTACAGCTTTTTGCTTGGCTGCCACACGCTCTGCGCGGCCATGCCTGACATGGCCCAAACGCAGCCGCTCCTGCGCATTGTCATACAGTTCCCCCAGAAGCTGCCCCTTCCAACTGTTCCATGTGCCGGGGCCGACCGCGCGGATGTCAACCGCCGTCAGGATCATCAAATTGCGCAGCCTCTCTTGGCTTTGCACTTCCATAACAAAGTCTTCGATGGTCTTGGGATCGGTTAGATCGCGTTTGAATGCGGTTGCGCTCATCAACAGATGCTGGCGGACCAGCCATGCGATGAGCGAGGTTTCCTGCTCGCTCAGGCCAAAGCGAGGGCACAGCTTTTCCGCGACCTCTCCGCCCAAAACCGAATGATCACCGCCGCGGCCCTTGGCAATATCGTGCAGCAGCACGGCGACATATATTGCGCGCCGCGAATCGACGCGGTGGATCAACCGTGCCGAACGCGGATGGTCATCGGAAAGCTGGCCTTTTTCGATCCGGCTCAGCAGGCCAATCGCGCGAATTGTATGCTCGTCCACGGTATAGTGGTGATACATATCGAACTGCATTTGCGAATTAACGCGGCCAAAATCAGGTACGAAGCGGCCAAACACGCCGGCTTCATTCATCCAGCGTAGCACCTTTTCGGGATCATTACGGCCCGCCAGCACATCCAGAAACAAGGCGTTGGCGCGCGGGTCTTTACGTTGCTTGGCGCGTATCAGGCTTGAATCGCGGTCTGCCTGCCGCATGGTTTCGGGATGGATTTCATATCCTTCGGCTTCCGCAATCTGGAATATTTCGATCAACCGGACAGGATCATCGCGGAACCAGTTGTCAGTCGGAGCGGCAATCTTGCCGCCATGCACGCGGTACCCCTTGTAAGTGTGCGGGCGGGCAGTGAAACCGGCGAAAAAGCCTTTACGGGCGCGGCGTTCGGCAAATTGCTGGTCGATATGCGCCAGAAACACACCTGTAAGGCTGCCCACCCGTTTTGCCTGAATAAAATAGAACTGCATGAACCGTTCAACCGCGCTTTTGCCCGGGCGGTCGGCAAAGTTCATCCGCCGCGCGATTTCGCGCTGAAGATCGAATGTCAGCCGGTCTTCGGCGCGCCCCGTGACGATGTGCAAATGGCATCGGACCGCGAGCATAAATGCCTCGGCGCGGCGAAATGACCGGTATTCCTGTTTGGTGAAAAGTCCCACATCGACTAATTCGGAAGCGCTGCGAACTTTGTGAATATATTTGCCGATCCAATACAGCGTGTGCAGATCGCGCAGCCCGCCTTTGCCGTCCTTGACGTTCGGTTCCACCACATAGCGGCTATTGCCCATCCGTTTGTGGCGGGCGTTTCGTTCCTCAAGTTTTTCGGACACATAATCGCGCTCTGTGCCGGTTACGACTTCTGCGTAAAAGCGCGCGCTGGCTTCTTCATATAAGGGGCGGTCCCCCCAGACATAGCGGCCTTCCAGCAAAGCTGTACGAATGGTCAGATCGCTCTTCGCCATCCGTACCATTTCATTCAGTGTCCGGCTGGAATGTCCGACTTGAAGGCCCAGATCCCACAGGAAATAGAGTATCGCCTCGATCACCTGCTCGCACCACGGTGTCCGCCGTGACGGCGTGAGAAATGCAATGTCGACATCGGATTGCGGCGCCATTTCGGCCCGGCCGTATCCGCCCACTGCCATGATGGAAAGCCGCTCGCTGGTCGAACGGTTGCCGGAGGGATAGACATTGGCGGTCACGTGATCATGCAGCAAACGCACAATCTGGTCGATCAGAAAGCTTTGTCCGCCGCTGCATTCATGCCCGCTTGCCGGTTTATCTGACAATCGCCGCGCCAATTCCGCGCGGCCATTGTCCAACGCTCTGCGAAGCAGATCGACAATCGGTTGCCGCGCTGCTTCGCCATGCGTTTGGACAAGATCGGCAATCTCCCCGGCCAGCGCTTTCCGGTCGATAATTGCACGCTGTTTCGGGATCTTTGCCTGATTCACGAATGGTCCTGCCGGTTACTCGATCAAGTCGCCGGCAAACATTGTGCGAACCGTACGCTTGTCGATCTTCTGGGTGCCAAGACGCGGAAGCGCCTTGTCTGATATCCAGATATGTTCGACCAGCGGCACTTTGAAGGGTGCCATTTTCTCAAGCATGAATTCGCGCAATTGCTCAGGCGTCATGCTGTGTCCGTCTTTCATGTAGAACACGGCTGCCGGCACTTCTCCCATCCGTTCTTCAGGCACGCCGAATACGGAACATTCCGCGATTCCTTCATGCGCGTAGATGCCTTCTTCCACCTCGATACAGGTGATGTTCTCTCCGCCGCGGATAATAATATCCTTCTTCCGGTCGACGATGAACAGATATTCGTCTTCATCGAGATAGCCCAGATCACCGGTGCGGAAATATCCGTCGGACGTGAAGGCGGCCTCGGTAGCTTCGTCATTCTTCCAATAGCCGCGGAAATTGGCGACTGTGCGGATGCAAACCTCGCCCACCTTACCTTGCGCCAGCTTGTTTCCGTCATCGTCGAGAATCGCCAGATCAACCATCGGGCGGCTGGCTTTGCCGGTGCTGCCCGGTTTGGCCATGTAGTTTTCGTTAAAGTTACCGCAGCCAACCCCGTTGGTTTCGGTCAGACCGTAACCCAGCAGAGGGAATCCTTCCGGGAAAGCTTCCTTGATCTTGGTAACGTGATCGACCGGACGCGGCGCGCCGCCAGCGGCAAAGCTTTTGCAGCTGGAAATATCAAAGCTGGCGCGGTCAGGATGCGTGGCAATCTCGTAACTCATCAACGGAACGCCAACGAAGTAGCTGACCTTTTCTGCTTCCATCAATCGCAATGCTTCGCCTGCATCCCATTTCGGCATCATCACCAGCTTGCGCGCAATACCGTAGCTTTGCAGGAACAGCGGCACTTCACCGGTCACGTGGAACAGCGGAACTGCAATCAATGCGCAGGGCTGATCCGATGGCGGCGTGCCTTGCTGCGTTAGCAGGATTGCGGCCATCGCGCTTTGCGACACATAGCTGAAAGTGCCGTGGACTACGCCGCGGTGATCGGACCACGCGCCTTTTGATTGGCCGGTCGAACCGGACGTGTAGAGGATCGTTGCCAGATCATCCGGCCCCAATTCGCCCAACATCGCCATGGCAGTGTTGCCGTCAGCCCATGTGGAGGCAAGGCCCTTGGAAGGCGGCCCGTCATGATCGAATATGACCAGCTTGGCAGGATGGTCGGTTCCATCAAGACGTTTGGCGCGGCCTTCATCGGCCAGCACCAGCTTACATTCGGCCAAGCGGATACCGTAAGCCAGCTCGTCTCCGGTCCAGAAACCGTTGAGCAATGTAGCGCAGCCGCCGGACATGATGATGCCCATATAGGCGATGATCCAATTGGCGGAGTTGCGCGCAGCAATCCCGACCCGGTCGCCTTTTTCGATACCGTGTGTTTGCGCCAGTCCTGCGGCCACATGAGTTGCCGCTTCCCAGCATTCGCCAAAGGTCAGGCGAATGTCGCCATCGACGATGAAGGTCAGGTCTTTATGCTCGTTGCAATAATGCGCGAAATAATGCGCCAGGCTGGGCGGCGCGTTTTTGAACGCGGGCAATTGTTGCCCGAACTGTTCAAAATCTACAGTTTCAAATGGCTGTCCCGGTTGCACCAGACCATCCATGATGGTGTTCAGTGCGGTGTCGAGTTCTGTCGGCATCGGGTGGGTAACTCCTCTCGGTAATGTCCTCTCACGCTTAAAAGCGCGTATTGTTATGAAGCGCAGGCTTCCCCCCAAAGTCTGCCTATGCCAAAAGCCGCGCGGAAATCATGCCCGCACAGAATCTGTGTCTTCATCGGGCTACTTAGGAGGTAAGACAGTTGCTGTCACTATTGGCTGCAGCCACAGCTGCACAAAGTGCCGCTCCGGCGATCCAGTGGAGCGATTTGGGGCTGACCGAGGGCATTGACCTGGGCTTCTTCACGTTGCGCTATTATTCGCTCGCCTATCTGGGCGGCATCCTGTTCGCTTATTGGCATTTGTCAAAAATGATCAAAGCGCCCGGCGCGCCTCTGGCACAGCGCCATGCGGATGATCTGTTTTTCTATGCAACGCTGGGCGTTATCTTTGGCGGACGTCTGGGCTATGCCCTGTTTTACAAGCCGGAACTGTTCACCAGCTTTAGCGGTGACGGATTTGTGACTTGGGAATTGCTGCGTCTGTGGGATGGCGGGATGAGTTTCCATGGCGGTCTGATCGGTGTGGTTCTGGCGATCCTGTTTGTCACGCGGCGGGACAAGCTCTCTTTTCTGCGCGTCTGCGATTATGTCGCGGTGGGCGTTCCGATGGGGATGTTTCTGGGCAGGCTGGCCAATTTCACAAATGGCGAATTGTGGGGCCGGACCACCGATGTTTCCTGGGCGATGAGTTTTCCGGAAGTGATAAACGGCGTAATCATTAACGGTCCGCCGCGTCACCCGTCACAGCTTTACGAGGCTGTGTTGGAAGGTTTGCTGCTGCTGATTGTGCTTCTGGTCATGTTCTGGAAAACCAGAGCGCGTTACCGCCCCGGCCTGCTGGTAGGCGTATTTACGATGGGGATTGCCGGGGGCCGGTTCATCGTGGAATATTTCCGCGAACCCGACGCACATCTGGCGGAATTTGCTGCCAGCAGCGGGCTCTCAATGGGGCAATGGCTCACTATCCCGCTCATCCTGCTTGGCCTTGGCTTGACCATTTGGGCGCTGCGAAGGCCAGCGCTGGCAAGCGGAGGCAAGGACGCGGCGGCCAGCTGATGCAAGACCAGAATTTGCCACTTGCGGAGATGTTCCGGCGGTTGATCCGCAATACCGGCCCAATTTCGGTCACCCAGTTCATGGGCGAGAGCAACGCGCGCTACTATGCCGCGAAAGACCCTCTTGGCGGAGCGGGCGACTTCATCACAGCGCCTGAAATCAGCCAGATGTTTGGCGAGCTGATCGGGCTGTGGCTGGCGGATATGTGGATCAGCGCCGGCCGTGAAGATCCGGTCTATTATGTCGAACTCGGGCCGGGACGCGGGACTTTGGCAAAAGATGCGCTGCGCGCCGCGCGTAAATACGGGTTTGAGCCGCGCGTCCATTTCGTGGAGACTTCTCCCGCGCTGAAAGATGTGCAGTTGAAATCACTTCCGGGGGCGATTTGGCACGATGATCTTTCTACCATTCCGCAAGACGGCCCGATCATGCTGGTCGGCAACGAGTTTCTTGACGCACTACCGATCCGGCAATTGGTTCGCGGCGAAGATGGCTGGCGCGAACGCATGGTCGGACTGGATGATGACAGGTTTGTGTTTGTCGCAGGCGGCCAGAATATGGACCCTGCAGTGCCGGTCGATTGGCGCGATGCGCCAGAAGGCACCATATTGGAAACCTGCCCGGCAGCAGCGGCAATTATGTATGAGGTGGCTGGACGGCTGAACGATCAGGGCGGCGCCGCGCTGTTCATAGATTACGGCTATGATGCGGTGAAGGGCGGTTCCACGCTTCAAGCAATACAGAACCACCAGAAGGTTGATCCGTTCGCAAATCCGGGCGGTGCCGATTTGACTGCCCATGTCGATTTCTCCACGCTTGCCCGGATCGCGCAATCTCGCGATGTCCGGCATATCGGCACCGTCACGCAAGGCGAATGGCTAAGCGCGCTGGGAATCGCATCAAGGGCAGAAAATCTGGCGAAACGGGCGCCGCATTATGGCGCAGAGATTGCCGCCGCGCGGGACCGTTTGATTGCACCCGACCAGATGGGCACTCTGTTTAAAGTGATGGGCCTTGCAAGTGACAATTGGCCCGGCGGAGTGGGTTTCCCCGCAGGTTAAAGCCCGATATCGCGGGCGAGTTCTTCTGCCGCCGCGCGCGGAGACTTCTTGTTGTCCAACCGGTCAACCGCAAAGTTTGCGCGGCGCATGGCATCAACATCAATTGCTCCCATCAGCGGTTCCAATATCGCGACCAGCTTCGCATCTTGCGCCGTGTCCGGAGAAAGCAGGACAATTGCATCATACGACGGAAAAGCGCCTTTGATATCTTCGATGATGACCAGTTTGTCAGCCGCCACGCGCCCGTCCGACGTATAGGCCGAAATAACGTCGGCTTCCCCGCCTGTCAGCGCGTCATACATAAAGGTGGATGTGAAATTGCGCTGGTCAGCGAATTTCAGCGAATAGGCATCGCGTACGGCAATCCATTCGGGCCGCTCGAAAAATTCGACATCGCCGCCAATGGTCAGGTTCGGCGCAGCGCGGGCCAGATCTTCCATGGTCACAATGCCCAGCTGCGCGGCGCGGTCCTGCCGCATGGCCAATGCATAGGCATTTTCGAAACCCAACCGGCCCAGAACTCTGGTGCCGGTGGTTTCCCGCTCCCATGCTGCGATGGTCTGATAGGTTTCTTCGCGTCCCGGATTATCCGTGCGCCCCAGCTGGTTGGTCCAGATGGTGCCGGTGTAATCGAATGCAATATCAATCGCTCCTGTGGTGACAGCGTTGTGGACGACCGCCGATCCCAGCCCGTCGCGATATTCAACGGCATATCCGGCGTCCTCCAGCCGCTGTCCGACCAGCTGCGCCAGGATGTACTGTTCTGAAAAGCTTTTCGCGCCGATTACGACAGCATCGTCATTGCTCTGTGCCCGCAGGGCCCACGCAGAAGCCGCAATGCCCAGCAGAGCGATGGCTCCTCCGCCCCAGATAAGCCACTTTTTGCGTTCGGCAAAGCCGCGTTCAACCGCGCCGAGCAAGGTGTCCGCGATAATCGCCAATCCTGCCGAGGCAATACAACCGGCCAGAACCAGCGCCCAGTTCTGCGTTTGCAATCCGGCAAAGATCGGATCGCCCAGGCTGGGTTGCCCGATGGTAGTGGACAGCGTTGCCGCACCGATTGTCCAGACCGCCGCGGTGCGGATGCCGGCCATGATATAGGGCGCTGCCAATGGAGCTTCGACCATGCGCAATTTCTGCCAACCGGTCATCCCGACACCGTCAGCCGCCTCCAGCACGCCCGCCGCCATATGCTCGCGTGCGGTAACCGCATTGCGAAGGATCGGCAGTAACGCATACAGAGCGAGAGCCAGCAGTGCTGGCAAAAAACCGAGCGTGGGCAAGCCTTCGCCGAAAACGGCGCGCAGGCTGAGCAATATGGGGAAGAACAACGCCAGCAGTGCCAGCGCCGGGATCGTCTGCACCAGACTGGCAAAGCCCAGAGCAATTTTCGCCACTGGCTGCGAGCGGCTGGCCCACACTGCGAGCGGCAGCGCAATCGCAATCCCCAAGGCAATTGCCGCTGCGGCAAGAATAACGTGCGCGGCCAGCTTGTCGCCAAGACCAAGAAGTGCGTCCAGAATATCGGTCATGGTGTCAGGCCCGCCAGTGCCTTGGCCTGATCACGCGGCACGGAAACCAGCCCCTGTGCAGTGTCACCGCCTGCTCCGCCCAACAGTTCTTTCGGCGAATTATCGGCGATGATCCGGCCCTGTTCCATGACCAGCACCCGGTCAGCCAGCAATAATGCCTCGGCCATGTCATGCGTGACCATCACCGTGCTCAGGCCCAGCCGATCATGCAGCGCGCGGACCCGGATGCCCAGCGCCGCCCGCGTTACCGGATCAAGCGCCCCAAATGGTTCATCCATCAGCAGCACTTGCGGATCACCTGCCAATGCCCGGGCGACGCCGATGCGCTGCCTTTGCCCGCCGGAAAGTTCCGATGGCATCCGGCTGGCATAGCTGCCGTCCAGCTCGACACCGTCCAGCAGCTCGTCAATGCGCGATTGCGGCAAGCGCTCTCCCGCTACGCGCGGTCCGATGGCGATATTTTCGGCAACAGTCATGTGGGGAAACAGGCCGATTCCCTGAAACACATACCCGATCCGCCGTCGCAGAGCCGGTGCCGCCATATCGCGGACGTCCGTGCTGTCCAGACAGACCGTGCCCGCATCGGGTTCGATCAGCCGATTGATTGTTTTCAGTAGTGTCGACTTGCCCGAGCCGGAGGTGCCGACCAAAGCGACAAAAGACCTCGCAGCAATTGCAAGAGATACATTGTCGACCGCCATCACCTCGCCAAATTGCTTAGTGACACCAGTAAAAGTCAGCACATTTTGGGCAGGGCCAGAAGGCGAAGATTGAGCAGTTCGGGGCACGGCGGGACCCTATGCGGCGGGCCGTGTCAGGTCAAAGCGATATGTTGGACGCAGCGGGCTTGGGCGCGCCAAGGATTACAGGGATGCTATCGGCACATCCAGAATGGCGGTCATACCTTGCGTGCCGAATTCGCGAGTCAAATTGCCGGCGAGCTGGCCGTTGACGGTTGCCTCTACCAACCGGGAGCCGAATCCCGTGCCTTTGGTTTCTACCGGCGGCGGTCCGCCCAATTCTGCCCAATGGATAACAATATTGTCACCCTCCAGCTTTGTCGTAATCGCCACTTGCCCGTGGGGTACCGAAAAGGATCCGTATTTCGCGCAATTGGTTGCCAGCTCGTGGAATACCAGTGCCAACGGAGTAGCCGATTTGCTGTGAACCTGTGTGTCTTCACCGGTAAGCGAAATCCGCGTTCCGGTGACATCGCCATAAGGTGCGAGCAGTTTTTCCAGCAAGCCATGCAGCGTATCGGCGGCATTTGGCTGTTCCTGCGTGGCATAGCTATGGGCGCGGTTGAGCGTATCCAGCGTGCCGCCAATTTCTTCTGCGAAGGACGAAACATTTTCGAACTCGCGGCTTTTAAGCCGGACCAGACCGCCAATGACCGCGAAAATGTTCTTGATCCGGTGCGAAAGTTCGCGAGTCAGAATCTCGTTCGCCTCGGCCTGTTGCTGGCG
>JAHDBR010000047.1:16287-18813 GCA_020630295.1 Sphingomonadaceae bacterium
ACCCGGTCAAACTGCGCGTTGATATATTCGAAACTACCGTCGCTATGCATGGAATAGGCAATGTCAGGCAGGCTGTCGATTAACGTACGCAGTCGCCGCTCGCCTTGCTCCAACTCGGCAGTTTGTACGAGATTTTCTCGGCGGTGACGCAAACGGCGCATGACCGAACTGGCCAGCACTCTCAGACCGTCCAGCTGGATTTCGGTCAGGCCTTCGGGGCGCGGTTTGGTGTCGATTACGCATAACGACCCCAATGGCGCGCCTTCGTGCGAAATCAGCGGCGCACCGGCGTAAAAACGCACAAACGGATGCCCCAACACCAGCGGATTGGTTTCAAACCGTGGATCAAGCTTGGCATCCGGAACAATCATTGGATCCGGTTCCAGCATGGCGTGCGCGCAGAACGATGTCGGGCGCGGCGTTTCACGTTCTTCCAGGCCTGCGCGGGCAAGAAATCGTTGCCGTTCTTTTTCGACCAAACTGACCAGCGCAACATCGGCATCGCATAATTTGGAGGCGTAGCGGGTTATCTCCGCCAGTTCAGGATCGTCTTCCAGCGCATCCAGCCCGTATGCCGACAAAACCGACATACGTGCATCTTCATTGCACATTTCCGGCTTCGGAGGCTTCCCGTTGGGCCAAGGTGTCAGATAATCAATCTTCATTGCATTAACTGCAACAATATCGAGAAAGGTGAACCAAATCAATGACTTTGCGCAAGGCTGAAAACCCGATTATCTGTCATTGATTCTATTGGCTTTAATCCGGTTTGCGGCGCAGGGCGGGCTCGTCTATGCGCACAGGCAACAAGGAGTTTTTATGCGCGCGACCCCCGATTTCGACTTCCAGCTTGGCGAAACAGCCGAAATGATTCGCGAAACGACTGCACGATTTGCCGATGAACAAATTGCACCGCTGGCAGACAAGGCGGATCGCGAAGACTGGTTCCCTCAGGAATTGTGGCCGATGATGGGCGAACTTGGCCTGCACGGCCTGACCGTGGACGAGGCAGATGGCGGGCTGGGGCTGGGCTATCTCGAACACGTAATCGCGGTTGAAGAAGTTAGCCGGGCCAGTGCGGCTGTGGGCCTTTCTTATGGCGCGCATTCCAACCTGTGCGTCAACCAGATCCGCCGTTGGGGTAATGAAGAGCAGAAGGCGAAATATCTGCCGAAGCTGATCAGCGGCGAACACGTCGGTTCGCTGGCAATGAGTGAGGCAAGCGCAGGCTCGGACGTTGTTTCGATGAAATTGAAAGCAGACGCTGTGCAGGGTGGTTATGTGCTCAATGGCACCAAGTTCTGGATCACTAATGCGACCTATGCCGATACGCTGGTGGTCTACGCCAAGACAGCGCCGGAGCAGGGCAGCCGCGGTATCACTGCATTCCTGATCGAGAAGGATATGCCCGGTTTCAGCATCGGCCAGAAAATCGACAAGATGGGTATGCGCGGCTCCCCTACGGCAGAGCTGGTGTTTGACGATTGCGAAGTGCCCGAAGAAAACGTGATGGGCCCGCTGCATGGCGGCGTGGGCGTTTTGATGAGCGGGCTGGATTATGAACGCGTTGTGCTCGCCGGATTACAGCTGGGCATCATGCAGGCGTGTCTAGACACAGTGATCCCGTATCTTCGTGAACGTAAGCAATTCGGCAAACCGATTGGTTCTTTCCAGCTGATGCAGGCCAAAGTGGCGGATATGTATGTCGCGCTGCAATCGGCGCGGGCGTACACCTATGCGGTGGCAAAGTCGTGTGATGCAGAACAAACCACGCGCTTCGATGCGGCGGGTTGTATTTTGCTGGCGAGCGAAAATGCATTCAAAGTTGCAGCAGAGGCCGTGCAGGCTCTGGGCGGCGCGGGCTACACGAAAGACTGGCCGGTAGAGCGGTATCTGCGCGATGCAAAGCTGCTGGACATTGGAGCAGGTACGAATGAAATTCGCCGGATGCTGATAGGGCGCGAATTGATCGGGGCGGCTGGTTAGTTGCCACCTCGCTTAACCCTGCCAAGCGATGTAGCGATTGAAAGAGCGGGCGAAACTGTTCCGCCGCACCCGGATACCGTGATCGGATTCGCTCGGTCGACACTTTCGGCACAATGGCCGATTAATGGTCTTCGTCATCCCTCGGAGGGACAATCGAACGGCTGGTACATTTGGTTGGGCGAACAATTGTCCGATGCGACCGATTTTTTTGAACCGCTTTGCTGGGAGCACTTGGCCGACGAGCTACCGCAAGTGTTTGATTTCTTGACGCTACCATCGGGTTGGCGTTTTCTGCTCGCTCCCGATCACACAGATGTATGGTTTGATGACAACCTTTTGAAATTGGATTCCGCGAAATGACCGCACCTACCCTCACATCAAAACTCGATCCTGAAAGTCCGGATGCGAAATCGAACGCTGTGCATAATCGCGCACTGGTTGACGATCTGCGCGAGAAGGTTGCGAAGACGGCGCTTGGCGGGTCTGAGGGGAGCCGCGAACGTCATGTCGGGCGCGGCAAGTTGCTCCCGAGAGAACGGG
>JAHDBR010000048.1 GCA_020630295.1 Sphingomonadaceae bacterium
GACATTTCCTCCATCCTCGTCATTGGCGCTGGTCCGATTATTATCGGGCAGGCGTGCGAGTTTGATTATTCCGGCACGCAGGCGATTAAGGCGCTGAAGGAGGAGGGCTATCGCGTCATCCTCGTCAATTCCAATCCGGCCACGATTATGACCGATCCGGAATTTGCCGATGCGACCTATATCGAGCCGATTACGCCCGAAATTGTCGAGAAGATCATCGCGAAGGAGCGGCCCGATGCGGTGCTGCCGACGATGGGCGGGCAAACGGCGCTGAACTGTGCGCTATCGCTCAACAAGATGGGCGTGTTCGAGAAATACGGCGTACAAATGATCGGCGCGGATGCCGATGCGATTGATAAGGCGGAAGACCGCCAGCGTTTCCGCGATGCAATGGACAGCATCGGTCTGGAAAGCGCGCGCAGCGGTGTCGCGCATAATGTCGAACAAGCGCATGAGATACTTGAACGCACCGGGCTGCCCAGCATCATCCGGCCCAGCTTTACCCTTGGCGGCACAGGCGGCGGTATCGCCTATAACAAGGCCGAGTTCGAACGCATCGTCCGCGAAGGTCTGGATGCCAGCCCCACCACAGAGGTTCTGATCGAGGAATCTCTGCTTGGTTGGAAAGAATACGAGATGGAAGTCGTCCGTGACCGGAACGACAATTGCATCATCATCTGCTCCATCGAAAATGTCGACGCGATGGGCGTGCATACGGGCGACAGTATCACGGTGGCCCCCGCGCTTACGCTGACCGATAAAGAATACCAGATCATGCGCACTGCATCGCTGAATGTTTTGCGGGAAATCGGCGTAGAAACAGGCGGTTCCAACGTCCAGTTCGCGGTAAATCCCGCCGATGGCCGGTTGATCGTGATTGAAATGAACCCGCGCGTATCGCGTTCCTCGGCTCTGGCATCCAAGGCAACAGGTTTCCCCATTGCGCGCGTCGCAGCGAAGCTGGCTGTCGGATATACGCTGGACGAAATTACCAACGAGATTACCGGCGCAACTCCGGCGAGTTTCGAACCGACCATTGATTATGTCGTCACAAAGATCCCGCGTTTCGCCTTCGAAAAGTTCAAGGGCACCAAAATAGAGCTGGCAACCGCGATGAAATCGGTTGGGGAAGTTATGGCTATTGGCCGTAACTTTCAGGAATCTATGCAGAAAGCTCTACGCGGGCTGGAAACCGATTTGGACGGCTTCAACCGTGTGACGGAGCTGGAAGGGGTGCACCGCGATGTGATCACCGCCTCGCTTTCCAAACGTACACCGGACCGTTTGCTCAAGGTCGCGCAGGCGTTCCGCGAAGGTTTGTCAGTCGAAGATGTTCAGCCGATCACCGGTTATGATGCGTGGTTCCTGCGCCAGATCGAAGAGATTGTCGAAGCTGAAAAAGATATCTCTTCCAATGGCTTACCCGGTGATGCTGCGGGCTTGCGAAAACTGAAGAGCATGGGCTTTTCCGATAAGCGCCTGGCTACCTTGGCGGTTCGTTCTGTGGGTGTCGCCGGCGGTATGGGTGAAACACAGGCGCGCCGTTCCGGCCTGCTGCATGATGCATTGCAAGCCATGGCTGGCGCGACATCCGAGCAGGAAGTTCGCGATCTACGCCATAAACTGGGCGTTCTGCCGGTTTTCAAGCGCATCGATAGTTGCGCCGCCGAGTTCGAGGCGATCACGCCTTATATGTACTCCACATATGAAGCTCCGACCTTTGGTGAGGCCGAAGACGAGGCAATGCCCAGCGACCGGCGCAAGATCGTAATTCTAGGCGGCGGCCCGAACCGGATCGGGCAGGGCATCGAGTTTGATTATTGCTGCGTCCATGCGTGTTTCGCGCTGGAGGAAGCCGGCTTTGAGACGATCATGATCAACTGCAACCCGGAAACGGTTTCAACCGATTATGACACTTCTGACAGGCTCTATTTTGAACCACTGACGGCAGAGGATGTGCTGGAAATCCTGCGCGTCGAACAGCAGAGCGGCGAGCTGGTTGGCGTCATTGTGCAATTTGGCGGCATGACGCCACTTAAACTTGCGCAAGCCCTTGAAGATGCAGGGATTCCAATTCTCGGTACCAGCCCCGATGCGATTGATCTGGCCGAAGATCGGGAGCGTTTTGCCAAGCTGGTGAGCAAGCTCAAGCTGAAGCAGCCCGATAACGGAATCGCGTATAGCCGCGATGAAGCGGCTGCCGTGGCGGCCCGCATTGGCTATCCGGTTCTTTTGCGCCCGTCTTACGTGCTGGGCGGCCGCGCGATGGAAATCGTCGATAGCGAAGCGCAGCTGGATGATTACATCAGAACGGCTGTGAATGTTTCGGGTGAAAGCCCGGTCCTGGTTGACCAGTATCTGCGCGATGCGATCGAATGCGATGTGGATGCGCTATGCGATGGCGATCAGGTCGTGATTGCCGGCGTAATGCAGCATATCGAGGAAGCGGGGGTCCATTCTGGCGACAGCGCCTGCACGATCCCGCCATATTCGTTACCGACTGAAATCGTGGACGAAATGGAGCGTCAGGCAGAGGCGCTGGCTATGGCGCTTGGCGTGCGCGGCCTGATGAATGTGCAATTTGCCGTAAAAGACGGTGAAGTGTATCTGATCGAGGTAAATCCGCGCGCCAGCCGGACCGTTCCCTTTGTCGCGAAGGCCATCGGGCAGCCTGTGGCGAAAATCGCCAGCCGGGTGATGGCGGGCGAAAAGCTCGACACATTCCCGCCATTCAAGCGCGATCTGCCCTATATGGCCGTGAAGGAAGCTGTTTTCCCGTTCGGACGTTTCCCGGGATCTGACCCTGTTCTTACACCAGAAATGAAGTCCACCGGCGAAGTGATGGGCATCGACAATGATTTTGCCACCGCATTCTTCAAATCTCAGCTAGGGGCTGGGGTAACATTGCCGACCGGCGGTGTGGTGTTCGTGTCGGTGAAAGAAGGCGATAAGCCGATTATCCTGCCGGCGATAAAAACGCTGATCGAATGCGGTTTCTCTGTCGTCGCAACAGGCGGGACGCAGCGTTATCTGACCGAGCAGGGGCTGAGCGTCGAGCGCGTCAATAAAGTGGCCGAGGGGCAACCGCATATTGTCGATAAGATGATCGATGGTGAAATTGCCCTGGTCTTCAATACGACCGAGGGATGGCAAAGCCTTATCGACAGTAAATCTATCCGCGCAACTGCATTGGAAATGAAGATTCCGTACTATACTACTGCCGCCGCATCGCTCGCGACAGCAGAGGCAATTCGCGTTGTTAAGCCCAGTGCGCTTGAAGTGCGGTCACTCCAAGACTATTATAGCTAAGAAATAGACGACTTCTCCTGACATTGCTTCCGGAATTGAGTCGCTCCCAGAAGGGGCGGCACGGCGGCGAATTGTCTTTCAGGACAGGCATTTAAAGTAGATTGGGGTTACAATGGAAAAGGTTCCAATGCTTGCCGAGGGCTATGAAAAGCTAACGGCGGAACTCAAGGAATTACGCGCAGAACGCCCGAAAATCGTCGATGCGATCGAAGAAGCGCGCGCGCATGGTGATCTGTCAGAGAATGCGGAATATCACGCCGCGAAGGAACGTCAGGGCCAGGTAGAGGCCATGATCGGCGATATTGAAAGCAAGGTCAGCCGCGCTCAGATTATCGATCCGAAAACTTTGTCGGGCGACAAGGTTGTATTCGGCGCAACGGTTACTTTGCTTGATGAAGACGACAAGCCGATCAAATACCAGATTGTTGGTGAGACAGAGGCAGATGTTGGCAGCGGCCGTATTTCCTATAATTCGCCCATTGGCCGCGCGCTGATCGGCAAAAATCTGGAAGACGAAGTTGAGGTTACCGTCCCGTCAGGCGATAAATTCTACCTTATTGACAAAATCGAGTATATCTAAAGCCGCTCGATAAGTCGCTGTTATCCCAGCGTCTTTTCCATCGCATAATTATGAATGGGCACTTGCTGTCCAGCGTGTTCGATTTCGAAATCGCGCCGGTGCGTTACCGCGTAACCGGCGCGTTCGAATGCGCCGCGGGCCAGTTCGCTCGCTTCTGTAAAGAGCCTGTTTAGACCAAGCGTAGCCGCGTGCATTTCTGCTGCTGCCAATAATTCGTCGGCCAGGCCCTGCCGCGTATGCTGCGGGTGGCAATACAGGTGATCTAGGTGTCCGTCCGGTTCTAACAAGGCGTAACCTACCGGTGCGTCAGAATTATCCGACGCGACAAAGATCGCGTGACCGCCGGCCACTCGTTCTCGATACCGATCGGCATTGGGATGTCGACCGGCCCAAGCGGCGATTTGTAGCGGGTTATAGCCGAACCGCCCGATTTCCCGAATGGACGCAAGGCATAGCTCTGAAAGAGCCTCCGCATCATCATCGCGGTACGGACGAATCACGTATGCCAATGATACTTAAGCTTCGGGTGTGAGCAATTCGTGCAGCGGCACGATGACATACTTCATTTCTGCATCGTCAACGGTACGCTGCGCGTTACCGCGCCATGCTTCAACCGCATTGTCATAATCGCTGAACACGCCTGCGACGTGGATGCTTTCAGGATCTTGGAAATCCATCGATCGGGGATCGGACACGCGCCCGCCCATCACAAGGTGCAAAGTCTGGCTGGGTTTCTTCTTTTCCATAATGTGTTTTCCGGCTCTGGGGAGGTGTTGGCCCGCACTTAAAGAAAATGGCGCAGCAGGCAAGCCCGCCGCGCCAATTCTGTCAAACGTGCCTGCTTACGTTTGTTAGCGGGAAGCGCGGGACCGCATATCCCGGACTGTCCTGCCAGCCCGTTTGCCAGCTTCGCGTGTTATGGCGCGGGCGGCTGCAGCTGCGTTGCCGGTGCGGAATGCCGCATTTCGTTTCACAGCCGAGGCATTGTCGTTCAGCGCATCGCTGAAGTCTTCCAGCTTGTCTTTTCCGGTTGCCGCAGCATCGCCCGCTGCATCGAGCAGTCCGGTTGCGTAAGCAACACCGAGTTCGGTCGCATATCCGGCAAATTTGCTGGCGCGCTGTCCTGCTTGACGGCCGATCCGGCGGCCCGGACGGGTCATGGCGCCAATGGCCACGCCCAGGACTGCCACGCCTGCGACGGCGGCGAGCGGGTGCTCTTTCACGAAGCTGGTCGCACTATCCGCAGTATCCTGCGCCAGTTTTGCAAAGGTTCGCTCTTCATTGCGAGCTTCGGCAGCTTCAATTTTGGCTTTTAATTCGTCACGTTTTTCCTGCGTAGACACAATAAGTTCCTTTCAATTGATACAGACCAGGCAAGGGGGAGGGGGCTGGTCTAGTTTAAATCTTCAGTCTCAGGCTCGGCGCCATCAGCCTCGGCTTGGTCCAGATCGCTAAACAGCTCGAGAATCGGATTTCGTGCGAACCAGATTGCGACCGCCGCCAATAGCGTCAATAAAACACCGCGGTTGCTTTCGGCGGCCTCTGTAGCCTCTTCAAAAACATCGACAGCGCCTTCGGTCATCCGGTCCTTTAGCCGCGGGGCAATTCCCTTGAAGCTCAGATCCGATTTGAGATGACTGAGATCTGCTTCGACCAGAGCGCGCGCAGCATCGCGCAGTGCGCGGTCTTCGGCCATCTGACGTTTACTAGCGTTAGAAGACATCAGAGATCGTCCTTGAACGCGTCTGAGACATTACCGAACCGCCTTTTCGCCAGTAGCAAGAATATAGCGGTTCCAACAAGCAACGTACCGACGACTATCATAGTCGCTGGGAGCGGGCCGACATAGGGAATGAGGCTGATAATCCCGCCTACAACGAGGCCGATCAAAGCCAAGTGCAAAAACCCCAATGCTGCCAGGATCAGACCAATACCCGATTTTCCGTTATTAGCTGCGTAACCGAGCCGGGTTTTCTGAAACGCCAACTCGGCTTCGACATACGTCTTACCGTCATCAAACAGAGCGCTAATATCATCAGTCAGAGAACGCGGTTCTGCGTCCCCTGACTGCTCGATATCTAAATCAGTATCAATCCCTGCATCAGGCAGGCTATCATTGGCCATGCGGCGCTTTCCCCTAAAATGCCCGCTGGGCGTCAAATTTTAGTCGCGGCCGCCCGAGAACAAACGCGCAAACATGAAGCCGACTACTGCTGCGATACCGATGGCCATGCCTGGGCTTTTGCGCACAGCTTCGCGCGCATCTTCGCCAAGTTCTTCGACACTTTTGCTGTCGAGCGTGGCAGAGGTTTCTTGCAGTTTACGAGAAGCGGACCGCGCATAATCGCCATATTTTTCGCCGAGTTTCTCGTCGATCAGGCCTGCATTTTCGGAAACGGCTTTACCAAGCGTCGCAATTCCGTCGCTTGCTTTGGCTTTAGCTTCAACAGCGAGCTCGCTGGCGCGCTGTTTCGCATCACCGGTTAGATCTTCGGAACGATCTTTCGCTTGATCGCGATAGGCAACCGCGCGGTTCGCTGCTTCGTCTTTCAAAGCGGCGGCACCAGCGCGCGCTTCGTCAAGCGCTGCGTTGAAACGGGTTTTAGCTTCATCAACCGGCTTGGTTGCGGCCTTCGCACTGGTCGTGCGTTTTGCTGCTGCCGGCTTTTTCACAGTTTTTGGCTTGGTAGTTTTTGCAGGTTTAGTAGCTGCAGGTTTCGTGGTGGCCATTGGTCTTTCCTCTATTCAAATAGTTGGGACAGGGGCCGTGCATACGGTTTCCGGTCCTTCATTATCACAACGCAGCTTGCGCCCTTTTGTTCCGGGGCATATGGCGCAAAACAACGTCATCGCCCTCTGTATATGGAGGGTGTGTTAGTAGATTACAACACCATTCGATCCGGAGCTTAAAATGACTGCCATTATCGACATTCACGGCCGCGAGATTCTTGATAGCCGGGGCAACCCAACGGTCGAAGTCGATATCCTGCTGGAAGATGGTAGTTTTGGCCGTGCAGCCGTGCCTTCGGGTGCCTCCACGGGTGCGCATGAGGCGGTGGAGCTGCGTGATGGGGATAAGGACCGCTATTTGGGCAAAGGCGTCATCAATGCGGTTGCTGCGGTGAATGGCGAAATCGCCGAAACTCTGCTGGGACTGGATGCGGAAGACCAGCGCGATCTCGATCTGGCGATGATTGATCTGGACGGAACCGAAAACAAAGCCCGCTTGGGTGCCAATGCGATTTTGGGCACCAGCATGGCAGTGGCCAAAGCCGCCGCTGCTGCACGCGGGATGCCGCTATGGGCCTATGTCGGCGGCGTATCCGCACACGTTCTTCCCGTGCCGATGATGAACATCATCAATGGCGGTGAACACGCTGACAATCCGATCGATATTCAGGAATTTATGATCATGCCTGTAGGCGCAGACAGCATGGCGGAAGCGGTGCGGTGGGGCGCCGAGGTGTTCCACACGCTCAAGAAAGGTCTGTCCGAAAAAGGTCTGGCAACCGCAGTAGGAGACGAAGGTGGTTTTGCACCTGATCTGGCCAGCACACGGGACGCACTGGATTTCATTATGGCCTCGATTGAGAAAGCAGGCTTCAAACCGGGCGAAGAAATTGCCTTGGCTTTGGACTGCGCTTCGAGTGAATTTTTCAAGGACGGCAAGTACGAAATCTCTGGTGAGGGCAAGTCGCTTTCTCCGACCGAAATGGCTGACTATCTCGCGGCTCTGTGCGATGATTATCCGATCCGCTCGATTGAAGACGGCATGGATGAAGACGATTTTGATGGCTGGAAGGCTCTGACAGACAAGATCGGCAAATCGGTTCAGCTGGTTGGCGATGACCTGTTCGTAACCAATCCTGCGCGGCTGAGCATGGGAATCGAGAAGGGGCTGGCCAATTCCCTGCTGGTAAAAGTCAACCAGATCGGAACATTGACCGAGACCCTGCAAGCAGTCGATATTGCTCACCGTGCGGGGTACACCTCCGTTATGTCGCACCGTTCGGGCGAGACAGAAGATGCAACGATTGCGGATCTGGCGGTTGCGACAAATTGCGGGCAAATCAAAACCGGTTCGCTGGCCCGTTCCGATCGTTTGGCGAAATACAACCAACTCATCCGTATCGAGGAAGAGCTGGGCGCCAGTGCGGTTTATGCGGGTGCAAGCTGCTTTGGCTAACCAGCCGCTCTGCCGCGCGATTGCCAAAAACATTGCTAGGTTGGAAACGAGGCCATAGGCTGTCCTGACAGGGAGAGCAGATTGGGCGATATTCCGACCAAGCCGGCGTCTATAACACCCGAGTTTCTTTCCTCGGTTCTGGGAAGCTGTGTCGATTCCGTTCGGTGGACACCCATCGGCGCGGGTTTGGTCGGTGATAGTATACGCCTGCAAATCGGTTATGGAGAAGATGCGACTGCGCATCTACCAACCAACCTTGCAGCGAAGATTCCGGCAGCCGATGCAACCAGCCGAAGCACAGCCGTTTCCATGCAGCTATATGAGAAAGAGGTCGGCTTCTACCGCCATGTTGCCCCGCATATCGCCACGCGAACGCCCAAGATATATTTCGCAGAGCATGACGCAGATTCCGGTGATTTCCTGCTGCTGATGGAAGATTGCGGGCCGGCTGAACAAGGGGATCAACTTACGAGCTGCAGCCTTTCGCAAGCCCAGCATGCGGTGCAAGAGCTGGCCTGTCTGCATGGCCCGACCTATGAAAATGCGGCTCTAATTGATCTGCCGTTTTTGGCGCCAAACGCAAATGTTCGCGCCTTTGCAGCTGCCGGATATCCGGGGGCGACCGATGCTTTTCTGGCGCGATATGCTGGCAAAATGAGCGTTGACCAGCTGGATACGATCCGGCGGTTGGGGGCGCGATCGGATGCGCTTTACAATGGGCCGGCACCGACTGGACCGTGCGTAGTCCATGGGGATTTCCGGCTCGATAATGTGCTGTTCTCAATCAAAAACGGGCGCGAGCCGATGGTTACGCTGGATTGGCAAACGATATCAGTCGGAGACCCGCTAACCGATCTAGGGTATTTTATGGGTGCAGGTATCGGGTCTGGTTTGCGCCAAGCGAGTGAGGCCGACCTACTGTCCGCCTATCGCCGCGCCCTGATTGCGAATGGAGGGCCTGATTTGGACGACGTCCGCAGATCCGAGGGGTATGCGCGAGGCGCAATCCACGGCGTAGCGACAGCGGTGTTTAGCGCCGCATTCGTAGAACATAACGCCCGCAGCGAGGCCATTTTCCAGTCGATGGCGGAAGGCGCATCGGACCTCGTGATGGAACTCGATGCGTTGCGAATTTTGGAGAATTCAGATGGTTCTTAGCCGCGGTGATGAATTTCCGCTTCATCAAACACCCGAACCGGTTGCTTATTCCGGCACCGACCGCAATTTCTATGACCGGTATTTCTTCAACGGCTATGCGCCTGATGGCAGCGGCTTTTTCGCTCTGGCCTTCGGGGTGTATCCACACCTTGATGTGGCCGATGCACATTTCTCATTCGTTCAGGACGGTAAGCAGCATTGCATCCATGCAAGCCGCGAATTGGGCATGGAGCGGATGGCTCTGGAAGTCGGCCCAATCCGGATCGAGATCATCGAACCGTTGGAGATATTGCGCGTGTCGGTGGCAGAGACTGACGGCTTGGCCGCAGAATTCACTTTTGAGGCACGGGCTTTTCCAATTGAAGAACCGCGTTTCACGCACCGCATCGGACCGCGCACCTTCATGGATTATACCAGGATGACTCAGAACGGGTCTTATAGTGGCTGGATCGAATGTGACGGCAAGCGGCACGAAATGGCCAAAGGGACACTCGGCACGCGGGACCGAAGCTGGGGCGTCCGGCCGGTTGGCGCGCGCGATACTCAGCCAATGCCCGGGATCGCGGCTCCTACATTCTTTTGGCAATGGACCCCGATCAATCTGCCCGGCGGTTCATTGTTCTACCATTTGAACGCACATCCTGACGGATCGGCGTGGAACAGCCGGGCTGCCTGGGTTCCCACTGGCGGGTCGGTTGATGATATTCGTGAGGGTAAAGGGACGCTGGAAACGCAGCTAATAGCGGGAACGCGATGGCCCGGCTCAGGAGTATTGAGACTAGAAGTCCCCGGCGCGCCAAGCGAGATTTCACTCACGGCTGTCAGCCGTTTTCAAATGCGCGGTATCGGTTACACTTCGCCCGATTGGGGCCACGGTTTGAACCATGGATCTCTATCGGTCGCGCGTGAAGATATTGATCTCACATCGCTCGACCCGCTGCAGCCCGAAAATCTTCACGTGCAGGCGATTTGCCAAGCCGCCGCAAATAATGGCGAGCAAGGCATCGGGATTTTTGAGCAACTGATCTTGGGACCTTACGGACCGTTTGACCTGACAGAGTATCTGGACGGAGCTTAAGCTGCGAATTTCGTCTGCATTTCAAGCAAAGCGATTGCGGCAGCTGCAGCTTCACCGCCCTTATTCTTTTGCGACGCATCCGCACGGACGAGCGCCTGTTCCTCATTCTCTACCGTGATGATACCATTGCCGATGGCAATGCCATCCATCGTCAGCGCCAGAATTCCGCGCGCGCTTTCTCCGGCAACGATTTCGAAGTGATATGTTTCGCCGCGAATGACCACGCCAATGGCTACAAAACCGTCATACTGGCCGCTATCGGCCGCCATTGAGATAGTGCCCGGAATCTCAAGCGCACCCGGCACGGTGAGCACCTCGACCTCATGTCCGGCATTTTCCAGAGCGGCGCGCGCGCCGGCAATCAGCATATCGTTCAAGTGGTCATAAAACCGGGCTTCGACAATTAGAAAACGCGCCATTGTGTGGGCTCCATAAATATCCGTTGCGCCGGGCGTTAGCGCCTGCGTGAAAATGTGGAAAGTGAAAACGGGAAGGTTTGGTGGACCCTGTTGGGATCGAACCAACGACATTCTGATTAAGAGTCAGACGCTCTACCAACTGAGCTAAGGGTCCACATAGTGATTGCTGTCAAACGGGCAGCTTTCCAAATCGATCCCGGTCCGAAAACCTGCGAGTCGCGATGCGATCAGAAGCGCTGCATATAGGGCAGGATTTCGCCTTGAGAAGGGCTAGCAGTCCGCGCGGTGGAATTTTCGCCGGATATGGTGCTTAATAAATGCCGGTTTTGGGCTGGTTTCGGTTCCAGCCATTCACCATCATCAGCGTTCCAATACAGATCATATTGGTCATCATGGATGATCCGCCATGGCTCATAAACGGCAATGGAATCCCGACTACGGGAGCCAATCCCATAACCATCATCAGGTTGATACACACGTAGAAGAAGATCGTGGCAACCATTCCTGCTGCCAGCAATTTGGCAAACCTGTCATTGGATCGCCGGGCCACGCCTAGCCCCCATTTCAAGATCATCCCGAAAGCAAATAGAACAAACAAGCCGCCGAGAAAGCCCCATTCTTCCGCCATTGTCGCAAAAACAAAGTCGGTATGCGGTTCGGGCAAGTAATTAAGGTGGCTTTGGGAGCCTTCGTTAAAGCCTTTCCCGCTGACCCCGCCCGAACCGATTGCGATTTTTGATTGGGTGATGTGATAGCCGGAGCCGAGCGGATCGCTTTCGGGATCGAGGAAGGTGGTGACGCGCCTCTGCTGATACTCTTTCAGGCCAAAGAAATAGAGCAGGGGAACGGCCACCGCCGCCGCCGCTCCAGCACCCACGAACCACCGCATCGGAAGTCCGGCGAGAAACATCACTACAGCGCCGCCAAAAGCAATCGCCAGCGATGTGCCGAGGTCCGGTTGCAGCAAAACGAGCGCCATTGGCACCGCGATTAGCGCGCCCGCCGGAACCAGCGCGCGCCATGTTTGAACCATTCCGCCAGGCAGCGTTGAATAGAAATGCGCAAGAGCGAGGACGATGGCCGGTTTCATCAATTCCGAGGGCTGGATGCGCATAAAGCCTAGCTCGAGCCAGCGCTGACTTCCGCCGCCCATTGCACCCACTGCCTCAACCGCGACCAGCAAAAGCACGACTACGCCATAGACCGGGTACGCCATGAACTTGACCAGATCGCGGGGGAACCAAACCATGATGGCTGCGACCAGCAGGAACAAAGAGAAGCGGATCAGATGCCCCTTGGCAAAGGCATCGAAATTGCCGCCTGCAGCAGAGAACAACACCGCGCCGCCAAATGCCACCAGCAACAATAAAGGCACCAGCATTGCCCATGGCTGCCTTGCAATCGGGGCAGGAACAATCCGGTTCATCGCGGCGTGCCTGCGGAAGTGCTGTCGACATTCTGTGACCGGTTGATTGCCGCGTCTGCAGTTTCTTCAACCGTTTCTTCGGCAACCATACGGGCTTCTGCATCCACACGGGCGAAGATTTCCTCATCGCGGGTGGGTTGGGGCAGGACGTCCTCTCCAGCCTCGGCAGCATAGCGCGCATATTTGCGTTCCAGACGCTGCTGCGCAGTGCCGCCCCATTGGCTTTCATACCGCCGCAGCGCATCCATGCCTTTGCCGGGGTCGAACATGAAGGTCATGACATCACGCGCAATCGGATATGCGGCACCAGAACCGCCACCATGTTCGATCACCACCGCACCCGCGTAACGCGGATTGTCATAAGGGGCGAAGAAGATAAACAGGCCGTGGTCACGATACTTCCAAGGGCCGGATCGGCCATCGGATTTGGTTAGCGAAACAACCTGTGCGGTGCCGGTTTTGCCGGCCATCAGAACGTCTGAAATCGGAAGCTGGCCGCGCCGCGCCGTTCCGGGCCCATTGACCACGTCGCTCATCGCTTTGCGCACAGCCAGCTTGTGCTCATCCGAAACACCCATGTCTTCAAAGTTCGGGACTTTATCGTTCAGAACCAGACGCGGCATAACAACTTTACTGGTTGCCAGGCGCGTCGCCATAACCGCCAATTGCAAGGGGTTTGACAGCATATAGCCTTGCCCGATGGTCGCGTTGACGGTGTCAAACGCCGCCCAGGGCCGGTCATATTTTTTCTGTTTCCACGCCGGATCGGGCACGGTGCCGTAGAACTGGCTGGTGACCGGGATCGGAAATTCCTGCCCCATGCCGTAGCGTCTCGCCATCGCTGCAATCGGATCCATGCCCGTGCGCTGGGCCAAATGGTAGAAATAGACATCGCAGCTTTGATAGATGCCCTTTGCCATGTTTACATGGCCGTGGCCGCGCCTGTTCCAGCACCGGAACACCCGGTTTCCGACGCGCAGTCCCCCGCCGCAAAACACGGTTTCTTCGGGGTCGATTCCTTCTTTGAGGAAAGACATCCCGACCATCGGTTTCACGGTCGAGGCCGGAGGATACAACCCCTTCAAAACCTTGTTGCGCAGCGGAACACGTTCATCCTCGCGCAGCATCGAATATTCCACCCGGCCGATCCCGTCGGAAAAGCTGTTCGGATCGAAGCTGGGCATTGATGCCATGCACAGCAAATCGCCAGTCAGGCAATCCATGACGACAACGGATCCGGACTCCAAACCAATGCGCCGCGCCGCATAATCCTGCAGCGGTCCGTCAATTGTCAGCTTGACCGGATCACCCTGAACGTCACGGCGGGTGTCCAAATCGCGCACAATACGGCCAGAGGCGGTGACTTCTACGCGCCGGGCGCCCGGGACGCCGCGCAGCTCCTGCTCGAACTGCTTTTCCAAGCCGTCTTTGCCGATTTTATAACCCGGTGTGATGAGCAGGGGGTTGCGGTCGAGTTCGTATTCTTCGGCAGATGCAGGGCCCACATAGCCGATCAAATGACCCACAGAAGGGCCTGTTGGGTAGAAACGGGTGAACCCGCGCTGCGGAACCACGCCGGGAAGGTCCGGTAGGCGGACGCTGATTGCGGCAAACTGGTCAAATGTCAGGCCGGTGCCAACTTCCACGGGCTGAAACCCGCGCGCATCCTCAACCGAGTCTTTCAGATCCTGAATCTTCTGCGGTTCGTAGCCGAGAAGTTCACCCAGAGTATCCAGCGTCTTTTCCGCATCAGGCGTGCGTTCGGGGATAATATCGACCCGGAAATCCGCTCTGTTCGAGGCGAGGGGGGCACCGTTCCTGTCCAGCAGCCAACCGCGACGCGGAGGTATCAGCGTCAGATTTACGCGGTTGCTCTCGGACTCGGTCTTGTATTTTTCATTCTCGGCGATGGAGAGATAACCCATCCGTACGGCGAGCAAAGTCCCGATACCGCCGCCCACCGAAGCCAACACGAAACTGCGGCGATCAAAGCGGCTTTTGAGAGTATTGGAGGTGACAGGGGTTTGCCGACGCTTCTTTCGCATCAGCCAACTGTCCTCACGCGCATAAGCCGGAATCTGTCAAATCGGGCCACCATGCGGGCGATAATGGGGAACAATAACAATGACAGCAAGGCTTGTGGTCCGACTGCAATAATACCGGGTATCGTTACATCTGCGCCCGAGAACAGCATAGCCGCAAGAATATAGCCGATTATCACCATGCTGAACGTCATCCAGTCTTGGACAAAACTGCGCCAAGGAAACCGTGCTTCGATTATTTCTATCCCGATCATCACCAACGACCAGAGCAGAATAGCGGAACCGAATGGCTGCCCGCTGAATAAATCATCGAAGGCACCCAAAGGAAAACCGGCCCAGACCGGGAAAAGGCCGGGCCTGACCAGACGCCAGCCAAGCAGCATTAGAAAACCAAACGGGGGAACAATCGGTACGCTACTGGCGAGGATCAAGCTTGGCAGCATTGATGCCGCCAGGACTGACAAGACCGGGATGCTGTAAACCAGAACCGGAGAGTGATCCCTGTTAATCCGGCTGCCATACGCATCGCTGCGGGCATTTGGGTTTACTCTGTCCATTATTCGCTGTCGCCGCCACCATCAGCAGTGTCATCGCTGACCGTTTCCGGTTCAATCGGAGCGTCCGCAGCTATGCTGGCGGTTGTAATCGCTTCAGGCTGATGGATTGGTTCAACAGAAACAAAGTCAGTCGCCATAGGGTCGCTAATGATTCGCGCAATTCCGCCGTCGCTGGTGATCTCCGTGACAATGGCGACGGCAATTCCGGGCCGGTAATATCCGCCCGTGCCCGATGTCACCATCACGTCACCTTCCTCCAGCGGGTTGATGCCCAGATTAATCAGCCGGATTTGCAACATTCCGTCGCCGCGCCCTTCGGCAAAAGCGACAACGTCTTCGTCAGACAGCCGCACCGGCAGTACACTCTGGCTGTCGGTGAGTAGCAGCACGCGCGAGGTGTTTTGCGCGACTTCCAATACCCGGCCAACGACACCGCGCGGGCTGCGCACAGGCATACCAACTTCGACTCCGTCAGTTCGGCCTGCACCCAGATAGGCGAAGCGGCGGGCGCTGGAGGATGTTGACCCGATCAATCTGGCAACAACCACAGGCTCGACTTCGTCTTTCGACAAATCAAGCAGCGCCTTCAGCCGCGCATTCTCGCCCTGCAAAGCGTCAGCTTCTGCGAGGCGTATGCGGGCCAGCTCTGCTTCCCTCTTTAATTCGGCATTCTGGCTGCCTGCGCGGTAATATCCCGAAATTGAGTCGTACCAGCTTTGACTGGTCGTTCGCGCAACTGCGCCGCCTTCATTCAGAGGGCGTGCGGCATCGTTCGCGACACCGCGGGCGCCGCTGAATGCGGTTGGGTTGAACAAGGATAGTCCCAGCAATATCGCGCCGATGAGCGCACCAATCCCGGCCACAACATATCCTGTAAACAGGCCGTATTGCGCACGCCGGGAATAGCTTGAATGCCGAGAGGAAGACGGCGCCATATCGGGCCCCCGATTATGCTGTCATTAAGACGCCGCGGTAAATGGGATCTTCCATCGCGCGGCCGGTTCCGACTGCAACACAGGAAAGCGGGTCTTCAGCGATGCTGACCGGCAGGCCGGTTTCTTCGCGAAGATGTTCGTCAAGTCCGGCGATAAGCGCGCCGCCGCCGGTCAATACGATACCCTGATCGACGATATCGGCAGCCAGTTCCGGAGCGGTGTTTTCCAGCGCGATGCGCACGCCTTCAACAATCGCGCCGATAGGTTCAGCCAATGCCTCTGCGATATGCGCTTGGTTGATTGTGATTTCTTTGGGCACGCCGTTGACCAGATCGCGGCCTTTCAAAGTTATCGTCTCACCGATGCCGTCTTCCGGCACAATCGCGCAGCCATAATCTTTCTTGATCCGCTCTGCTGTGGATTCCCCGATCAGCAGGTTGTGGTGCCGGCGAACGTAGGAGACAATCGCCTCGTCCATCTTGTCACCGCCAGTGCGTACCGAAGTGGTGTAGGCCAAGCCGCGAAGCGATAGAACGGCAACTTCTGTTGTGCCGCCGCCAATATCCACGACCATCGAACCAACGGGTTCGGTCACTGGCATATCCGCCCCGATAGCAGCAGCCATCGGCTCAAGGATCAGATAGACTTCGCTCGCGCCGGCATTGCTGGCTGCGTCACGAATTGCGCGGCGTTCAACCGACGTGGAGCCGGAAGGTACACAGATTGTGATTTCAGGATAGCGGAACATTGTGTTGCGGCCGTGAACCTTCTTGATGAAATACTCGATCATCTTCTCGGCAATTTCGATGTCCGCAATCACGCCGTCACGCAGCGGGCGGATGGCTTCAATACTATCGGGCGTCTTGCCCATCATCATTTTCGCTTCATCGCCAACCGCTTTGACTTTTTTAAAGCCGCCGATGGTTTCCATGGCCACCACAGAGGGTTCGTTCAGGATGATGCCCTGATCTTGCACATAGACCAGCGTGTTCGCGGTGCCGAGGTCGATCGCCATGTTTTGCGAACCGAATTTGAACAGATTGGAGAAGAAGCTCATTCTAGGGTATTTCCGTATAATTCTTAGGCCCTTATCGCAGGGAATTGCGATAGCTACGGCCCGGCTTTTGGTGGGATTGACCCCCTTTAACGAATACGCCGGAAAAATGCCAAAAATTTATGCGGTTACTGCACGGGTTTTTCCACCGCTGGCCTCGAAATAGGGCCGCTTCATCGCTAGACTTCCAATATGCCGCAAATCCGCCGCCTTCCAGAGACACTTGTAAACCGTATTGCTGCGGGTGAAGTTGTAGAACGGCCAGCGGCTGCGCTGAAGGAATTGGTCGAGAATGCGATTGATGCCGGTGCCAGCCGGATCGCAATTAAATTGATTGAAGGCGGTCTGACCCGGTTTGAAATTACTGATGACGGATGCGGTATGTCACCCGAAGACATGGCGCTTGCGCTGGAACGCCACGCGACCTCGAAACTACCCGACGAAGCAATTGAGCAAGTGACCACTTTGGGTTTCCGCGGTGAAGCTCTCCCTTCGATTGCCAGCGTTGCCCGGTTTACGCTGGAAAGCAGGATGCACGGGGCGGAGCAGGGCTGGCGCAAAATTGTCGATCATGGTGTCGTAGAGGAAGACGAGCCTGCCGCGCTCCCCCATGGTACACGGGTGCGCGTTGAGAATATCTTTGCCAAGATACCCGCGCGCCGAAAGTTCCTCCGCACGCCGCGCAGCGAGTATGGCGCCTGCATGGATGTGGTGCGCAGGCTGGCCATGGCCAGACCGGATATCGCCTTTACGCTGGATCACGGCGAACGACGCGTCCTTGCCCTACAAGCGAGCGATGATGTGGCTACACGCGTGGCGGAAATTGTTGCGCGCGAATTGGCGGATAATGCGGTCGGCATTGATCTGGAACGCGGTGAAATGCGCCTGACCGGCGTTGCGGGTTTGCCAACTTACAATCGCGGTGTCGCGGATCATCAATATCTGTTTGTGAATGGCCGGCCTGTGAAAGACCGGCTACTGACCGGAGCGGTACGGGGCGCTTATGCGGATATGCTGGCGCGGGACCGTCATGCGGTACTGGCACTGTTCCTCGATATCCCCGCCGCCGATGTGGATGTGAATGTCCAT
Organism: Sphingomonadaceae bacterium; assembly: GCA_020630295.1. Lineage (GTDB taxonomy): Bacteria > Pseudomonadota > Alphaproteobacteria > Sphingomonadales > Sphingomonadaceae > Pontixanthobacter. The sequence goes on from JAHDBR010000048.1 coordinate 17,834, forward strand.
CCTGCGAAAACAGAGGTCCGCTTCCGCGACAGTCAGGCGGTTCGCGGCTTTATCGTCTCCGGCTTGCGGCAAGCGCTGGCGACTGGTGACCGGCGCAGCGCGCAGTCACCGGATGCAGCCGCCATGGGGCGCTGGCAGCCCGAACCTGTGCGGGCGGAACCGGCTCCTGCGCTGCGTTCTATTTTCGAAGGAAGGGATTGGGGGCAGAGTAATGCTGCTCCCACTCCGTCCCACGTTCAGTCTCCCTCTCACCCTTACAGCCCGCAAATTGACCCCGACAGCGGCGAGGTGTTGGCTCCGCTGCAAGGCCGCGCCGAAACCGCAGAGGAGATTGATCAGGATGCGGCCAATTTCCCGCTCGGCATCGCGCGCGGTCAGGTCGCCAACACCTATGTCGTTGCAGAGGCTGCGGACGGATTGGTGATTGTGGACCAGCACGCCGCGCATGAACGGCTCGTGCTGGAAAGACTGCGCGCTGCAGGTGCGGAAGACGCGATCAAGCGCAGTCAGGCGCTGCTTATGCCCGATGTGGTTGAGATGGATGAACCGTCTTGCGACAGGCTGGAAGATGCCATCGCCAAACTGGCCGAACTCGGACTGGTTATCGAACGGTTCGGCCCCGATGCAATGCTTGTCCGCGCTGTGCCGCACGCTTTGGGCCAGGCGAATCCGCACAAATTGCTGCAGGATATAGCCGACGATATCGCCAAGCACGGTGATGCAATTTTATTGGGTGAGAAACTCGATCTGGTGCTCGCCACCATGGCCTGCCACGGCTCGGTCCGGGCAGGGCGGCAGCTCAATGTGACGGAAATGAACGCGCTTTTGCGTGAAATGGAACA
>JAHDBR010000049.1 GCA_020630295.1 Sphingomonadaceae bacterium
GCGCCCATAGAAAAGGCCCGGCGGATCGCTCCACCGGGCCTTTCTGTTTGGCTGTGTAGAAAGAGAGTGGCTTAGAAGCCGCCCATTCCTCCCATACCGCCCATGCCGCCCATATCGGGCATGCCGCCGCCAGCGCCGCCAGCATTATCTTCAGGAGCGTCGGTAACCGCCGCTTCTGTGGTGATCAGCAGGCCGGCAACCGAAGCTGCGTCTTGCAGAGCAACGCGGACAACCTTTGTCGGGTCGATAACGCCGGCTTTTACGAGGTCTTCGTAAGTGTCGGTCGCGGCGTTGAAGCCTTGCGATTCGTTATCTTCACGCAGCAAGTTGCCAGAGATTACAGCGCCGTCGTGGCCTGCATTCTCAGCGATCTGACGGACAGGCGCAACGATGGCACGGCGGACAATATCAATGCCGCGTGTCTGGTCATCATTATCGCCTTTCAGGCCATCAAGAGCCTTGGTTGCGTAGAGAAGCGCAGTACCGCCGCCAGGGACGATGCCTTCTTCAACCGCAGCGCGGGTAGCGTGCAGCGCATCATCAACGCGGTCCTTGCGTTCTTTCACTTCAACTTCGGAAGCGCCGCCAACCTTGATCACAGCAACACCGCCAGCGAGTTTCGCCAGACGCTCTTGCAGTTTCTCGCGGTCATAATCGCTCGAAGTTGCTTCGATTTGCGCGTGGATTTCGCTTACGCGTGCCTTGATGTCAGCTTCTTCGCCGGCACCGTCAACAATGGTGGTGTTATCCTTGTCGATGGTGACGCGCTTGGCTTCGCCCAGCATATTCAAAGTGACGCTTTCCAGCTTGATGCCCAGCTCTTCGCTGATCATTTCGCCTTTGGTCAGGATCGAAATATCCTGCAGCATCGCTTTGCGGCGATCGCCAAAGCCAGGTGCCTTGACCGCAGCAACTTTCAGGCCGCCGCGCAGCTTGTTGACCACGAGGGTCGCCAGCGCTTCGCCTTCAATATCTTCTGCGATAATCAGCAGAGGACGGCCCGACTGCATGGCAGCTTCGAGAACCGGCAGCATGTCTTTCAGGCTGGTCAGTTTGCCTTCGTTGATCAGGATGTATGGATTTTCGAGTTCCACAGTCATCTTGTCAGGGTTGGTGATGAAGTATGGTGACAGATAACCGCGGTCAAACTGCATACCTTCGACCACGTCGAGTTCAAACTCGAGGCCTTTGGCTTCTTCAACAGTGATGACGCCTTCTTTGCCGACCTTGTCCATGGCTTCAGCGATCTTCTCGCCAACTTCGCGGTCGCCATTTGCAGAGATCACGCCGACTTGCGAGATTTCTTCGCTGCCGGACACGTCTTTCGAACGGCCCACCAGGTTTTCGACAACCTTGGTAACAGCCAGATCGATGCCGCGCTTCAGATCCATCGGGTTCATGCCCGCTGCAACGGACTTCATGCCTTCGCGAACAATCGCTTGGCCCAGAACGGTTGCAGTGGTGGTGCCGTCACCGGCGAGGTCGTTGGTCTTCGACGCAACTTCCTTGAGCATTTGCGCGCCCATATTTTCGAACTTGTCAGACAGTTCGATTTCCTTGGCGACGGAAACGCCGTCTTTGGTGATGCGCGGTGCGCCAAAGCTTTTGTCGATTACGACATTACGGCCTTTCGGGCCGAGGGTTACTTTGACTGCGTTTGCGAGCGTATCAACGCCCTTGAGGATGCCTTCGCGGGCATCGCGGCCGAACTTTACGTCCTTAGCTGCCATTGGTGTTTCTCCTGAATAGAATAAAATTGAGAGTAAGCGTTAGAAGTGCGGCGTTCAGCCGATCACTCCCATGATGTCGCTTTCTTTCATGATCAGCAGGTCTTCACCGTCGATCTTGACTTCGGTGCCTGACCATTTGCCGAACAGCACGCGGTCGCCGGCTTTGACGTCGAGCGCAGTGACGGTGCCGTCTTCCGCTTTCGAGCCGTTACCTACAGCGACGATCTCGCCTTCGCTTGGCTTTTCCTGTGCGCTGTCAGGAATGATGATCCCGCCAGCAGTTTTTTGATCGGCTTCGATGCGGCGAACGAGCACGCGGTCGTGAAGCGGACGAAATGCCATAATGATGACCTCTTCGTTAGAGTGAATGAAAGTAGTTTGGCACTCCCGCCATGAGAGTGCCAACACGGCGCATATGTGTATGCGCTTCAGTGGAGTCAACAGGTGGAGAGACGAAAAAGTTTCGGCTTTTTCGCCGAGACGTGACCTATCTTAGCCGCGCGGAGTGTGCGGCGTGGGTTGAGGCGGGGTGTTACGGTCTGTCAGCCCGATGCTGTCGCGCAGAATCCAGCGCCAGATAAGCAGTAATGCCGCGACCGCCAAACCGGTGGCGAGGCCGATCCATACACCGGTTCCGCCCAGCTGTGTCGCGAAGCCGAGATACAGCGCCACCCCGATACCGGGTACCCAATAACTGAAAATTGCAATCCACATCGGCACCCGTGTGTCCTGCAGTCCGCGCAGAGCCCCTGCGGCCACAGCTTGCAAGCCGTCGACCAGCTGAAATGCTGCCGCGATGACCAGATAGCGAAGCGCAAAACCCACCAGAACGGCGTTTTTTGCAGCATCCGGATCAATGTAGATGTGCAGCAGCGTGCGGGGCATGAAAACCATCGCAGAGCAGGATATGGCCATGAAACCTGTCCCCACCGCAATCGCTGACCAACCGGCGCGCCCCATGCCCGCGCGGTCACGCGCGCCGTAAAAATAGCCGACGCGGATTGTCGCGGCCTGACCAACACCAAACGGGATCTGAAACGCCAGCGCTGCGATTTGCAGCGCGACTGTATGGGCGGCGAGCTGCGCGGTTCCGATATTGCCCATCAAAAACGCCGCTGCACCAAAAATACCGGCCTCTGCCGTGATGGTCAAAGCAATGGGTGTACCGATGCGAATGATCGACCAGAACCGCTCCCAGTCCGGCACCCACCAGCGGCCAAATATGTGATAGCGGTGCATCAGCGGATCGAGCCGGATTGCGATGATATAAGCGGCAAGCGTCACCAGCGATGTGATAATCGTGGCAACCGCAGCGCCGGTCAGGCCCAGTTCCGGCGCGCCGAAATTGCCGAATATAAAAGCGTAATTAGCCAGCGCATTCACGCCGATCCCGCCTGCCGTAATCAGGGTGGCAAAAATCGGGCGGCCCAGCGCTGACACGAAGTTGCGCAGGACATTATTGAGCACCATCGGGATCATCGACCAGATGATGACCACCATATATTCCGTCGCCATCGCGGTGATTTCAGGCTGCTGTCCGGTCACGCGGGAAAGCGGCCCTATGCCAAGGCATATGATCATGCCCGCCGCGCCGCTGATTACGGCAAGCCATAATGCCATGCGGGTGGCGCGCCGTACCGGCCGCAGGGCAGGCGCGCGCTCTCCCAGATCGGCGGCAATCACCGGCGCGACTGCTCCGGTCAGGCCGGATAGCGCCCACAGGACAAGGCCGAAAACCGCAATCGCCAGCGCAGATGCAGCCAGCGGAGCTTCGCCCAGCCGGGCAATAAAAATCACGTCTATCGCATAGGTGAGCATCTGCAGCAGATTGGCGAGCGCCAGCGGCCAGCTGAGCCGCAAGGTGGCTGCCAGTTCTGTGCGCCAGGGCGTTGACCCGGCTTGTGAGACGTAAGTCTGCGACATAAAGCCGTTCCGGATAGGCGCGGCGGCGCTTTCACAAAAGGCCCATGCGAAAAGCCGCACCGCTTTGGGCAAGCGGCGCGGCTATCAGGCAACAGCGTAACCCGAGTTTATCCGCCTTTGCGGCTATTCTCTGCGCGCTGGGCAACTCCGGCGGGCCATGTGACCGGGAACTGCGTTTGCGGATTGAATGTATTGCCTTGATCGGCCGCCTCTGCTGCCGCAATTTCCTCTGCCGTCAAAAACTCGCTGGGTTCCAGCGCGAACACATCCAGACCGCGCGTAATTTCGGTCCCGTAGATACGGCCCTTATACCAATATGCGGACCAGTAGCCGCCAGTGACAAGTTGATCTTCATCAATCGGCCCGCGATCAAAATAGGCTATCTCGACCGGATTTACGGCATCGGTGAAGTCGATCACGCTGATGCCGCCCTGATACCATGCCTGCACGAAGATATCGCGGCCGGGCACAGGGATGATGGAGCCATTATGCGCGACACAGTTTTCTTTGTCGCCTTGCGGAGCGGGCAGTTTGTACAGGCTGCGGAACTCCAGCTTGCCATCGACAATTTCGTAAATCGCATTGGCGCCCCAATTGCGCGGATCGGTGGCCTGACAACGCGGCCGCCCGCCGCCGCCCCATTCGTCCGTAAACAGCACTTTGGTGCCGTCATTATTGAATGTGGCAGAGTGCCAATAGGCGAAGCCTTTATCGGTCACTTCATCAATGCGCTTTGGTGCGCGCGGATCGGAGATGTCGAAGATGATACCGTTGCCCGAACACGCGCCCGCCGCCAGATTGAGCGACGGGAACACAGTAATATCATGGCAATGGTTGGTCGAATTGGTTTCCTGCGTATCATCGCCGTGATCGCCGCCCTGCCAGAGGCCGGCCAGACGGCCTGTTTCCGGATCGGCAAACACTGCCGGACTATCGACAATGCGTGACTTTGACGGATCCGCGAGCGGAATTTCGATCACATCAATCCGGAACAATGCAGTGCGGTCATCGCCGGGCACATCACCGATGCAGCCGGCCAGTTCTTCCTCATCGCGAATGCGCGAAGTGCCTGAATTATAGACAATCAGCGCATCATCGCTTTGCGAGACTACCGAATGGGTGTGCGAACCGCGGCAGGTTTGAACCTGCCCAACTTGCAGCGGATTGGTTATGTCGGATATGTCGAAGATACGCAGGCCGCGGAAACGCTCCTCGCTGACTTTTCCTTGTACCCCTTGCAGGCCGCAATCCACGCGGGCGCGGGTGTCCTGAACGCTCATCAGCAACAGATCGCCAACGATGGAAACGTCACCTTGTCCGCCCGGACACACAACCGAGCTGACCAGAGCGGGCATACCGTCATCGCCAATTTTATAGGCGTTGAAACCGTGATAATTGCCTGCGACCAGCAGATCGCCGCTGAACGCCATATCGGTATTGGCAAAATCCAGCAGCGGTCCGCGTTTGGCGAATTTGGGCTTGTCGTCCTCCTCCTCGTCGGTGTCTTTATCAGCGACCGTATCAGAAAATGCCTTTGCCTTTTTCTCGTCGTCCTTGTCCGGCTTGATTTCCGGACGCAGTTCACCGGGGTTGGCCGGATCAAAAAAGCCTGTCGGTTTGGACAGAGCGGCCACTTTGCGCAGGTTCAGGATCGCTTCACCGGCATCGGTCAGCCCAGCCTTCAGCGTGGCCCGCGGATCGTCAGACAGGCTGGCGAGTACTGCATTCATACGCTCGATTTCAGTATTCTGGTCGTTCTTCACCTCGTCCGTAAATTCCAGGAATACGGGGTCCGATGCGGTGCCCGGCTGCTCGATCAGTTCATCGACCATGTCGATTGCGCCCTGGTGGTGGCGCACCATCAGCTCCAGAAACAGGCGGTCGAAATTGGTTCCTTTGGAGGCAGCCAGTTGTGCCATCTGGTCAGGCGTGGCCATGCCCATCATACCCATATGGGCAGCGTGACCCATGCCTTCCATTTCCAGCGGCTGGCCTTTCTCGGTCAGCCAGCCTGACATGAATTCGATCTCGTCTTTCTGGCTCCCGTCTATCCGGCCTGCGATGGCGACGATTTCTTCCTTGTTGGTCCGTTCCTTTACCAGCGCTGCCATCGCAACCGCTTGCTGGTGATGGACGATCATGCCTTGCATGAACATTACGTCGGCGGGTGCAAAGGCGCTGTCGGCCAATGCCACGGCTTGAGCAGGCGTCAGTTGCTGTGTCGGCTGGCCCGGAGCACCCGGTTTTACGATACGCGCATCTTGGGCAGACACGGCAGTGCTGGCGAGCAGCGCAGTGGCCGCGACGGTCAGAGTAAGGCGAGTTTTGGCGAGCATTATGTGCGGTCCCTTTGCGTGTTTGCCGGATGTGTAGTCGCAGTTCGATAGCAATGCCAAGGGGGCAAACGAAAAGGGCGGCACCTTGCGGTACCGCCCTCCCATCTGCGAGCGCTTCAAGACACTCACAAAATTCGTAAACGAGATTACTTCAGTTCGACGGTACCGCCGGCTGCTTCAATCTTGCCTTTGATTTCTTCGGCTTCAGCTTTCGCGACGCCTTCTTTCAGAGGCTTAGGAGCGCCTTCGACGAGGCCCTTAGCTTCTGTCAGTCCCAGGCCAGTGATGGCACGGACTTCTTTAATCACCTGGATTTTCTTGCCACCGTCGCCGGTAAGAATGACGTCAAATTCGTCTTTCTCTTCAGCAGCAGCTTCACCGCCACCAGCGGCAGGGCCGGCAACAGCAACAGCAGCAGCGGCGCTAACGCCCCACTCTTCTTCCAGTGCTTTCGCGAGTTCAGCTGCCTCGAGGACAGTCAGTTTCGATAGTTCTTCAACAAGCTTGGCGATATCGGCCATGATGCTTTACTCCAATAAATTGACTAGGCGAGACGCCCCGAAATTGGGTGCAGTCCCGAAAAAAGTTCAGTTCAAAAAACCGCTTACGCCGCTTCTTTGGCGCCATAGGCACCGAAGACGCGAGCAAGCTTGTTGGCAGGCGCGTTGACGACCTGAGCGATCTTCGTCGCCGGTGCGTTAACGAGGCCAACAATCGTGCCACGAAGCTCGTCCAGGCTAGGCATGGAGGCAAGTGCCTTCACGCTATCCACGTCGAGCATCTGTCCACCCATCGATCCGCCAACGATTTCGAGCTTGTCGTTCGTTTTGGCGAATTCCACGGCAGCTTTGGCAGCAGCGACAGGATCGCTGGAGGTTGCCAGAGCAGTCGGGCCGGTGAGCAATTCACTCAGACCTTCGTAATCCGTGTCTTTCAGGGCGAGATTGGCAAGACGGTTTTTCGCAACCTTATACGATGCACCAGCTTCACGCATTTTTCCGCGCAGTTCAGTGGACTGTGCCACTGTCAGGCCGAGATTGCGGGTCACAACGACCACGCCGCTCTCTTTGAAAGTTGCGTTAAGACCAGCGACCGCGTCAGATTTTTGCGAACGATCCATGTCTTACTCCTTCACTATGGCCGCATGACAATATGCCATCCGACCGGCTCATAATTCACCCGTGCCGCAAACCGGCAAAGGCAAGTCCATTGATGGGGAAGGAGGTGCGGTGCCAATAAGGGCGATCCGCGATACGAAGGCCGTAACCAATGGTCGGGCGCATCGTGAAAACTCTGTCCCCGTCTAGGCTGGAAATTAAGAAGGCCAGATTGCCTCCACCAACTGTCTTGGACGGATGTCCACTGGACCCGTCAGCCCAGCGAACGAGGGGGCAGATAGCTGATCGCTGTCAGGAGTCAACATAATTGACGCGGTGCGGAATTGAAATGCTGTACATCCCGCAAGCTCTGCCGATATCGCCGGCATTCTAAGCGAATGTCTGAACAGCCAGCCCCTAAAAAGAAAAGGCCCGCCGTTTTCACGGCAGGCCTCTCATGTAGTCAAATCCGGCGAATTACATTTCGTCGGCTTTGTCTTCCATTGCTTCAGCTTCAGCTTCCATTTCAGCAGCTGCGCCTTCTTGGCCAGCGTCTTCCAAGGCGTCAGCCTGAGCTTCCATAGCTTCGGCTTGCTCGTCAAGAACATCACCAGCTGCTTCTACTTTTTCTTCTTGTACGTCTTCAGCTTCTTCCGCTGCGCCGCCGCAAGCGGTCAGTGCGAAAGCGAAAGGCAGAGCTACGAGTGCGAGTTTTTTCATTTGGGTATTCCTCCTGTTGAATTGGCTAACCAATGAATCAGTCTTTAGTAAGTTCCTGAAAAGTTTGATAGCCTAAAACATCACCCGGCTGGCACTCCAGTTCGCGGCAGATGGCCTCCAGCGTTGAAAACCGTATTGCTTTTGCCTTGCCGGTCTTGAGGATCGACAAATTTGCAAGCGTTAGCCCGACCCGTTCTGCCAGTTCGGTCAGCGTCATCCGGCGTTCGTGGAGCAGATCGTCCAGTTTCACGGTAATTCTCCCGTTACATGTTTCATCGCTCATCAGACGGTTCCTTCCAGATCATCGCGCAGCGCCGTGCCGTGACGAAATATGCGGGCCAGAATGAAGAGCAATAGAGCAAGCAAAAGGCCGGTGAGCGAGAATTCGAAACTGAATTGTGCGTTCTCGATCTGTTGCTCCACCCAGCCAGCGACAGCTGTTGCCGGGAAAGCTGCAAATTGCATCGCCAGAGTGATCCAGCCCATGCGGGACAGGCGGTCAGCATTGACCGGAATGAACGGGTCTCCGTCTCCAACGCTACCTATTATTCGCCGAAGGTTTACCAGCCAGATTATGGCGAGGGTAAACAGTGCAATAATTACCAATAGCAGTACCACTATCGGACCAATCAAACTTGACCCGGCCGCGTCGGGATGTTCGGATACGATCTCGGCGATGACGGCATTCTGGTTGAGCAGGATAAACGGGATCGCCACCAGCATGACTGTGCCCACGAATGCCATCACGGCCATAATAAAATTCACGATCCAGCGCGATGCTGTGAGCAAGGGATCCTTATTTTCTAAAGACATTGGCGTTTCCTTCTTCAATCATCTGTTGAGAGGTTGGTGCGTTCAGGCCAGCACCGGCGCGGTAAGGAGCTGCGATGCCTGTGCCGGCGGAATATTCACCAGCGGCGCCCAGGTGAGCGCGACAATCACCAAGGCGGCGCTGGCTGCGACTAAATTATGAGTAAAGCGGGTCATTTGTCGTTCTCCAATATGTTCGATATCGATAATCAATAATCACGAGTCGATTTATTGTCAATCAATAATATCGAAAAACAATATGACCTATGCTGCTTTGCGATAAGAAAACGGGCGAATAGCTGCCCTGCATCCAGACGCAGGAGAACCTTTGACAAGGCGGCGGTGTATTCCTATATGGCTGTCAATCGCACGCTTCGAGCGCGACCGGCCTTTGCGCGGAGGCCAGTCCAAGAAGGAAGCTGCGTTTCCATATTCGCGACGCTTTTCAAAGCTGCAGCAGCACCTGATCGGGTGTCGATTCGCTGCGGCTTATTTGCGTTGGAATGGTGTCCACCCGCGCAGACACATACTGACCGCCGGTGTCCCTAAGGGGCGCGCAAACCGGCACTATAATTAAGAGGCGAACTACCTCCATGGCGACTAAAGCAAAGAGCACCGGCAAGAATAAGCCGCTCCGCAAGACGAGCGCGAATACCGGTACAGCGAAGAAGCGTATCCGTAAGATTTTCGGCGATGTCCACGAAGTGGTGCAAATGCCGAATCTGATCGAAGTCCAGCGGGAAAGCTACGAACAGTTCCTGCGTTCCGATCCGTCGATCGATTATGTGTCTGGCCTTGAAAAGACGCTACGCAGCGTTTTCCCGATTCGCGATTTCGCCGGAACTGCGGAACTGGATTTCGTGCATTACGAGCTCGAGCCGCCAAAATACGACACCACAGAATGCCGCCAGCGCGGCATCACATATGCGGCGCCTATGAAGGTGACGCTGCGTCTGATCGTGTTCGAGGTTGATCAGGAAACTGAAACCCGTTCCGTGCTCGATATCAAGGAGCAGGATGTTTACATGGGCGATATGCCGCTCATGACGCATAACGGCACATTCATCATCAACGGCACAGAGCGTGTTATCGTCAGCCAAATGCACCGTTCGCCGGGTGTATTGTTTGACCATGACCGCGGCAAAACCCATTCTTCGGGCAAGCTGCTGTTTGCTGCGCGCGTCATTCCATACCGCGGTTCATGGCTTGATTTTGAATTCGACGCGAAAGATATCGTGAACGTGCGTATCGACCGTAAGCGTAAGCTGCCGGTCACCAGCCTGCTATTCGCGCTGGGTCTGGACCACGAAGGTATCCTTGATCACTTCTACGACACCGTCACTTGGGAACGCGTTGCCGGTAAAGGCGGCGCTGAAGGCGGCTGGAAAATGCCGTTCGTGCCCGAGCAATGGCGCAATGCGAAGCCTGCTTTCGCATTGGTTGACGCCAAAACCGGCGAAGAAATCTTCGCTGCCAACCAGAAAATCAGCCCGCGCGCTGCCAACAAGGCTGCAAAAGACGGCCTGACGGAACTTCTGATCCCGACGGAAGAAGTTTTCGCACGCTACGCGGCCCGCGATCTGATCGACGAGAAAACCGGCCGCATTTACATTGAAGCGGGTGACGAAGTTTCTGCCGAGAACCTCGAAGTGCTTGATGCCGCAGGTATTGACCGTCTTGAGCTGCTCGACATTGACGAAATCAATACCGGCCCGTGGATCCGCAACACGCTTGCGGTCGACAAGGCTGAAAACCGCGATGAAGGTCTGGAAGCGATCTACAAGGTCATGCGTCCGGGTGAGCCGCCAACCAAGGAAACTGCAGAAGCTCTGTTCGAAGGCCTGTTCTTCGATGGCGAGCGCTATGATCTGTCCGCCGTTGGCCGTGTGAAGCTGAATATGCGTCTTGAACTGGACGCAGAAGACACTGTGACCACGCTGCGCAAGGAAGACATCCTCGCGGTGGTGAAGGAAATGGTCGATCTGAAAGACGGCAAGGGCGAGGTCGATGATATCGATAACCTCGGTAACCGCCGTGTGCGTTCGGTTGGCGAACTGCTAGAAAACCAGTACCGCGTTGGTCTGCTGCGTATGGAGCGCGCCGTTAAAGAGCGTATGAGCAGTGTCGACGTGTCGACTGTCATGCCGAACGATCTGATTAACGCGAAACCGGCAGTGGCCGCGGTACGTGAATTCTTCGGCTCTTCCCAGCTGTCGCAATTTATGGACCAGACCAACCCGCTATCCGAAGTGACGCATAAACGCCGCGTCTCTGCGCTTGGCCCTGGCGGTCTGACCCGTGAACGTGCCGGCTTCGAAGTGCGTGACGTTCACCCGACCCACTATGGCCGTATCTGCCCGATTGAAACGCCGGAAGGCCCGAACATCGGTTTGATCAACAGCCTGGCATCATTCAGCCGGGTCAACAAATACGGCTTCATCGAAACACCGTACCGCTCTGTCAAAGACGGCAAGGTTACCGGCGAAGTTGCGTATCTGTCTGCCATGGAAGAGCAGAAGCACGCAGTGGCGCAGGCATCTGCGGCGCTGAATGAAGACGGTACATTCGTGGAAGAGCTGGTGTCTGCCCGTCAGGCCGGCGAATTTGTGATGCTGCCAAATGACCAGATCACGCTGATGGACGTATCACCGAAACAGCTGGTTTCGGTTGCGGCATCGCTTATCCCGTTCCTTGAAAACGATGACGCCAACCGCGCATTGATGGGATCGAACATGCAGCGTCAGGCTGTGCCATTGGTGAAAGCCGAGGCACCGTTTGTCGGAACCGGTATGGAAGAAACCGTGGCGCGCGATTCGGGCGCGGCGATTTCTGCCACACGCGGCGGTATTGTTGACCAAGTTGACGCAACTCGCATCGTGATCCGTGCCATTGGTGATGTTGAACCCGGCCAGTCCGGCGTGGACATCTACACGCTGCAAAAGTTCCAGCGTTCCAACCAGAACACCTGCATCAACCAGCGTCCGCTGGTGAAGGTGGGCGAGACGATCGAAGCCGGTGACATTATCGCTGACGGTCCATCGACCGATCTGGGCGAACTGGCACTGGGCAAGAACAGCCTCGTCGCGTTTATGCCATGGAATGGCTACAATTACGAAGACAGTATCCTTATCAGCGAACGTATCGTGAAGGATGACGTGTTCACTTCGATCCACATCGAAGAATTCGAAGTCATGGCCCGCGATACAAAGCTTGGCCCAGAAGACATCACCCGCGACATTCCGAATGTCGGCGAGGAAGCGCTGCGCAACCTCGATGAGGCGGGCATCGTGTATATTGGTGCAGAAGTTCACCCCGGTGACATTCTGGCCGGTAAGATCACGCCAAAGGGTGAAAGCCCGATGACGCCGGAAGAAAAACTCCTCCGCGCCATCTTTGGTGAGAAAGCTTCTGATGTGCGCGATACGTCGCTCCGTCTGCCGCCCGGTGTTGCCGGTACGGTTGTCGAAGTGCGCGTATTCAACCGTCACGGTATTGAAATTGATGACCGTACGCGTGCCATCCAGAACGAAGAGATCGAACGTCTGCGCAAGGACAGCGAAGACGAGCGTTCAATTCTGAACCGTGCAACATATAACCGTCTGCGCGATATGCTGGTTGGCGGAACCGCTTCTGCCGCGCCGAAGGGCGTGAAGAAAGGCAGCGAGATCACTCTCGAAATGCTGGAAGAGGTCGAACGTCACGAATGGTTCAAATTCGCCGTTGCCGATGATACGCGCCAGCAACAGCTGGAAGCTATCAAGAGCCAGTATGACGAAGCGATCAAGGGCATCGAAGAGAAGTTCGAAGATCGTAAGGAAAAGCTGGAGCGCGGCGACGAATTGATGCCGGGCGTGCTGAAGATGGTCAAAGTCTTCGTGGCGGTTAAGCGCAAGCTGCAACCGGGCGACAAGATGGCCGGCCGTCACGGTAACAAAGGTGTTATCTCGCGCATTCTGCCGCAGGAAGATATGCCGTTCCTGGAAGACGGTTCGCCGGTCGACATCGTTCTGAACCCGCTGGGTGTTCCTTCGCGGATGAACGTGGGTCAGATCTTCGAAACGCATTTGGGCATGGCTGCTCGCGGTCTGGGGCATCAGGTAACTGCTGCTCTGCAAGAGTGGAAAATGGCCAATCCGAATGCTGCGGAAGATTACGCCAAGGCTGCACCGCCGCAGGCTGTGATCGACAATCTGAAAAACGCCTATGGCGAAGATTACCACGATGAAATCGAAGGCCGCTCAACTGCGGAAATCGTCGAACTTGCGGGCAATCTGACCAATGGCGTTCCGATGGGTACGCCAGTGTTTGACGGCGCTATCGAAGCAGATGTGACCGCCATGCTGGAACGGGCAAGCCTGCCCGGTTCCGGTCAGGTCACGCTGTATGATGGCCGCACGGGTGACGCGTTCGACCGTCAGGTGACAGTGGGCTATATTTACATGCTCAAACTGCATCACTTGGTTGATGACAAGATCCACGCACGTTCGATTGGTCCATACTCGCTTGTTACCCAGCAGCCGCTGGGCGGTAAGGCGCAGTTCGGCGGCCAGCGCTTCGGTGAGATGGAGGTCTGGGCACTCCAGGCCTACGGTGCGGCGTATACGCTGCAGGAAATGCTCACTGTGAAGTCGGATGACGTGATCGGACGGACCAAGGTCTACGAAGCCATCGTTAAAGGCGATGATACCTTCGAAGCGGGCATTCCGGAGAGCTTTAACGTTCTCGTGAAGGAAATGCGCAGCCTTGGCCTGAATGTCGAATTGTCCTCTCTCTCCGACGGAGAAGATGGCGATGACGATATGCAGATCGCCGCAGAATAAGCCGACCCGAAGGATTGACCCTGACCCTCCCGAGCGAGGGAAACGGAGCTAAATTATGAATGATCTAACCAAATTCACCAACCAGCTGGCTAAGCCGGAAACCTTCGACCAGATCCAGATAGGTCTGGCATCGCCAGAGCGTATCCGCAGCTGGTCTTTCGGCGAAATCAAGAAGCCGGAAACCATCAACTACCGGACGTTCAAGCCGGAACGTGACGGCTTGTTCTGCGCCCGCATCTTCGGTCCTGTGAAGGATTACGAATGTCTGTGCGGCAAGTATAAGCGGATGAAGTATAAGGGCGTCGTCTGCGAGAAGTGCGGCGTTGAAGTGACCGTGACCAAAGTCCGCCGCGAGCGGATGGGCCACATCGAACTGGCTGCGCCGGTTGCGCATATCTGGTTCCTGAAATCGCTGCCGTCGCGCATCGGTTTGCTGCTCGATATGCAGCTCAAACAGCTTGAGCGCGTATTGTATTTCGAAAGCTATATCGTCACCGAGCCGGGCCTGACCCCGCTGGAGAAATTCCAGTTGCTGACGGAAGACGAGCTGCTCGAAGCGCAGGATGAATATGGCGAAGACGCATTCTCGGCCGGTATCGGCGCGGAAGCGGTCAAGTTCATGCTCATGGATCTGGACATGGAGCAGGAGCGTGATGATCTGATGGAAGAGCTGCGGACTACCAAGTCCAAGCTCAAGCCTGCGAAAATCATCAAGCGCCTCAAAGTGGTTGAAAGCTTCATCGATTCGGGCAACCGCCCTGAGTGGATGATCCTTGAAGTTGTGCCGGTTATCCCGCCGGAACTGCGCCCGCTGGTTCCGCTCGATGGCGGCCGTTTCGCGACATCGGATCTGAACGATCTGTACCGCCGCGTAATTAACCGGAACAACCGTTTGAAGCGTCTGATCGAACTGCGTGCGCCCGACATCATCGTGCGTAACGAGAAGCGTATGCTTCAGGAAGCTGTCGATGCGCTGTTTGACAACGGCCGCCGCGGCCGTGTGATCACCGGCGCCAACAAGCGCCCGCTGAAATCGCTGTCGGATATGCTGAAGGGTAAGCAGGGCCGTTTCCGTCAAAACCTGCTCGGTAAGCGCGTCGATTATTCCGGCCGTTCGGTTATTGTGACCGGCCCGGAATTGAAACTGCACCAGTGCGGTTTGCCGAAGAAAATGGCGCTCGAACTGTTCAAGCCGTTCATCTACGCCCGCTTGGACGCGAAGGGTCTTTCCATGACCTTGAAGCAAGCCAAGAAATGGGTCGAGAAAGAGCGTAAGGAAGTGTGGGACATCCTCGACGAGGTTATCCGCGAACACCCCGTTATGCTGAACCGTGCGCCGACGCTTCACCGTCTTGGCATTCAGGCGTTCGAGCCCGTACTGATCGAAGGTAAGGCTATCCAGCTGCACCCGCTGGTCTGTTCCGCGTTTAACGCCGACTTTGATGGTGACCAGATGGCCGTCCACGTTCCGCTGAGCCTTGAGGCCCAGTTGGAAGCGCGCGTCCTGATGATGTCGACCAACAACATCCTCTCGCCAGCCAATGGCAAGCCGATCATCGTTCCTTCACAGGATATGGTGCTGGGTATCTATTATCTATCGATGGACCGTCAGGAGAAAACGCCTGAATTCGTCGAAGATAATGGCGAGCAGATCGAGAAACTGCCACGCTTCACCGATATGGCGGAAGTGCATCAGGCTCTCGAAGTCGGTGCGGTTACATACCACTCCAAAGTCATCACCCGCGTGCCGCAGGCCGATGAAGACGGCAAGATCGTCCTCAAACGCTTCATCACCACGCCGGGCCGTTTGCTGATTGGTGAATGTCTGCCGAAGAACCACAAGGTTCCTTTCGACATAATTAACCGCCTTCTGACCAAGAAGGAAATCGGTGACGTTATCGACCAGGTTTACCGTCACACCGGCCAGAAAGACACGGTGCTGTTTGCCGATGCGATCATGTCGCTCGGTTTCCGCCACGCGTTTAAAGCCGGTATTTCGTTCGGTAAGGACGATATGATCATCCCTGATTCCAAGGATGGACAGATCGAAGAAACCAAATCGCTGGTTGCCGATTACGAGCAGCAATATCAGGACGGCCTGATCACGCAGCAGGAAAAGTACAACAAGGTGATCGACGCATGGTCACGTTGCGGTGACACTGTTGCTGACGCGATGATGGACGAGATTAAAGCTCAGCCGGTCGACGAGAATGGCCGTCAGGCGAACATCAACTCGATCTACATGATGGCTCACTCCGGTGCGCGTGGTTCGCCAGCGCAGATGAAACAGCTGGCCGGTATGCGCGGCCTGATGGCCAAACCTTCGGGCGAGATTATCGAAACACCGATCATCTCGAACTTTAAAGAAGGTCTGACCGTTCTTGAATACTTCAACTCCACCCACGGTGCCCGTAAGGGTCTGGCAGATACCGCGCTGAAAACGGCGAACTCCGGTTATCTGACCCGCCGTCTGGTCGACGTATCGCAAGACTGCGTGATTGTTGAGGAAGATTGTAAGACCAGCAACGCGCTGGAAATGCGGGCTATCGTTCAGGGCGGTTCGGTTATCGCATCCTTGGGTGAGCGTATTCTGGGCCGGACAACCGCAGAAGACCTGATCAACGCGAAAACCGAAGAAGTGATCGTGAAAGCGGGCACTCTGGTGGACGAGCCGATGGTTGTGGAAATCGAAGCGGCTGAAGTTCAGTCTGCCAAGATCCGCTCGCCGCTGGTTTGCGAAGCCGAACAGGGCGTTTGCGGCAAGTGTTACGGACGTGACCTTGCCCGCGGTACGCCGGTCAATATCGGTGAAGCTGTCGGCGTTATCGCCGCACAGTCAATCGGTGAGCCGGGCACGCAGCTGACAATGCGGACATTCCACATTGGCGGCGCGGCGCAGGTTAACGAAACCTCGCACCTCGAAGCGATCTCTGACGGTAAAGTTGAATATCGCGATATGCCGACCATCACGGACAAGCAGGGCCGGATGCTCTCGCTCGCCCGTTCCGGTGAAATCGTGGTTATCGATGCCGAAGGCCGTGAGCGTGAAATGCACAAGGTGCCGTATGGTACAGTGCTGCTCAACAAAGACGGCGCGAAGATCAAGGAAGGCGACCGTTTGGCCGAGTGGGATCCGTTCACTCTGCCAATCATCACCGAGCAATCGGGTACGGTTAAGTTCCAGGATCTGATCGACGGTACGACCATGGAAGAGCGGGTTGATGACGCAACGGGTATCGCCCAGCGTGTTGTCACGGAAAACCGCGCAACCGGCCGTAAGAAGAAAGAAGATCTGCGTCCTCGCCTGACCTTGCTCGGCGAAGGTGAAGTGATCGGCGAAGACGGTGAAACCGATGCCCAGCGCTATATGCTGGCGCCGGGCACATCGCTCTCTGTCGATGACGGTCAGACTGTGCAGGCGGGTGATATTCTTGCCCGTGCATCACGTGAAGCTGCGAAAACGCGCGACATCACCGGCGGTCTGCCGCGTGTTGCCGAGCTGTTCGAAGCACGTATTCCTAAAGACAATGCGATCATCGCCAAGATTTCCGGCAAGATCGAATTCGTCCGCGAATATAAGGCCAAGCGCAAGATCGCGATTGTTCCCGAGGAAGGTGATCGCGTCGAGTATCTGATCGCGAAGACGAAAGTCCTCGACGTTCAGGAAGGCGATTTCGTGAAGAAGGGTGACACCCTGATCTCCGGTAGCCCGAACCCGCATGACATTCTTGATGTTCTGGGTGTCGAGCCACTGGCGGAATACCTCGTGAACGAGATTCAGGA
Source organism: Sphingomonadaceae bacterium (assembly GCA_020630295.1). Lineage (GTDB taxonomy): Bacteria > Pseudomonadota > Alphaproteobacteria > Sphingomonadales > Sphingomonadaceae > Pontixanthobacter. The sequence continues at coordinate 17,220 of JAHDBR010000049.1, forward strand.
AGTGTACCGACTGCAAGGCGTGAAAATCAACGATAAGCACATTGAGACGATTGTTCGTCAAATGCTGCAAAAAGTTGAAATCACCGAGGGCGGCGATACTACGCTGCTGCCGGGCGAGCAGGTTGACCGTGCTGAAATGGACGAGATCAACGCGAAGCTGGAGAAGAAGCAGAAGAAGGCTGCGGGTAAACCGATCCTTCTCGGCATCACCAAGGCATCGCTGCAAACACGTTCCTTCATCTCGGCGGCTTCGTTCCAGGAAACCACCCGCGTGCTGACGCAGGCGGCGGTTGAAGGGAAGAAGGACACGCTGGTCGGTCTGAAAGAAAACGTGATCGTTGGCCGTCTGATCCCTGCCGGTACCGGCGCGGGCATGAACCGGATGCGGATCACTGCTTCCAGCCGTGACGCTGCACTTCGTGCAAAGTGGAAGAAACAGCAGGACGCACTTGCTGCCGAAAACGCTGCAGAAGTCCCTGCCGAAGAAGACGTGCCAGCGGATGCACCAATGGATGAGGCCGCAATGGCTGCAGCCATGGGCGGCGCTGCTCCGGCTCCGGAAGCAGACGCACCGGAAGCGCCAGAGGCCGAATAAGCCTCTCCGCTTTCAAGCGAACCACAAATGCCCGCCGGAGTTAGCGCTCCGGCGGGTTTT
>JAHDBR010000004.1:0-42880 GCA_020630295.1 Sphingomonadaceae bacterium
GCGCTGCCCTCCGAAGGCAGAGGCCAGAGGTTCGAATCCTCTCGGGTGCGCCATTGCCAGTCAGGATTTCGGCCAATCAATTGACGGCGCGTTCTTTGCCCTCCCAATAAGGGGCTCTTAGCTCTCGGCGGAGGATTTTTCCTGAGGGGTTGCGGGGGAGCGCTTCGATAAAGTCGATCGATTTCGGGCATTTGAATCCGGCGATCTGTTCTTTCGCATAGGCAATGACGCCTTCCTCTGTCAGCCCGCTGCCCGGTTTAGGGACGACGACAGCCTTTACCGCCTCGCCCCATTTTTCGTCAGGCACGCCGATCACTGCTATATCGGCAATATCGGGATGGCCATACAAGGCGCTTTCAACTTGCGCAGGGTACACGTTTTCGCCGCCAGTAATGATCATGTCCTTGATCCGGTCCTGAATGTAGAGATACCCCTCGTCATCCACCATCCCGGCATCGCCTGTACGGAACCAGCCGTCACCGATCATGGCTTTTTCATTTTCCTCGGGGCGGTTCCAGTAACCTAGCATAACGGCATCGCTGCGGATCGCGACTTCGCCGGTGGTGTTATTGGGCAGAGGTTGCAGATCTTCGTCCATGATCATGACTTCGACGCCTGGCATAGGTTTGCCTGCAGATTTCATAACATGCTCGCGCCCTGCAACATTCTCCGGCTTATGATCATCCGGCGAAAGGCTGATTACGGTGCCGAATGTTTCGGTCAGGCCGTATAGCTGCGCAAAATCACATTTGAGCCGCTCGACCCCTTCTTTCAGCATATCGAGCGGTATCGGGCTCGCGCCGTAAGTAAGGCCTTTGACGGAGGAGAAGTCCGCATTTTGCGCATCAGGATGGGCGAGCATAATGCCCAGGGCGGCGGGAACAATAAAGAGCCACTTCACGCGGTATTTCTCGACATCGGCGATCATCAGAGCCGGATCGAATTCGCGGTGAATGATAAGCTCCTGCCCGCCGAGCACTGCGCCGAGCGCCGTGCCAACACCCGCAATATGGCCATAAGGCATTGCGAAGATCATAGAGTCCCCCGCATCGGCGCAATACCAGTAGATATTGTGCTCCTTCATCAGAGGGCGAAAATGCGTGCCGTTATGATGGCTAAGCACAACGCCCTTGGGCAGTCCCGTAGTGCCTGATGTGTAAAGCTGCAGCAGCCCGTCATGCGCGCTTACTTCGGTCGTTACCGCGCTGTCAGATTGTGCATCCCGCCACACATCAAAGCTGTCATCAGTGAGAATCTTCTTGCCCTCAAACGGCAATTGTTCGGCAAATTCGGGCTCTACGAACAGTACCCCCGCGCCAGAATCCTGAAGAATGAATTCAACTTCTTTTGGGGCAAGCCGCCAAATGATCGGAATGAAAACCATACCGGCGCGCGCAGCGCCCATGGCAAGCTCCACCGATCGGTCGCTGTTCTTACCGAAATAGGCAACCCGGTCGCCCTTGGCCAATCCCATCTCCGCAAGGCCGTTGGCGATTTGCGTGGCGTGGCGGTCATATGTTTTATAGTCGACCGTCCTGTCCCCGAACCGTAAGGCGATTTGGTCCGGCGTAGCTTCAGCCCAAGCCGTCAGCGCATCGCCATATGTCGGGTAATAGGGGTTGTCTTCGGACATTATCGTACTCTCCAGCATGCTTATGGCCGAATCGCCCGGCTCTTATGCGGCGATCATGTCCGTTTCCGTTTGCTACGTAAATGGCGCAGCTAGGGTACTGGCTAGGCGAAACCCCGTTCAAGAAATCTAAGTGCGCAGCCAGCCAGTATTGCGGTGCCACTGGGAAGTGCGCTCTCATCCACGTGCATACGCGGCGAATGAATGCCGCAGCACGCGCTCCAATCGTCGCCCTCCGGTGCAACGCCGAGAAAGAACATCGCCCCTGGCACCTTTTCCAGCAGATAGGCGAAATCTTCCGCGCCCATAATGGGTGCGGGCAGATCCTGCCATCTATCGGCGCCCAGCACATCGCGGGTGACGGCGCGACCCAGTTCGACTGCTGCCGCGTCACAAACGGTCACGGGGAAACCTTCGGTTATGGCAATTTCTGCCGTCACACCGTGAGCCGCTGCGATGCCGTTCACTGTCTGCCGGATCAAGTCATGCAGTTTGGCGCGGTGTTCCCGCGATAGAGTCCGCATTGTGCCATTTAGCTGTGCATCATCGGGAATGACATTATGCGCGGTTCCGGCGTGCATCTGGGTGACGGTCACTACGACTGCATCCGCGGCGTTGAACCGCCGCGTTACCAGAGTTTGCAATGCGCCGACTATTTCGGCGGCTGCCGGAACGGGATCATGCGTGTCGTGCGGCATGGATGCGTGCCCGCCCTTGCCAGTGACGGTGATGTCGAATTGATCCGCTGCGGCCATCAACGGACCTGGTTTGCCGGCCACAACGCCGTGCGGGGCATTAGGCATGATATGCAATGCAAAGGCGGCATCTGGCATCGGGTCTATCAACCCGTCATCCAGCATAAACCGGGCGCCGTGAAAGCCCTCTTCCCCGGGCTGGAACATGAACTGTACTTCGCCCGCAAATTCGCCGCGTTTGGCGCTTAGTAATTCGGCAGCGCCAGCAAGCATGGCGGTATGCGTATCATGTCCGCAAGCGTGCATCCGTCCGGGGATGGTGGAGGCAAAGTCCAGGCCTGTGTCTTCCGGCATCGGGAGCGCATCCATATCTCCGCGCAGCAGCACACGGCGCGTATTGCCAGTGCTGGCTGCCGTCCCCCGTAAAGTTGCGACCATGCCAGTGGTGGCGCCGCCTTCTTTCCAGATCAGGGGCAGGTGGGCCAGCGCCTCGCGAACCTTGGCACTGGTTTTGGGCGTTTGCAGGCCCAGTTCGGGTTCTGCGTGAATGGCGCGGCGCAGGCTGATGATCCGGTCAGATAATTCGCGGGCGGCCTCTAGAATCTGGGTGTCTGGCATGCGCGCAATCTACGCCAAGATTGCCATTCCGTCTGCAAAAAATGCCCGGGGAAGAGCCGGAAGATCTTGCCGGCGGCGTCATGACGCACCAATTTCAGCGGTGAAATCCGCTTTTGCCCTCTGGTGCAAGCAACCCTTGAGCGTTTAAGGCAATCGCGCAATGACCGGTAGTTCACCTGATAGCTCGCGCACGGCGCAAATTGCCTCCGACGGCGGCGATGCTATTGTAGGGGCTGCGCGCTCTGCTCCAATCATCGGGATCATCTACAATCCGCGTAGCCACCGCAACCGCGGACGGGACTTGGATATTGCCGCGCTGCCCAATGTCCACGTAGAACAGCCTAATGAACGCAGTGACATTCCTGCTGCTCTGGCCCGGTTTGCCAACCTTGGCGTCAATTATCTGATCATTAATGGCGGTGACGGAACGGTGCGCGATGTACTAAGCTGCGGACAGACGGTGTTCGCCGGTGACTGGCCGGAGCTGGCCGTGCTGCCAAAGGGCAAGACCAACGCGCTGAATGTGGATCTGGGGGCCCCTGCCGGTTGGACTTTGGCAGATGCGGTCGCTGCCCATGCGACAGCACGGAGGGTAAAAAGGCGTCCAGTCTCAATTGCGCCGGCCGATGGCCAGACGGAATCCATCCCGGGGTGCGGTTCGTCCATGCTTGGTTTTATTCTGGGCGGCGGAGCTTTCACGCTTGGTGTGCAAGCTGGCCAGGACGCGCATAGGCTGGGTGCGTTTAACAGCCTTGCGGTAGGCGTGACCTCCGCGTGGGGGGTGCTTTGCGGCCTGCTCGGCAGTAATGATAATATCTGGCGGCGGGGTACGGTCATGCAATTTCTGCTCGGCGCGAATAGAGCGCCTTTGCCGCATTGCGGTGAAGGTGATCCAGCGCGTCGAAGCGTTTTCCTGGCCTCCACTTTGCGGCGTTTCCCGGCAGGGATGAAACTGTTTGGCGCGCATGAAGACGGTCTTAAACTGTTGGTGTTGGATCGCCCGACCCGGCGTGTGCTGGGCATGGTGCCGGCAATTATGGCTGGTTGGGTGCCGCAATGGGTGAAAGATCGCGGACTGCATCAAGTCGCGGCCGAGCAGTTCGAGCTGACAATTGAAGAAGAATACATACTTGACGGAGAGGCTTATCCGGCGGGGGTATTTATCGTCTCGTCAGGTCCGGAACTGTCTTTTGTCGTTCCATGACCGGCAAGCTCCACCAAAGAATCGACGCGCAACTAGACGCAGAAATACACCCATCGGTTGCTGCATTTGCGGAAAGACTTGCGGTGTCCGCAGGGGCGGAAGCGGCGCTGTTTTACGGCTCCAACTTGCGCACTGGCGAATTGGAGGGCGTGCTCGATTTCTATTTGCTCCTGCCCGGCGCCCAGAAAGAGCGGATCTGGCCGCGTGTAAGTTATCATGAATGGGAATATGACGGCGTGACCCTGCGCGCCAAAGTGGCTTCCATGGCGCTGGAGACTTTTGAGCGCGCATCCTCAGGTAAATCGGTTGATACAACCATCTGGGCACGGTTCGTACAGCCCAGCGCTCTGGTCTGGTGCGGCGGCGCAGAAACGCGCGCGCGGGTAGTGGCAGCGATCGCATCGGCGGCGCAGACTGCGGCACGATTGGCTGCGGCACTCGGCCCGCAAGAAGGCCGGGCGGAAGATTTCTGGCGGGCCCTTTTTCAAGCGACATACAAAGCCGAATTTCGCGTTGAAAAGGCCGGGCGAGAGGATTCGATCCTGTCAGTGAATCAGGCCCATTTTGACGGTTTATTACCGATGGCCTGGCACGCTGAGGGTGTCTCTTTCGGTCAAGAGGGAGATCGGCTGGCTCCGAAACTTAGCGAAAGCGGGCGGGCAGAAATACTGCGCTGGTGGCATGTACGCCAACGCCTCGGCAAGCCGTTCAATATTGTGCGATTGTTGAAAGCCAGCACCACATTTGAAGGCGCGGGGCGCTATGCAGCCTGGAAAGTCGAGCGGCATACAGGGGTAAGTGTGGAGGTGACCCCTTGGCGCGAAAAGCACCCGATTTTGTCCGCACCGGGCGTGCTGTTCAAAGTGTGGCGATCTCGCCGGCGCACCGGCTAAATTATAGATACTTCATGTTGATAGTGATCGAAGTGACCCCGTTGCCCACATTAAAGCGGGTTTTCTTGTAGCTTGGCTTACCCAAATTGAAGATGTTGATGCTCGGATTGTTGGACATACCGCCGCCATCGCTGGAAATGTCGGTCTTGCCATTGCCGTTTTTGTCGTGGCGGATAGCGATGCCATAAGTTCCGGGCGCCGAAACAGGAACACAGAACGTCATTGTGCCTGCTTTTGCATTTGCTTCGATCCGGCTTTGCCAACGTCCTTTTTGAAGCCAGTCAGCTTTGGTGCCCTTATAGCTTTGCACGCGCATTTTGCCGCTAGAACCTTCGATACCGCGTACCGTAACTTTTACCGCGGGCCCGGACGAAGCCGAGCATTTGCTCAGGTCATTACTGATCTTCTGCCGGTACTGACCGGCGGCAGGGACGGCAAAGATCATGCTGCCCGTTGCCAGCGCAATTGCCCCGGCGCCTAGAAGCTTTCTGGTCGTCATAATTCTCTCATTCATGCGCGTGCCGCGCCTATCTGTTTCATATATTTGGACATGTAATCAAAGAATCACGCCCACTGATGTGCCTTAGAGATGCCGCAGATGCCCTTAATTGGGCCTGAATTGGTGATTTCATGGCAAAGAGCGTTACAAATCGTTACGCCCTTCTGACAGGCCAATGAATTGTGCCGCAAGAATGGCTCTGGGTATTGCGAGCATTCGCGGCCAGTCTTCTTCAATGTCGAAAGAAGGCGCATCGGGCCAATTGCGAAGCAGATGCTCGACTCTGTCGATATCAATGACTTTTGCCAGAAAAGGGTGTCCGCGCATTGTGTCCAGCGCTTCGATCAACGTAACTCGCTGGCTACCGATGCGGGTGTGCCAGTCTATATTGTGCTGGCCGTAATTTGGGTTGAGGCGCTGCGCCTCAGGCAGTCTGCCTTTGGCCATAAGCCTAGCGAGCCGTCGCTCTTCCCCGCCAGACGCGAACTCTCCTGTCGGCAGCCCGATGCAGAATTCGATGAGCGGGCGATATGCGGTGACGTCGCGTTTCTGAATGCCGTATAGCTGCTGGAATGCCAGATCGACATCGGCCCCAAGCCCGTCCGCAGCGTGATGATCGTGCATAGCGGCTTCGATCCGGCTGCGGGCGAAGGTGAAGTCTTCCCAATCCGATTGCGAACCACGTCTGCGCGCGCGGTCTGATTGAGCAGCGCGGGCATCGTCTGCAAGCGGCGTAAGCAGGGCGAGCATATCTCTTCTTTGCGGATGCATTTTCGCACGGATTGCCGCGCGTAGCCGTACTGGCAGCATGGGCAATATGGAGAGAGCAGACAATTTGCGCCACATAGGCCGTGCATCGCCGGGGCGGGCATCCAAAAGGCGGAATAGCTCGGCCCACTGGCCGCTGCGCGCATATTCGATATAGGCCCAGCGGCCGTCGCTACTGAAGCTTTGATTGGCAAGATCAGCCGTCAACAAGGTGCCGCAGCCCAGCTCTTTGGCTTTGGAGTACACCCCGTGATACATTCCTACATTCGCCAAGCCCGGCGCAAAAATGCGCATCGCCCGCATCATATCGCGGGACCGGAAGTCAAACCCTGCCTGTGACGGATCCGATACGTGCATATCAATGCGTGGATGCATGGCCGCAAATTCACGCACCAAGGGCAATTCGTCACCCATTATCCCGGGCGCGGTTACGCCCGGCCAGTCCGGGTGAGGGCCAAAGCTGATTGTTTTGAGGCGTTCTGTGACCGGCAATTGATCAAGCAGGCATGTGGCTGCAAGCGAGGAATCTAGACCTCCGGAAAGGGCCAGCGCGGGGCGTTTGCCGGAGTGCAAACTGTGCTTCGCGGCTTCTTGCAACAGGTCTAACGCCTTGTGGGCTGCTTCGCCGTCCTCGAGTTCCTGCTGGCGGGGTATATCTGCAACCGAGTACCACCGGTCTACTTGTACTGTTTTGCGCCCGAGTTTGACGATGCTCCCCATCGGAACCTTGCGGATGCCGTGATAGAGGAATGCGTCATCACCGTCGCGAAAGTCGTAAGCAAGCTGGTCAACGACATAGTCGTAATCCAGTTTCTCGGGCACGCCTGCCACAAATAAAGCGCGGAGCAGCGGGGAGACGGCTGCAAATCCTGCATTATTTGCATAATAGAGCGGCGGGGCCGACCAAGGCGAGCGCGAGAGCCGCAATCCGCCATCTTTGCTGCACACGATAGCAGCATAACTCCCTATTAGGGACCGTTCAGCTGCGTCCCCCCAACAATCTATAGCGGCCATGTAGAGCGCCGCATGATTTTCAGGGTCCGTTCCGGTCAGGCGGGAAATTTCGGGCGCATTGTCGATCCAGCCGGAAAAAGCGCAATGTTTCCCTGTGCTGCCTGAGGCGATCGAGGGAGCGTATAAGCGGGTATTACCGTCCGTAACTTCCTGAATACGGTCCGACCCGGCGGTTCCGAATGCAGAAAGTGCACCGGATATGTCACCTTTGGGAGCAGCTCCATCCCAGGAGTGCCAAGCCGCAATCACGCCGGATCAATCACGCGGATTTCAGGATTTTCGGTTACTTGCATCCTGAGCGACAGGCACTGGACGGCCCGCAACATCAGAAATCGTCCCAATGCGCTGAAGCACGGGCTTTTTCCATTTTTCCGTAGTCTTCGTATCAGCCATTTGTTGTATCCAATAGGGCATTGAAGCACGATTATTAGCGCAATTCGGAGAATTTTGCAATTGCAGTTCACCGTATTAGTCTATCAGGCCAACACTTTTTACATCGGCTAGAAATTCTTCGACATCTGCCACTGCGGTCTGTTGGTCAATGCCGTACTGATCGCAAATTTCTGCAACAATTTGCTCTTCGCTGCGGCTGCCGTCAATCAGACGCCAGATGGCAAGGCCGCTGCCTTTGACCGAGTATAAATGTCCGGTTTCGAGAGCGACGATGATTGTCTCATCGTCGACATCGGTTTCGATCAAGTCGCTCCTGGATTTACGGATTGCGTGCATAACAATGCTTATATGGTGGTCCGCAGATCAATCAATCCACCATCTGTAGAGGTGTATCGGACCTCCGATGTGGAAAAGCGTGTCCGGCGCGCTTGTGGGGCAGACTCGCGGCTTCTAGGCGATGTGATAGGCAACAAGAGCACCACCAATGGCCCACCAGCAGGCATTGCCGCTGATTTCTCCATCAATTCTTTCTGCCGACTTCGCTCGGCTGGGTGAGGAGGTGCGCGCAATCGACGAAGCTGGATGTGACTGGATCCACGTTGACGTGATGGATGGTCATTACGTCCCGAATATCACCATCGGTCCGGCTGTAGTGAAGGCTTTGCGCCCGCACACTGACAAGCCTTTCGATGTGCATTTAATGATCAGCCCCGTCGATGCCTATCTGGAACAATTTGCCGAGGCCGGTGCTGACATAATCACTATCCATCCCGAAGCCGGCCCGCATACGCATCGCACGCTTCAGGCTATTCGCGCGCTAGGCAAAAAGGCCGGTGTCGTCCTCAATCCGGGCACACAAGTTGAATCGCTCGATTACCTGATTGATCTGGCTGATCTGGTCTTGGTAATGAGCGTGAACCCCGGTTTTGGCGGGCAAAGCTTCATTGATAGCCAGCTGCGCAAGGTCGAAGCGATCCGCGCCTTGATCGATCAGACCGGCCGCGAAATCCATTTGGAAGTCGATGGCGGGGTAAATCCGCAAACAGCCCGGCAATGTATTGCCGCCGGTGCCGATGTGCTGGTTGCCGGCTCTGCAACTTTCAAAGGCGGGCCTTCACAATATGCAGCAAATATCGCGGCATTGAAGGGCGGCCAGTGATGGGCGAGGCGGTTACCGAAACACGGACCGCCAGTAATGCGGCCATCGATGAGGGCGCGGCCACCGATAGCGCTTTGCCGATGGAGAATGCGGTTGATGGCGGTGATCCGCTAATCATCGAAGATCCGACCTCACGGTCTGCCAAGCGGGAGACGTTGGAGCCTGGCCGTTCATTGGTCATCGGTGATTTTGCCCCGCCTTCGATCAGTGCGGGCGAAAAATTGATCCGGCTTGCCTACCGTTTGGGGGTTCCTGCATCATCTCTAAGTTCGCCATTCGCAAAGTCGGTCAAGCCGCGTTTACTAGGGACGGTCGAGACTCCGTATATCGGTAACCGCGCTGCTGGCGTGGCATTGCGTGCCGGACATTTTCAGGTCCACGGCGTGAAAGCGCCCATCGCGCAAATGGATTTCGCCGGAAGTGCGCGCCTTACTCCGCCATTCGAACGCGTCATTCACGGTTTCACATGGCTGCGTGATCTTGCGGCGTCTGCTCCACGTGAACAATGCACCTCGACTGCAGAGCGGGTGATGAATGCGTGGTTTGATGCCAATGCACGTAAAGGCACGTCCAAGATGGGCCGCGGTACTGCATGGAATGTCGAGCACGTCGGCCACCGCCTGCTGAATTGGCTGGTCCATGCTCCGCTTATTCTATCAGGCTCCGCAGAACAGCGCGGCTTTACCTTGGAAGTTATGTCCGAGACTGCCCGGTGGTTAGACCGGAATGTGTCTAAAGCTGCCGACCGTCAGGGCGAAGTCGCTGGTTGGACTGCTATCGTTGCCGCTGGCCTGTTGTTGCCGGAAGGTAAGCCGCGCCGGCTGTTTGGTGAGGCAGGTCTGATGCGTGCGCTTGGAGAATTGGTGGCGGATGATGGCGGTGTGCTGTCCCGCAATCCGCTTGCGCAAATTGATGCAATTGCAATGCTTGTCGATTTGCGTGCGTGCTACAATGCGTGTGACCGCGATGCGCCGGAATCCTTGGAAGCCATGCTCCAATTGCTTGTCCCGCCTTTGCTCACCCTGATCCATTCGGATGGCTCGCTGGGGAATTGGCAGGGGGCGGGGGCTGTGCGCGCTGACCGGCTGGCGGCGCTTATTGATGCAAGCCGCGTTCGGGCCCGACCGCTCAAGGATGTGCGCCAATGGGGTTACCAGCGCGTAGCGGTTAACAAGACTACGCTGATGTTTGACGCGGCCCCGCCTGCATTGTCCCGCCACTCGCGTTCGGGTTGCGCGTCGACTCTGGCGTTCGAGCTGTGCGCGCGCGGGCAGCGGATCATCGTAAATTGCGGCGGCGCAGCCTTTGCTGGCGGACAAGTGCCAGCGCGTATCGAACAGGGTTTGCGCGCGACGGCGGCGCATTCCACGCTCACGCTGGATGATGCCAATTCGACCGCAGTGCATATTAACGGCAAGCTCGGCGCCGGGGTCAGTGAAGTTGAGATCGACCGGAAGACGATGGAGCTGAAAAACGGCCTCGCCACCCGTTTGGAAGCCAGCCATGATGGCTATGCAGCACGGTTCGGCCTGCTGCACCGCCGTGTTCTCATCATGCGGGACGACGGTAGCGAACTTCGCGGCGAAGACTTGCTGGTACCTGTTGGCAAAAAGGGCAAGCGCGGTAAAATCGCCATGGCAATCCGTTTCCATATCGGCCCTGGCGTCGAGCTGGGCTTGTCTGAAGACAAGAAGGGGGCCGGACTCGCCTTGCCCGACGGCACCTATTGGCAATTCCGCATGGCGGGCGTGGAGACAGACGCCAAATTGACCATTGAGGAAAGTATGTGGGTTGACGGCGGGGGCCGTCCGCAGCCTGTCCAGCAACTGGTAATTCAAGGCATGACATCGCGCGGCGGGGGTAGTTTCTCCTGGTTGCTCAAGAAAATGGGATAGCTTCACGTAATGACTGATGTGACGATCAAACGGGCTCTGTTATCAGTGTCTGACAAGAGCGGATTGGTAGAATTGGGCCAAACTCTGGCGGCACGCGGTGTGGAACTCGTTTCAACCGGGGGGACTGCCAAAGCGCTTCGTGAAGCAGGGCTTGAAGTCAAAGACGTATCCGATTTGACCGGATTTCCGGAGATGATGGATGGCCGTGTGAAAACGCTGCATCCTATGGTCCATGGCGGCTTATTGGCGGTGCGGGATAATCCTGAGCATTTTGCCGCGATGGAACAGCACGCCATTGGCGCAATCGATTTGGTCGTAGTCAATCTGTATCCGTTCGAAGCAACGGTGATGCGCGGCGCAGACCGCCCCGAGATTATCGAGAACATTGATATTGGCGGTCCGAGCATGGTTCGCTCCGCAGCAAAGAACCATAATTTTGTGACGATCGTTACCGATCCGGCCGATTATGAAACGCTGACGGGCGAGCTTGAGGCGCAGGATGGCGCGACCTCGCTTACGTTCCGCAAGCAGATGGCGGCAAAAGCGTTCTCTGCCACGGCGGCGTATGATTCCATGATTAGCCAATGGTTTGCATTTGCAGATCAGGGGCAGACTTTCCCGGAAATGCTGGCCATTAATGGCAAGGCCCCGACAGAGCTTCGCTATGGCGAGAATCCGCATCAGAAGGCTGCGCTTTACACTCCGGTTGGTCCACACGCTCAGGGCATCGCCCAGGCCGAGCAGCTCCAGGGCAAGGAACTGAGCTACAATAATTACAATGATGCTGATGCCGCATTAGAGCTTTGCGCTGAATTTAAAGATGGCGCGCCGGCAGTAGTGATTGTCAAACACGCCAATCCATGCGGAGTAGCGCAGCGCGCAACATTGCTGGAAGCTTGGGAACAGGCTCTGGCGTGCGACAGCGTATCCGCGTTTGGCGGGATTGTGGCGGTAAACGTGCCGCTGGACGGCCCGACTGCGGAAGCCATTTGCAAAATTTTCACAGAAGTTGTGATCGCACCGTCCGTTTCCGATGAGGCACGCGCAGCATTCTCTAAGAAAAAGAACCTGCGTCTGCTGATTACCGGCGATTTGCCCGATCCGCGCCGCGCCGGTCTGGCGGTAAAACCCATTACTGGCGGCCTGCTGGTGCAATCGCGTGACAATGCGGCGATATCTCTGGATGAACTGAAAGTGGTTACAGAACGCGCGCCGACAGAGCAGGAATTGCAAGACTGCCTGTTCGCATGGACCGTGGCGCGCCACGTGAAATCAAACGCAATTGTCTATGCCAAAGAGGGCGCGACAGCAGGTATCGGCGCGGGCCAGATGAACCGGCGTGACAGTTCGCGGATTGCCGCGATGAAGGCAGCCGAAGCCGCAGAAAAATATGAATGGCCGCAATCCCGCGCGGTCGGTAGTGCCGTGGCGTCCGACGCCTTTTTCCCTTTCGCGGACGGGTTGCTGGCTGCGGCAGAAGCCGGGGCTACTGCGATTATCCAGCCGGGCGGATCAATGCGCGATGACGAAGTAATCCAGGCCGCAAATGAAGCGGGCCTCGCCATGGTATTCACCGGAATGCGCCACTTCCGGCACTGATCGGGTCTGACGGCTGCGGACATAATGGCGCGCTGGAATATTTTGGCGGGGTGAAACCTTTTCGTCTGGCTCAACGTATCTCTTAACAACAACAGAGCGTTCACCGATCCGAAAGCGCGGATTGATATGAGGCTCCTCAATAGTTTTTAGAGATACGAAGACAGCGATATGACCTTTATGAAATCAGATCTCCCGCGAAGTTTTGCCATCGGCTTTCTGGCCGGCGCGTTGATTGTCGCGTTTCATATCAGCCCCGATCTCGGCAGCCAGTTGTTGCCGGAAGCAGTCGCGGCGACGCTCAAGTGAGCCGGTCTGCATATAGCCGCCGCTTGAAGCGCGTTCTTCTGCCGCTTGCGGCGGTGACCATGACTGTCTCCGCCTGCGGAATGCAGGCGCAAGCGGCCGAAAATATCGTTGCCGCCCCTCCGGCAAAACGATTTGCAAATGAAGGCCTCGGCCTGAAAACCGCTATTTTCGCAGGCGGCTGTTTCTGGGGCATCGAGGCTGTCTTTAGCCACGTTAAAGGCGTGAAAAGCGCGGTTTCCGGCTATCATGGCGGCAATGCGGCCACTGCAACCTACGAACAGACCAATACCGGCGTCACCGGCCATGCCGAGGCTGTTCGCGTCGTGTATGATCCGAAAATTGTTCGGTATGATGAATTGCTCCGGATATTCTTTTCAGTCGGCGCTGACCCGACCTTGCGCAATCGGCAGGGCCCGGATCGCGGTAGCCAGTATCGCGCTGCGCTGATTCCGATGAACGCCGAACAGCGTAAAGTTGCCGCTGCCTATCTCAAGCAGATGCAGGCTTCGGGCAAATGGAAGCGCCCGATTGTAACCGAGATCGAGAACTACAGGAAGTTCTACAAAGCCGAAGCCTACCATCAGGATTTTATGCTAAAGAACCCGCGGCACGGTTATATCGTCCGGTGGGACAAGCCCAAAGTGCGCGGCCTTCAACGCCTTTATCCTTCGTTTTACCGGTCGACTTTCGTCCCGAATTGAGCGGGCGAATCGGGTGGTGACTGCCAGTGCTGGCATAGCGCGCAATCAATCGCTATATCGGCTTCATGGGCGTTCATGATCCTCACAACCACCACATCCATTCAGGCGAACACCTGATTGATGCCGCGCGCGAATCACTGACCTCCGCCGGAGAGCAGTGGACAAATATGCGCGCCGATATTTTCGAAGAGCTGGCGCGCCACGAACGGCCTGCTTCTGCCTACGATATCGCGGATAATTTATCTGCAAAGCGCGGCAAACGTGTGGCACCGAACAGCGTGTACCGAATTCTGGACCTGTTTGTTGCGAATAATCTGGCGCTTCGGGTTGAAAGCGCAAATGCCTTTTTGGCCAACAGCCATCCTGGCTGCACGCACGACTGCATTTTTCTGGTTTGTGACGAGTGCGGTGAAGCGACCCATTTGGACAATGATGAAATTTCCCAGAAAGTACGCGGCGTTGCCGCTGCTGCAAAGTTTGCAGCACGCCGACCGATTATTGAGGTCCGCGGTCTTTGCAATAGCTGTGCATAGCGGCAAACCGTGCATTTTTATCGACAAAGCGTTCATCGACAGTTCTGATTTCTCGGTGTAAGCACTGCGCATGACTACACGCCCAGACACACCGCTGCTCGACACGGTCGACACCCCCACAGACCTCCGGAAGCTCAAGCCGGAACAACTTCGTCAGCTTTCTGACGAGCTGCGCAGCGAAATGATTTCTGCGGTGGGCAGTACCGGCGGACATTTGGGCTCGGGACTTGGTGTGGTCGAGCTGACCACTGCCATCCACTACGTATTTAACACCCCGGACGACAAGCTGATCTTCGATGTGGGGCATCAGGCCTATCCGCATAAGATACTGACCGGACGGCGCGACCGTATCCGTACCTTGCGGCAGGGCGGCGGGCTATCCGGCTTCACCAAGCGTAGCGAGAGCGAGTATGATCCGTTCGGCGCAGCGCACAGCTCCACCTCAATTAGCGCGGCTTTGGGCTTTGCTGTCGCGAACAAGCTGAATGACCGCCCCGGCCGGGGTATTGCGGTGATCGGCGACGGCGCGATGAGTGCTGGCATGGCTTACGAGGCGATGAATAACGCCGAACAGGCGGGTAACCGTCTGGTCGTGATTCTGAACGATAATGATATGTCGATTGCGCCGCCCGTGGGCGGGCTTAGCGCTTATCTTGCGCGGATGGTTTCCAGCAGCGAGTATCTCGGCTTGCGCAGCCTCGCTTCGAAAGCCGTCGCGAAGCTGTCCCGCCGCGCGCATAAAGCGGTGGGCAAGGCTGAAGAACTGACCCGCGGCATGGTGACCGGCGGCACGTTGTTTGAAGAGCTGGGTTTCTACTATGTCGGCCCGATTGACGGGCATAATCTGGACCACCTGATCCCGGTTCTCGAAAATGTCCGCGATACGTCCGAAGGGCCTGTGCTGATCCACGTCGTCACAACTAAGGGCAAGGGATACGAACCTGCGGAAAACAGCGCTGACAAATATCACGGCGTTGCGAAATTTGATGTTGTTACCGGGGAACAGAAGAAAAGCTCTGGCGGCCCGCCAAATTATCAGAATGTATTTGGGGAAACGCTCGCCAAACTGGCTGAAACGGACAAGCGTATCTGCGCGATTACCGCTGCAATGCCGAGCGGTACCGGCGTGGACAAATTTTCGAAGGCGCATCCCGAACGTTCATTCGATGTGGGCATCGCAGAACAGCACGGTGTGACATTTGCCGCCGGGTTGGCTGCGCAGGGTATGCGGCCATTCGCGGCCATTTACTCAACCTTCCTGCAGCGCGCCTATGACCAAGTTGTTCACGATGTTGCGATCCAGAATTTGCCGGTCCGCTTTGCGATTGACCGTGCGGGCCTGGTGGGCGCCGATGGCGCGACTCACGCAGGGTCTTTCGATGTGACTTATCTGGCGACACTGCCAAACATGGTGGTGATGGCTGCGGCGGACGAAGTCGAGCTGGTCCATATGACTTATACCGCTGCCGAATATGACGATGGGCCGATCGCATTCCGCTATCCGCGCGGAGCCGGGGTGGGGCTCGAACTGCCGGACACGCCGCAAAAGCTGGAAATCGGCAAAGGCCGCATCGTCCGCGAAGGTACCAAGGTCGCCCTGATGTCGCTCGGCACGCGGCTGCACGAAAGCCTGAAGGCTGCCGACGAACTTGAAGCGAAAGGCCTGTCGACAACGGTTGCCGATATGCGTTTCGCCAAACCCCTCGATACTGAACTGATTGAACGCCTTATGCGTACGCACGAGGTCGTTATTACAATCGAGGAAGCTGCGATTGGCGGGCTGGGCGCCCATGTGCTGACCTTTGCCAGCGATGAAGGGCTGACCGATGGCGGCCTGAAAATCCGCACCTTGCGCCTGCCAGACGCGTTTCAGGACCAAGATGCCCCGGAAAAGCAATATGACGAGGCAGGCCTGAACGCTCCGCACATCGTCGAAGCAGTCCTGAAAGCACTGCGCCATAACAGCGCCGGAGTTGAGGAGGCGCGCGCTTAAGCTGTGCGTTTTGTCGGCGGATCATGCGCGCTGTTTAAGGACCGTATTCGCTGGCCCTCAGAGGGTAACGTATAGTGGTCCGCATATTGATTGCGGCGGCAATGATCTATTTGATCGTGGCTGCGCTCGTCTATTCCCAGCAATCCAAATTTATCTATCCCGCTCCGCAAGGCTTGGTGCCGGCACAAGCCGGCTATCAGGATGTCGCGTTAGAAACAGGTGACGGGCTTGCTCTGCGTGCGTTCTACAAGCCTGCGGCCGAGGGGCTGCCAACCGCGGTCTATTTCCATGGCAATGGCGGAACCCTGTCAGGCAGCGTTGCGGCGACCGCGCGATTGGCGCAGGAAGGCTACGGCCTGCTGTTGGTGGAATATCGCGGCTATGGCGGCAATGCCGGCGATCCCGGCGAGGAAGGTTTTTACCTCGACGGACGTGCTGCTTTAGCTTTCATTCGCGAGCGCGGTATCGCTGAAGGTGACATTGTTTTGATCGGCAATTCGATCGGATGCGCGACCGCATTGAAGATGGCGACCGAGATCGCTCCGAAGGCGCTTATACTTTCCGCGCCGTTCTCCAGCCTGACTGAAATAGCGGGTGAAAAAATGTGGTGGTTGCCCGTCAGCCTTCTGCTGACGGACCGTTTCGATAATGCGGCAAACATTGCCAAGGTAGCCGCGCCTGTGCTTATCCAGCACGGCACGGCTGATACCCTTATCCCTCCGCACCATAGCGAGGCTCTGGCCGCAGCGAATCCGGCCGCAACCTATCAACGGTTTGACGGTGCCGGACATAATCTGATTTTTCTGCCGGACACACAAGCATCACAATATAATTGGCTCGAGGCGCTAAATGCCCGAGCGGACTCCTGAACGTTTAACCCGGGGAAACTCCATGTCATTGCTCACCACGACATATGATGGCCATATTGCCACACTGACTTTTGACAGAGCGGATGCGATGAACCCGTTGGGCGCTCATGGAGACGGAGACGAAGTCGCGGCTGCGTGCGATGCCATCAACACCAATTCCGACATTCGCTGCGCCATTCTGACCGGTTCGGGGCGGGCATTTTCTGCAGGCGGCGACATAAAGGCTATGCAGAACAAAACCGGCAATTTCAGCGGCAATCCGGTGGAGATTGCCGAGGGATACCGGACAAATATTCACAAGGCGCTGCGGGCGCTCGATGGATTGAAAGTGCCGTTGATTGCTGCGGTCAACGGCCCGGCAATCGGTCTGGGATGCGATCTTGCCTGTTTGGCCGACATCCGGATTGCCTCCGAAAAGGCCAAATTTGGCGTCACATTCCTGAAGCTGGGAATCATTCCCGGCGATGGCGGCACTTGGATCCTGCCCCGCGTAATCGGGCAGAGCCGCGCCGCCGAATTGTTCTACACCGGTGACCTTCTGGACGCTGCTACTGCGTGCGAGTGGGGCCTCGTCAGCAGAGTGGTGCCGCATGACCGCCTCTTGGAAGAGGCGAATGCGCTGGCCGCAAAGATTGCCGCCATGCCGCCATTGGCACTGCGCCAGACCAAGAACCTTCTGCGTCAAGGGCGATCGGTCACTTATGACACAGCGTTAGAACTTGCTGCTGCGACACAGGCACAAATGCACCATACGCAGGATCATGCCGAAGGTGTCGCCGCATTGATAGAGAAACGCGCGCCCGAGTTTAAGGGTCGCTGAAACCTGTCATTCAGCGATAAGCGCAGTTTCTAACGCACGACCTCTTCGGCTCAGCTGTCCTCGATCCCCAGCAATTCGATTGTGAACAGCAGGGTCGCTCCGCCTGGAATCGGCCCCTTGCCGCGCGCGCCATAGCCTAGCGATGCGGGTACAGCGATTTCGATCTTGTCGCCCACGCTCATTTTCGGGATCGTCTGCTGCCACGCGTCAATCAAACGGCCTAGCGGGAAAATTGCCGGTTCACCGCGCTCATAGGAGCTGTCAAATCCGGAACCGTCCACGAAGGTGCCCGCATAATGCACTTTAACCGTATCTTGTACTGTGGGCCGGGGACCTGCGCCCGCACCTTCAATCCGTCTCCACAGCAAGCCGCCATCGAGATAGGACCACCCGTCTTCCGCAGTCCGTTCGGCCAGGGCAAGTTGCTGCTGGCTATGCCACATCATGTCTTGTGACCGGTCAACGGCCGTATCCTGAGCCGAAATAGCCGAAGGGAGACAGACAAAACCAAGCGCGAGAAGCGGGCGGACAATCAGATTTTTCATTTTGCGGCCTTTACCAGTCATATGCTTTGGGCAGATCGCTCTCGTCGAGATCGCGGTAGCGGTCCCGCAGGCGGGTTTGATGATTTGTCAGCGGCTGCTCGACACCGTCGATAAAGACGCGGATCGGGGAGCTGGAAACCTCCAAAGGATCGCCGTCCCACACAACTACATCCCCGGCAGCCCCCGGCTTCAGCACACCGTATTGCCCGCCGAAGCCTGAAATTTCTGCGGGGATGGAGGTAATGCTCGCAAACGCCTCGCCCCATGTAAGGCCGGATGCGCGCGGAACGTTCTGCAACGCGACCAGATTACCCGCAAATTGCGGAGCAGTACGTGGACCTGTGATTCCGCCGCTCAGCCCGCCCAGTGCAACTTTTACACCGGCATCGGCCATGCGCCCGACATTGCTTTGCGTGGCGGCAAGCTGTTCGAAGCTGGACGGCAAATCATCCAGCGGATCGGCGATAACCGGCACATTGGCAGCCGCTATCTCGCGCGCCACAATCCAGCCTTCGCTCACACCCACCAGAACCATATCCAGCTTGGGATAGGTACGGCGCAGCCCCAATACGGCGCTGATATCCGATGCCCGTTCGACATGGATGTACAGCTTTTGCGAACCGTTCAGCACTTTGCCCAACGCCGCGGCATCTGCGCGGGTCAGGAGATTATCCTCCCCGCTCCACCGGCCTGCGGCGAAATCTCCTGCCTCGCGCAGGGCGTTGGCAAATTCGCTGAATGCGGCAACGCGGCTTCCACCGGCGATCCGTGCACCCGTTTCACCGAGAACGACCAATTGGAACAATTGCGGTTTGATAATCGCGTCGGGATCAGCGCCCAGATCAATCGCCGCCCCCTGTCCTGCAAAGATAGACCCTGACGGAGATGTCGTAATCGTCGCCCGAGTCACACCGCCAGCGCGGCTGACGGAAATATGCTGCGAGGCATAGTTCACCGCAGTCGATGCATCGAGCGAGGCACTGAATGGCGAGTCTCCGGCGCGGATGTCATTGCTGTTGCTCACAGCGCCTACATCCCAAAGACCCAGATTGGTGAGCGGCATAAAGATGCCCGGCGTGACCCAGCTGCCGGTGCCGTCAAACACCTGCATTCCTGCGGGAACAGTTATGCCCGCGCCAGCGGCAACAACTTTGCCGCCGCGAACGACCACTGTGGCGTTTTCAATTGGCCCGCTGCCATCACCAGTGGCGACAGTCGCCCCGGTGATTGCCATATCTTGTGCGGCGCAAGTGCCGGCAAATGCCAGCGCGGAAAGTGTAGCGGCGATTTTGGGGAGGTAGTTCATTTCACATCTCCTTCACCGGGCTGGCCAAGCTCGAAATCGCTGACCGGCCTGCGTTTTGGATCGTTCGCATCGAATAGCAGCGCGCCGTCGACCCAAACTTTTTCCGGCCGCGAATATACGCTCAGCGGATCGCCATTCCACAGCACAACATCGGCCATTTTGCCTTTGGTCAGGCTGCCGGTCTGGTCGTCGATGCCCATCGCCTTTGCAGCATTCAGAGTGATCCAAGAAATCACGTCCGCATCATCGATCTCGACGCCGATCCTGCGGCCCGCAGCTTGCGCCTTTGCCGCCTCCTGATTGAGGCGCTGGATACCGTTTTCATCATCAGAGTGGATGACCACGCACGCGCCTTCTTTCTGAATTAGCGCAGCGTTCTCCGGAATGCCGTCATAGCTTTCCATCTTAAAGCCGTACCAATCGGCCCAGACCGCGGAACAGGTGTCGGCATCTTTCAGCAGGTCCCCGATTTTGTAACTCTCGACCGCGTGATGGAATGCGCTGACTTTGTAGCCAAACTCCTTCGCCATATCGAGCACCAGCGCCATCTCGTCTGCGCGGTAGCAGTGATTATGGACCAATATCTCTCCATCCAGAACGCCCGCCAGCGTATCATTGGCGAGGTTACGCTTGGACCGGTCACCATCGGCATAGGATTGCGCATCAATCCAGGTCTGCCGGTTGACCGCGAAATTGCCCATCCGCGTGGAAGGCTTGCGGCCTCTGCCGCCATATACGCGCTTCGGGTTTTCGCCGCAGGCCATCTTCATGCCGTAAGGCGCATCAGGGAACTTCATGCCCTGAACCGTGCGGCTGGGTACGTTTTTCAGCGTGACTGTTCGCCCGCCCATCAAATTGGCGGAGCCGGGCAGAATTTGCAGCGCAGTGATGCCGCCATTGGCCATCGCGCGGCTAAAGCCGGGGTCTTGCGGCCATACAGAATGCTCGGCCCAGACATCGGGCGTGGTCGGGCTGGTGGCTTCGTTGCCGTCAGAATGCGCCTGAACCGAGGGGCTGGGATAATCGCCGAGATGGCTGTGAATGTCGATAATGCCGGGAGTGACGAACTTACCGCTACCATCGATGCGCGTGTAGCCATCGGGAATGGCCAGATCAGAGCCGCCCACAGCAACGATCTCGCCGCCGCTGAACAGCAATGTGCCGCTGTCTATGCGCTGTCCGGCCCCGTCATAAATTGTTGCACCCACGAGCGCAGTCGGAGCACCGGGATAGGGGGTATAGGTAGAGGCATAAGGCACATCGGCCGATGCCGCCGGCGCTGGCGTGCTATTGGCACTGGCCGGACTGGATTGTCCGTTGGCAGAGCAGGCAGCGAGCGCCACCGCGCCCCCCATTACGGTAAAGGCACGGTAGCGCATCGCTTTATTCTCCAATTTTGTCGGCTTGGTCTGTTAGTTACGCGTTGCAGGACGGATGCCGCCCTCTTGCGATTCCAGACCGGCTGCAGCCTGACCTTCCAGATCGTCACCCACATTGTCATCCTGAAGCGTATCAATATGCATCAGCTTCTTGACCAGCGGGCTGACCACCATAACTGCTACGCCGATACCGACAGCATACCAGCCGACTGTCCCATAAACATCGAGAACCAGCTGTTTGCCAGCCTCTTCGCCGACACCCTCGGCACCGGTTGCGGCAGCAATCAGACCAGCAGCAAAATTACCAAGGGCTGATGCGAAGAACCACGTTCCCATGATGAGCGAGGCCATATGGGCCGGCGCCAACCTGTTCATTGCACTCAGGCCGACAGGGCTCAAGCAGAGCTCGCCAGTGGTGTGCAGCAGATAGATCAGGAAGATGAAAATGACCGGTGTCGGAACATTTACACCGACTGATTCCGCACCCCAGACCAGAACGAGGAAGCCCAGGCCGACTTGGATTACAGCAAGGCCAAACTTCATCGGTGTGGAAGGCTCTGCACCTTTCCGCGCAAGGCTTTGCCACATCATGGCGAATACAGGTGCCAGCAGCACGATGTAGATCGCGTTGATTGACTGGAACATCGAGGCATTCACGCCAGCTGTATCAACATGGCGATCCGTGAACAGGTTCAGAGACGAACCGGCTTGTTCGAACAAGGCCCAGAACACAATCGAGGTAAGGATGAGGAACATCGCCGCAAAGATGCGGTCGCGTTCCTGCGGTGCCAGTTTTGTAACTGCGGTGAACAGCACGTAGAGCACGAGGCCCCCGCCAAATACACCGAGCACGTATCCGACAAGTTCTTGATACTGGATTGCAGCCCAGCAGAGCAGAACCATTGCTAGTCCGGCGCCGTAAATGCCCCATTCCTTGCCGCCCGCGATCTTAGCCGGATCCTTCGGTTCGCCCTTGCCCAACAGCAATGGCTTGCCGAGAACGAAGAAGATCAATCCGATCAGCATACCGAAACCAGCCAAGCCAAAGCCGTATTCCCAACCATATGTCTGGCCGAGGAAACCGCAGATGATCGAGGCTGTCGCGGCACCTACGTTAATTCCCATGTAGAAAATTGTGTAAGCAGGATCGCGGCGGATATCGGTGCGCGAATAAAGCTGCCCGACGATAACGGAGATGTTTGCTTTCAGGAAACCGGACCCGACAATAATCAGCGCCAGAGCCAGCCAGAACACGTTGATGAATGGATCATCCTGTCCGCCGCTTCCTTCGAACGCCATGAAGAAGTGTCCGAATGTGAGCAGCACAGCGCCAAACAATACTGCCTTGCGCTGCCCTAGATACCGGTCGGCCAGATAGCCGCCGACAACCGGCGTAATATAAACAAGCGCCGTATAAGCACCATAAATGACGGAGGCTTCTCCGTCCGAGAACATCCAGTGCTGAACCAGATAAAAGATCAGCAATGCGCGCATACCGTAATAGGAAAAACGCTCCCACATTTCTGCGAGGAACAGCAGGAACAGTCCTTTCGGGTGCCCAGCGAATTCCGGTTGCGGCCGTGTAATGATGTAGGAGCCGCCAAGCAGGAACACGCCAAGCGCAATTACTGCGATCCAGAACGTCCATAGCTCGAACAGCGAATCGAACGTGAAAATAAACTCATGCATGGGCGCGCGCCCCCCTCAATATTTCTGTCTGTTGTCTGCGGTCCCACCCGGCAGACGGAATACGTGCACACTAGCGCCCAAATTTGCCATGTGAAGCACTAGTTTCACGCGAAACGTGTTCTTTTTGCCGATGGGGAGGCTCGCCCCGGCGCGATTTCCGTATCCAAACGGCAAATGCCGGGAACTTGACGCGGCGCAGTGTATTATGGCACTGATGCACCTATATGGTGCCTGCAGGTGCAAGCCGCCCGATGCAGCACGTTGAGGAATTAGTGATGAGCCAGCAATCCCGCCCCGTCTATTTGAAGCTTCGCGATCAAATCGCTGCGGCGATTATTGAAGGCGAATATTCCGAAGGTGAAATGCTGCCTTCTGTCCGCGCCTTTGCAGCTGCGCAGGGGGCCAATCCGCTCACGGTGGCCAAGGCATACCAGCAATTCCAGTCAGATGGTTTAGTCGAAGTACAGCGCGGTGTCGGAATGTATGTGGTGCGCGGCGCGGCGGAAAAACTCCGGCGCAGCGAGCGCGATCAATTTATCACTGAGGAATGGCCGGAAATCCGCAGCCGTATGGCGCGATTGGGCATTAAACCCGCCGAGTTGCTCGAGAGCGTCTGACTAAGCCGTTGTTTTCGCGCCGATATAGCACTGACTGGCATAATTTTACATCGTTTCATTGCGAAAACCACGCATTTCTGCCAAAAGTGCCTCGGGTCGTGTCGCTGTTTGGGGCGCGAAATACGCTTGCTACCAAAACTGTCCGGTAACGGCAGGTCGGTGGGGGCGAGGAGAAATTATGATACGTTCGGAACTGTTGCAGGCTTTGGCAAAAGATAATCCTGACTTACGGGCGGAAGAGATCGAGCAAGTCGTCGATATCTTTTTTGACGAAATCTCGAAACGGCTTGCAGAGGGCGGGCGCGTGGAACTGCGCGGCTTTGGTGCCTTTTCAACCCGTGAACGCGAAGCGCGTAGCGGCCGTAACCCGCGGACCGGCGAAACCGTATCGGTCCCCGCGAAACGGGTCCCGTATTTCAAGCCGGGCAAAGAAATGCGCGCCCGGATGAACCCGGGCTGATTTCAGCATCAGTGGTGCGCGGCACAATTTTGCGCCGCGCCTGCTCACCCAAAATCCGGCAAGTTGAAACTTGCTCAAGAACAAATCTTGGCGTTTGCCGTTTAAGCGGTTACTGCGCTTTGCCTTGGCGCAAGCTGACATATGCAGGCTGATGGGCGCGGGTGTGGCGGAATGGTAGACGCCGGGGACTTAAAATCCCCTGATCATTGATCGTGCTGGTTCGAGTCCAGTCACCCGTACCATTATAGACCAGCGTGACCGCGGCACCTGCACATTAGATGCAATTTAGGTGTAATTCCCTACCCGCCCAATAGCGGGTGAATAGCCATTCTGCCTTATCACGAATCTTGCCCGGCTCGGTGCCGCGGTGTGACGGGATAGGGACTACATATGCAGCAAATGCCACAGCTTGCCCCGGAGACCGGCGTGTCAGCGGAGATTGACGACCGCGCGGCTCCCAGATTTACGTTGCTGATCCGAACAGCAAAATTACTGGTCGAGGATCGGCAGTATCTCTGCATTGTAAGGGACATTTCAGCGACCGGCGCCAGCATTCGCAGCTTTCATCCCATCCCGGACGGCACGCGGATTGCTCTGGAACTGCAAAATGGCGAGCAGCATGCTGCCAATCTGGTCTGGCAAAATGATGCCGAGGCAGGGTTCGAATTTCACACACCGATTGATGTGGACGAGATTGTCCTGGGCTTGAGTGACTACCCCAAGCGCGATCTCCGCTTTGATATAGACATGCCGGTGACATTGCGAACCGGTGGTCGGACCATGGACGGGCGGCTGGCGAACTTATCACGGCAGGGCGGCAACGTGGTATGCTCCGGCACATTGGCGATCGACCAACCGCTCCAGATCGAGGGCGCGTCGCTCCCCGACATAGAGGCGCGGGTACGGTGGCGCGGGGACGGCCAATACGGCCTGATCTTTGATACCACCTTCTCCTTGAGCAATCTTGCGATGCTAGTCCGTAGCTTAAATGCCCGGACTTCAGAGATTGCCGGAGGACAAATGCGCACTTCCAAACCAGCAGGACCAGCCGGATTTTCCGGGCGCCGTTAATAATTGCCTAACCATTTTCCTTCACCTCCGGATCACACATGCAATCGGGGGTAGAGATGACCACTTCGACGACAAATAAAGTTTCGGGCAACACGCAAAGCGAGCTAAACGTAGATGTTGCGATTATCGGTGCGGGGCCGGCCGGCCTGACCGCCGGCTATCTGCTGACCAAGCAAGGCAAAACTGTTGCAATCATCGAGAAAGACGAAACTTACGTCGGTGGCATCAGCCGCACAGTGGAGCATGAAGGCTACCGCTTCGACATAGGCGGCCACCGGTTCTTTTCCAAAAGCCAGCAAGTTGTCGATCTGTGGAACGAGATCCTACCTGACGATTTCATCCAGCGTCCGCGCATGAGCCGCATCTATTACGAAGGTAAGTTCTATAGCTACCCGCTCCGCGCGTTCGAGGCGCTTGGCAATCTGGGCATTCTGCGTTCGACGGCCTGCATGGTCAGCTACCTTCGGTACAAATTGTTTCCGATTGCCGAAGTCAAAAGCTTTGAAGACTGGACGACCAACCAGTTCGGCAAAAAATTATACTCCATTTTCTTCAAGACTTATACCGAGAAGGTCTGGGGAATGCCGTGCGATGAAATGAGCGCGGATTGGGCGGCACAGCGGATCAAGGGCCTGAGCCTGTGGAGCGCGGTGATTGACGGCCTTAAGCGGTCGATGGGGCTGAACAAAAAACCCAATGACGGCCAGGCCGCCAAAACGCTTCTGGAGACATTCCGCTATCCGCGTCTTGGCCCGGGTATGATGTGGGAAACCGCACGCGACAAAATTGTCGCAGCAGGCGGCACGATCATTATGGGTCACGGCCTTGAGCAGCTGGCTGCTGACGGGCAAAAAGGCTGGCGCATGACAGCGACGGCTGCCGATGGCAGCAAAGTGGTGGTCAAAGCCAAAGACGCCATCAGTTCTGCGCCAATGCGCGAGTTGGCGGCCCGGTTGCACCCGCTACCCGAAAGCACGCTGAATGCGTCAAATCTGAAATACCGTGACTTCCTGACCGTTGCGTTGAAGATCAAGTCCGAAGATCTGTTCCCGGATAACTGGATCTACATTCATGACGACAAGGTTCAGGTCGGGCGCGTTCAAAACTTTCGCAGCTGGTCACCCGAAATGGTGCCCGACGAAGACGTGGCCTGCGTTGGTCTTGAGTATTTCTGCTTTGAAGGCGACGGTTTGTGGGCATCTTCTGACGAGGATCTCATTGAACTCGCCAAGAAGGAAATGGATATCCTAGGACTGTGCAACCCGGACGATGTTGTCGGCGGAGCGGTGGTCCGTCAGGAAAAAGCCTATCCTGTCTATGACGAAGATTACGCTGCCAATGTCGATGCAATGCGCGCGGAACTGGAAGACAAATATCCGACGCTGCATTTGGTAGGCCGCAACGGTATGCACCGTTACAATAATCAGGATCACGCGATGATGACCGCTATGCTGACTGTCGAGAATATTGTTGCTGGCGAGCGTCTCTATGACACTTGGTGCGTTAATGAAGATGCCGAATATCACGAAGCTGGCGATGAAGGCGCGGAGAAAGTGCTGCCGGCGCAAGATAGCAACCATGCCGCCATTACCGAAGATCAGGCTGCTGCGCTGAATTCTCTGCGCGGGGTGCCGGAACGCATCAAGCCGGAAGCCGAAGCGGCGAAAGACACATCAGCCGACCGCAAGGTCGCCTGATACGGGAGGGGTGCCATTCCTAGCCGGTTGGGGGGACCGGTCAGGAATGGCGTTCACCCCACCTGCTATAGCTCTCAAGCCATCCGAAACGGGCCGAAACGGGGAAGAGTTCGCATGACCGCCACATTGAACAAGCTGCGTGACATTCGTCTGATGCGCTATCTGTTCGCCAGCGTCGGCGCTCTGGCTGTCGATGTAGGGTGTTTCCTTCTGCTGCTTTCGGGCGGGATGATGGCAGCGGCAGCTTCTGCGGTTGGCTATAGCGCTGGCATTCTGGCCCATTGGGTTCTGTCCAGCCGTACCGTCTTCACCGACAGCGTGGCCGAGCGCGGCCGTGAGCGGACCAAGCAAAAAGCTTTATTCGTTATTTCCGCGTTTGCCGGGCTTGCCGTCACGACTGCAATTGTCGGCGCGGCTGACTATCTTGCATTTGATCCGCGCCCAGCAAAACTGGTCGCAATTGCGGCAAGTTTCACTTTGACATGGTTGCTGCGCAGCCGCGTCGTCTTCCGCAGCGCCAGATAGAAAGCCCTGCCGGATGAACGCAGATCGCAGAGACAGGACGCATCAGAAGCCCAATTTGCGCATAGCGCTGATGTGGCTTGTGTTGTCGCTGATCTTTCTTGCTGTCGGTTTGCAGCGAATTTTGCAGGGGCAGTTCCCTGATCCCGATGACGCACTGCGCTTGGTTCAGGTCCGCGATTTAATCGGCGGTCAACCATGGTTCGATTTGCACCAATACCGCATTGATCCGCCAGCGGGTACTTTGATGCATTGGTCGCGGTTGGTCGATATTCCGCTGCTGATCGTGATCGGCCTTCTCACACCATTGATCGGCGCAGGGGCTGCGGAAACCATTGCGTTGATAGTGGTGCCGCTACTCACCTTGGGCGGCGTATTATTCTTCATTGGCCGGCTGGCATGGCGCCTGTTCGATACCGATGTCGCGGCCTTTACGTGCCTCTGCGTTGGGTTGTTTGCCCCGCTGGTATTCCAGCTGCAACCCATGCGCATCGATCATCACGGTTGGCAGATTTTCACAGTGGCGATGGCATTATGGGCCTGCGCGCACCGTTCGCCTTTGATGGGCGGTGCAATCGCGGGCGTAGCCATGGCGCTGGGCATCACCATATCGCTTGAAATACTACCAATGGTCGCCGCATTTGGCGGAATATTAGCGCTACGCTGGTTCCGTGACCGCGATGACCGGTGGTGGCTGGTCGGTTATATGCAGTCACTTGCGCTAACCATGGTCGTAGCGTTCTTTGCCACCCGCGGAATTGCGGATCTGGCACAGCATTGTGACGTAGTGTCGCCAGCACATTTGGGTTTCTTTGTAATCACGGCAGTCGGAACAGGCGCAATTGCTGTCGCCCCAAAAATGCCGCGATTTGCTCTGGCGGGCGCGTTCGCACTGGCCGGCGCGGCCGGACTGATGTTCTTCGCGCTCTCATCGCCCGGCTGCGTGATGACACCCTTCGCAGCGCTCGATCCGCTGGTGCGCGATTACTGGTATATCAATGTGTCGGAAGGTCGCCCGCTTTGGGAACAACGGCTTGATCTCGCTATTCCAAGTTTTGTCCAGTTGCTGGTGGCGTTGGCTGCATCCGTAGCGCTGGCGTTGCGATCACGCGACTGGTTGCGGGCGTGGTGGACCGAATACACCTTGCTGCTCGTCGCAAGTATAATTCTGTCGCTGCTGGTCTGGCGCTCTGCCGCCTTTGCCGCGATTATCGGGGCCGTTCCGCTCGGCTGGCTGACGGTTCGCCTGCTGCGCCGGTTCCGGTTAGCGGATGGTATTGGGACCAAGGTTGCCATGCTCCTCGCGATTATGCTGGTTCTATTGCCCTCAATACCGGTTCGCCTGTGGGAGCTTGTCGCGCCTGCGGACGAGACTGCCATCGCCATACGTGTCGAAGAGTCCAAATGTGCCATCCGCGATCAGGCCGAACAGCTTGATGCATTGCCGCAGGGGATCGTGTTTGCTCCGCTTGATATCGGTCCGTCAATCCTGCTGAAAAGCCATCACGGCGTTATCGGCACCGGCCATCACCGGGCCGAAGCGGCCATGAGTGACGTGATCGCCGCCTTTATCGGTAAACCGAAGAACGCGCGGCAAATCATCGTCCAGCATCGCGCCAATTATGTTGTCATGTGCACCGATCTTGCCGAGGCGGGTTTGTATGCCGCATCGGCGCCAGATGGTCTGGCGGCGCAGCTTGTCAGCGGAAACGTCCCCGCGTGGCTAGAACCATTGCCGACTGAAGGTCCCGAGGAATTCCGCGTCTGGCGTGTCAGGTAAGTCGTTATTAGCGCGTTGCCGGCTGATTATGCGGCTATAAAGTCCATCGCCACGCCGTTCATGCAATAACGTTTGCCCGTCGGCTTGGGCCCGTCATTGAATACATGGCCCAAATGGCCGCCGCAATCGGCGCACAACACCTCTGTGCGCGGATAGCCGATCTTGTAGTCAGTCGCAGTTACAATTGCCCCGGATAGCGGTTTCCAGAAACTGGGCCAGCCGGTCCGGCTGTCATATTTGGTGCGCGAGGAATATAATTTATTGCCGCAGCCCGCGCATACGAAAGTACCTGCGCGCTTCTCCTTATCGAGAGGCGAACTGTACGGACGTTCGGTCCCGGCTTCCCTCAATACATAAAATTCCTGCTTAGTTAGCTTGCGCTGCCATTCAGCCTTTGTCCGTTTGACAGGATAGGTGCGCGCTTCAGCAGGCGCGCTGCCGCAGGCCGCCAGCACCGGCAGTGCAGCGCCTGCACTGAGCCATCCCAAAAAGGACCGCCGGGAATTTTCGGGAATCTGGGTCATCATGTGCATCCGATTTTGGAGTTGGTATTCACATTTATAAATACGTTCAGCCAGCCCAAAAGGTTGCACTTGGCGATCAGAATTCCGTGATCTCGACTTCCAGTTTGCGGAACCCGTGTACGAAATTGGCGCGGACCCGTTCTACATCACCCGCAACATGCACGCGCAGTCGCCGCTTATGCATTTCTTCGAGCAAGATTTTGAGCTGTAGTTCGGCCAAGCGCGCGCCAACACAGCGGTGGATCCCGTAACCGAACGCGATGTTGCGCCGGGCATTTTCACGTTCGATATCCAGCTTGTCCGCATCATCGAAAACGCTCTCGTCACGGTTGGCTGACAGATACCACATGATCAGCTTCTGACCTTTCTTGATCTGTTCACCAAACAGCTCGGTATCTTCGGTTGCGGTGCGCCGCATATGTGCCAGCGGGGTCTGGTAGCGGATACATTCCTGTACCGCATTGGGGATCAGGTCCGGATTTTGTTCGAACTTTTTACGCTGGTCGGGGAACTTGTCGAACGCGTGAATGATGCCGGACATCGTGTTGCGTGTGGTATCATTGCCGCCAACGATTAGCAGCACCAGATTACCCATGAATTCCATCGGATCCATCTGGTTCATTGCCGGGCTGTGGATCATCATGGAAATGAGATCGGGGCCGGGTTCTTCCTGAGCTTTCTTCGCCCACAGACCTTGGAAATAGGCGGCCATTTCGTGCAATATCTCGCGGCGCTGCTCGTCCAGATCGCGTGCCAGTGACAGTTCTGTATCGCCCGCCCAGTCAGACCAGAAAGTCAGCAAATGACGGTCTTCCCACGGGAAATCGAACAGGATGGCCAGCATCCCGGTAGTCAGCGGAATGGAAACTTTGTTGACCCAGTCGAAAACCTCTCCCTTAGGCAAGGTATCGAGCAGTTCGCCCGTACGTGAACGGATTTCATCGTCCATCCGCTTCATTTCTGCCGGGGTAAATGCCGGGGCTACAGTGCGCCGCTGACCGGTATGTTTCGGGCGGTCCATGGCGATGAACATCGGCAATTGAAAGCGTTCCTCGCCTTCGGCCAGTTCTTCTTCCCAATCGGGGTCTGAAATGGTGATGCCGCCGTGTTCCCAGCTTGATGAAAACAATTCCGGAAGCGATTCGACGTGCTGGATGGCTTTGTGCTGCACGACATTCCAATACGATCCGAACGGGCTATCTTCTACGAAATGCAGCGGGCCCTTGGCGCGCATTTCAGCGAAGATAGGCTGCCAGCGATCTTCGACGTAAATATCGCTACGGCTGACATCGAAAGGGTGCGTATGCCGGTCCGCGGCTGGCGGGTTCTGCTCGAAATATTCTTCAAGCGCCTCGGCCGCCGTCGGGGATGTGCGGAATTGTGGTTTCTCGGGTGCTATTGTTGCCATGATGCATCTCTCCTGCGCGCCCACTCTGCGGGGGTCACTACATGATCGCATCCTGACCTTACTTACCTCAATGTCAATAGTGAGTTGCTATTTGCGACTTATCCTTGCGCCGGAGCGAAAGTTTGCTGCGCCGTTTGGATGATTTGGCACCTTGAGGGCCGGATTTCATAACCCGGCGGCGGAACAGAGTCGCGCCCGCCTTGATGAGAATCGCTACGCACACCGCCTGCCATGCCAGAGCCAGCAGGTGCGGCCACAATTCGGCGCTTTGCGCGGCGCGCGCAATCATCGCGAATGGCGAACTGAATGGCACGATGGCTGCGGCAAGCTCCATCTTCGTGCCCGGTGCGGACATGGCGTAACTGGCGAAGAAGAACACCAGCAATTGCAGCATGGTGACCGGCATGGACAATGTCTGCACCTCGCGCACAGTGGCCGCCATCGATCCGATCGCCAGAAAGAGCGAGCCGAGAATCAGATAGCCCATCGCGAAATACACAATCCCCAGGCCGAAAAATACCGGCCAACCCACTGCAGGCGCGGCGAATGTCGCAGTTTCGTATCCGGCGCCGAAGAAAATCAGCGTACCCGTGAGGCCCCACACGGCAATGCCGACAAAAGAGACGCCGAGCATTGCAAACAGCTTGCCCAGAAAAACCGCGTCCATCGGAATCGCTGCGGCCAGCACTTCGATAATCTTATTGCCTTTTTCCTCAACCAGGTTGGACAGGACCATGCCCCCCAGCAACATGGTGAGAAGGAACAAGAGCATTTGCGCCGCCTGCGCCGTTTGTACCCGGCTGCGTTTCACATCCGCGCCGCTGGTCGCGACGACATCTGCGCCTATCTCAGGGAATTGCGACGGAGATGTTTCCAAGCTGGTGGCGCTCACCAAGCCGACCGGACCGCGCCACCGGTCAATCTGACTCTGCGGCGCTGTGATGACAGGTTCGGCGCGCGTGCCGGAAACGATCGCTGCATAGCCCGCGCGTTGTTCCTGTAGAATATCCTTGGGTGAGACGTCCGAAAGGTCTT
Source organism: Sphingomonadaceae bacterium (assembly GCA_020630295.1). Lineage (GTDB taxonomy): Bacteria > Pseudomonadota > Alphaproteobacteria > Sphingomonadales > Sphingomonadaceae > Pontixanthobacter. The sequence goes on from JAHDBR010000004.1 coordinate 31,623, forward strand.
CTGCCAGCGGCACCATGGCAGGAATATAGCCGCCTAGTTCTTCGCGCAGCGTTTTTGACGTGACAATCATCGCCGCAGTATCGGCGCTGTTCATCGCTACCGCAATTTCGGTACTTGCTGTGCCTTGCTGGACCTTGCTGCCAATGCCGCCTGCCAGACCGCCAACAATTATCGGGAACAGCGGCCCCAACAGAAAGAACAGGAACGCGCGGCTGAACAAAATTGCCAGAAAGTCGCGCCTGGCAATGACATAGGCGGCCTGAAGCGTGGAAAGGCGCGATGACTGCATGATTGGATGGGGATTGTCGGCGCTCATCGTGCGGCCTCCGCTGCAATGTCTGCTTCCAATGCGCGCGCTGCGGCTTCGCCGGCGATATGCACAAACGCATCGTGCAACCCTGCGCGCTCAATCGACAAAGACAGGATACCGGCTTCGCCTTCGATCAATGCTCTGAGCAATGTCTCAATGCCGCTTTCAGGCAAAGAGAAATACCAAAAGTCGCCCTCCCGCCGCGCATCTTCGGGCAGCGCAGAACGCCATTTGCCGTCAGCCGCACGCGTTTCAAGGCGAACCTGAGCGGGAATGCGGTCACGTGCTGCCTCGACAGAACCGGCATAGGGCACTTTGCCGCCCGCAATGATGGCCACGCCTTCGCACAACCGTTCCGCATGGTGGATGACATGGGTGGAAAAGATCACGGTTGTGCCGTCTTCAGCCAGCGCGCGAATCATGCGCTCCAGCTTGCCCTGATTGATGGCATCAAGGCCAGAGAACGGCTCGTCCAGCACAACCAGTTTGGGGCGGTGCACCAACGTACCAAGCAATTGGACGGTTTGCGCCATTCCTTTGGACAATTGGCGAATTTGACGGTCCGCTGCATGGCCCAGATCATGCTTCTCCAATAATTCACGCCCGCGTTTGCGCCCTTCATCAAGCGGCAGTCCGCGCAGCGCGCCCATGAATGCAATTGCCTCATCCGCCTTCATCGACGGGTAAAGGCCGCGTTCTTCCGGCAAATAGCCAATCAGTTTGGCAATCTGATGCGGGTTGTCATGGCCGAATACCCTCCGGACGCCTTCATCCGGGTCGATAATGCCCAGCAGCATCCGTAATGTGGTGGTCTTGCCCGCGCCATTGGGGCCCAGGATTCCGTATATCGCCCCCTGGGGCACGGAGATATCCACGCCGTCCACGGCGCGCGTACCTTCGAACTGTTTGACCAGGCCGCGCGCTTCAATCGCGAGTGGCCGCGTGTCGGGCATCGGCGTCTGGTCGACATCGCCTGTGGCCACAGAGTTGTTCTCGTTGTGCAAATCGCTTAGCGGAATATCCATGCCAGCCGCCTACAAAATGCGGATGAACGGGAGTAACCCCAAACATGGTTAACGCCGCAGTAGTAAACCAGCTTAAGCAAGCCATGTCTAAGGAAGCTGTGCGTTTGGGCTTCTGCGAGATTGGTTTCGCCAGTGCCGAAGATGACCCGGTGCGGGCGCAAAGGCTGCATGACTGGCTGGAGGCTGGCCATCACGGTTCGATGGGCTGGATGGAAGAGCGCGCAGATGTGCGGCAGGGACCGAGCAGCATGTGGCCCGAGGCCAAAAGCGTTATCGCGCTGGGTATGAGCTATGCGCCGGACCATGACCCGCTTGCCTTGGAAGGCGTTGGCGACCGCGCGCGAATTTCTGTCTATGCGCAAGGCCGCGATTATCACGACGTCGTGAAAAAGGCGCTAAAGGCGCTCGCCCGCTGGCTGGTTAGCGCCGCTAAAGAGGCGGGTTTGGAAGAGCCGCAGCTCAAGGTGTTTGTCGATACGGCCCCGGTAATGGAAAAGCCGCTGGGTCAGGCGGCTGGTATCGGTTGGCAAGGCAAACACAGCAATCTGGTCAGCCGCGAACATGGCAGCTGGATGTTCCTTGGCGCAATTTATACGACTGTGCCATTTGCGCCCGACATAGCGGAAGAAGATCATTGTGGTTCGTGCGATGCGTGCCATGCGGCCTGTCCGACAGACGCGTTTCCCGCGCCGTATCAAGTCGATGCACGGCGGTGCATTTCCTATCTTACAATCGAGCATAAGGGCCCGATTCCGCACGAATTTCGTCGGCCTATGGGCAACCGTATCTATGGCTGTGATGATTGTTTGGCAGTGTGCCCGTGGAACAAGTTTGCGGACACTGCCGCGCGGCACAAATCCTTCGCCGCACGGACCGAGCTGGTCGAGCCGGAGCTGGCCGAGTTGCTCCAACTCGATGACGCTGCTTTTCGTACCATGTTTTCCGGTTCCCCGATCAAACGTATCGGCAGGAACCGCTTTGTCCGTAATTGCCTGATTGCGGCAGGTAACAGTCAAACCCCGTCATTGGAGCCGCTGGTAAGCGAGCTATGTGCAGATCCTGATCCGGTGGTTGCGGAAGCTGCCGAATGGGCGCTCGGCGAGCTTACAGCAAAGCCTTAAGCGGTATTTCTGTGTCCGCCAATGCTTCTACATCGGGCGCAATCCGCGCTTCTACCAGCTTGCGCCCCTGCACGTAATCTTTCACGTTATTCACGCAGTCCAGCGCTATGACGCGCCCTTCTTTGAGATAGATCACAGAGAACTTCCGGTCCGCCGGATCACCGCGCAATACGGTACTGTCATAATCCAGTGACAAGCCTGCGGTTTGTAATTTCAGATCATATTGGTTGGACCAGAACCACGGAAATGCGTGGTACGGCTGTTTGTCGCCCATGATCGATTTGGCGGCCGTGGTCGCCATATCATTGGCGTTCTGCACCGATTCCACACGAATAACCGCGCCGTCCGCAAAATCATTAGCGTGTGCAGCGCAGTCTCCGATCGCGTAAATATCTTCCAGCGTTGTGCGGCAAAACTGGTCGACATCGACCCCGTTAGCGCCCGCTGCGCCGGCCATGATCAGTGGCCCTACCGACGGGACAATTCCGATTCCGACCACGACCATATCGGCGGCAATCTCTTCACCGTCCGCCAGTTTTACACCGGTAACCGATCCATTTGCGCCGACTATGCTTTCTACCGCGACTTCGAGCCTTAAATCCACACCCTGACCCCGGTGCTCGTTCTGGTAAAATTCAGATAGTTCGCCGCCTGCAACCCGTGCCAGGACACGCGGCAAAGCTTCCAACAAAGTTACCTCATTGCCTAGTTTGCGAAGCACCGCCGCCGCTTCAAGGCCGATATAGCCGCCGCCTATCACAACTGCGCGTTTGGGGCCGGTCGCCAGTTCGGACATCATCCGGTCCACGTCGCTACGACCACGGACGGTGTGTACGCCGCTTAAGTCCGCGCCCGGACAATCCAGCCTGCGCGGATCGCCCCCGGTCGCCCATATCAGCTTGCGATAAGAGACTTTGCTGTCGTCACCCAGAGTGACCGTTTTGCCCATCCAGTCAATTTCGACCACGGGATTGCCCAGCCGCAAGTCCACATTCTTGTCCGCCCAAAACTGCGGCGGGCGGATATAAAGCCGATCAAATGGCTTGTCTCCCGCCAGATATTCCTTGGACAAAGGCGGCCGTTCATAGGGCGGTTCGCTTTCCCGACCCAGCATTACTATGCTGTCTTCGTGGCCGTTCTGCCGCAGTGCAATCGCAGCCTGCGCGCCCGCATGCCCTGTGCCCACAATTAGAATGTCTGCATGATCCATGGCCACTGACTTGGCGCAAATCGCGCAGCGGTCAAGCCCGTATGCGTTGATCTCTGGAGTCGAACAGACGGATCAGCGTGCGAGCAGGTTGCGCGCCTGACTGGCAATTTGCGCCAACATTGCGGGTGCAACCAATGGCTGTTTCTGTGCGCGGTCAATCATGGACCTGAACTGCCGGATTGCGGCCTTGTGATCCTCTGCCCAACTGCCGACTGCGCCGGCAGGATCATCTTTGGCGCCCTTTCTGCGTGACAGGCGACGGAGAAAGTCCAGCCGCATTTGCTGAAAATCACGGGCCAGACCAGCCACCAGCAAACGCTCCCACACGTCCGACGGCATCATCATGGCTGCCGTGCTTTGCGCCCAGTCCAGACCGAGCCGTTCACCCAGATCGGTAAATGCGGAAGTAAGCGCGTGTGTTTCGATTCCGGCATCCAGCGCAAGCGATGCCAGGCCGATCGAGCCGTCAACGTCATACAAATGTGTGACTTCATTCGCGAGTTTTTCGGGTGCGCCAGCCTCCACAAAGCTGGCTTTCAGCTTTGCCGATTGCTGCCGGTTCTGGTCTCCAAGAAGACCGGATGTTGCCTTTGAAAGTTCGGTCACGCGTGTGTGTAACCGTTCAATCATTTCTGACGGCATGCTGACGCTCGCGCCGGCGCGGAGCAAATCCGCCATTTGACTGCGCATGGCCGAAGCAAGGTGATCAAACAGCATAAGGCGGGCCTGTTCGGGCATTTCTGCGGTTTCCAGCTTGGCCCAAAGTTCACCCACGCCAAACAAAGCTTCTGCAGAAACGAAAGAAGCTGATACGTCGGCCAGACCCACGCCTTCTTCCTCGGCCAGCTCGAACGGGTGAACGATGCCAAGGCGGTTAATTACGCGGTTGGCAAGCGCAGTCGCGATAATCTCCCGCCGCAGTTGGTGCCCCTCAATCTGCGCCTTGTATGACTTGCGCATCGGGGTCGGAAAATATTCGATCAGCGAGCGTGTCAGGCTCTTATCATCGGGGAGGTCTGTATTCTCGATCGCATCCTGGAGAACAAGTTTGGTCGAGGACAAAAGCACGGCCAATTCGGGCCGCGTCAGCCCGGCACCATCGCTCGCGCGCCGCGAAAACGCTTCGCTATCAGCCAGGCCTTCGGTCTTCCGGTCGAGCGCCCCGCGATCCTCCAACGTTTCGATCAACCGCAATTGCGAGGCTGTCGCCTTCGCACCGCCAATTTCGGCAATTGAGAGCGCCAGAGCCTGAAGCCGGTTATCTTCCAGCACCAGTTCCGAAACTTCATCGGTCATTTTCGCAAGCAGGCTGTTGCGTTTTGCCTCTGACAATTTGCCTGACCGCCGCGCTGCAGCCAGAGCGATCTTGATGTTTACTTCATTATCGGAACAATCCACGCCGGCAGAATTGTCGATAAAGTCGGTGTTGATCCGCCCGCCAAGTAAAGCGAACTCAATCCGGCCAGCTTGGGTCACGCCTAAATTGGCGCCTTCACCAATCACCTTGGCGCGCAAATCTTCGGCGTTCACGCGTAGCGCGTCATTGGCCGGATCGCCGACCTGAACGTTGTTTTCACCGGACCCCTTGATGTAGGTACCGATACCGCCGAACCAGATGAGATCAACGGGTGCGGTAACGATCGCAGAAATCAGGGCTTCCGGTTCAATCTCCGCGGTCTCAACGCCCAATGCTGTACGCGCGGCGGCGCTTAACTTTATCGTTTTGGAGGCGCGGGAATAGACCCCGCCGCCCTTCGAGATCAGCTTGCTATCGTAATCTTCCCAGCTGGACCGCGCCAATCCGAAAAGCCGCTTGCGTTCTTTCCAGCTGGCAGCCGCATCAGGGTCGGGATCGATAAAGATGTGCCGATGATCGAAGGCTGCAACGATCTGGATGGATTTGGACAGCAACATCCCATTGCCGAAAACATCGCCCGACATATCGCCGCAGCCGACAACGCGAACCGGGTCGCGCTGCACATCCACGCCCATTTCAAGGAAGTGACGCTGGACAGAAACCCAAGCGCCCTTGGCCGTAATGCCCATGGCTTTGTGGTCATAACCGTTGGAACCGCCACTTGCGAAGGCATCGTCCAGCCAGAAATCGCGGCTCTGCGCAATACCATTGGCAACGTCACTAAAGCTGGCGGTTCCCTTATCCGCAGCGACCACGAAATAGGGGTCCTCTCCGTCCAGCGGAAGGACGCTATCGGGATGAATGACTTTGTCTTCGACGATGTTATCGGTGATCGACAGCAATGTGCGGATGAAAATTTCGTAGCTTGCGCGGCCTTCTGCAGCCCAGCCTTCGCGGTCGACCTGCGGAGAAGGCAATTGTTTCGGATAGAAACCGCCTTTGGCGCCTGTTGGAACGATCACAGCGTTCTTCACCCGTTGCGCTTTCATCAGGCCTAGGATTTCAGTGCGGAAATCATCACGCCTGTCGGACCAGCGCAGGCCCCCCCGCGCGACAGGTCCGGCGCGCAAGTGGATGCCTTCAACACGCGGAGAATACACAAAGATTTCGCGCCATGGCACAGGCTTTGGCAGGTTCGGCACAAGGTCGGACTGGATTTTGAACGCCAGCGCTTCTTCAGCGGTAGGGGCAAAGCAATTGGTCCGCAAAATGGATTTTATCAGCGCATGGTAGAGGCGCAGCAACCGGTCATCATTGATCGCGGCAACTTTGGACAGGCCTTGCTTAATCGCATTTTCCGAAGCCGTGATTGCAGCCTCCCGGTCGCCGGTAAATTCCGGGTCGTGAGCGGCGGCAAATCGCGCAACAAGTGCACGCGTCACATCCGGTGCGCGGCGCAAAGCATCGACCACTGTATAAATGGTGAAGCCCATGCCCGCCTGGCGCAAATAGCGGTAATAGGCGCGCAGCCAGTTGGCCTCGCGCGCAGCCAGTGCCGTGCCGACAACCAAGCGGTTAAACGGATCATCCTCTGCGGTCTCGTTCAAGACCGCGGTGACCGCTTGTTCGATAGTTTCAGCGCGCTCGAGAATGGGTCCGGTTTCCACGCCAGCGGGTAGTTCCAGCTTGAAATCGTGGATCGTGCCCAGCTTCCCGCCATCCAGGCTGGTGGGTATTTCAGACAGCACCTCAAATCCGAAATTCTCCAACGCTGGTACAGCGTCGGACAGAGGCAGCGAGCCTTCATGTTCGTAGATTTTCAGGCGCAGACAATTCGCCGCATCTGTTTCAAGACGGTAGAGTCGCGCATCGCGCTGCAGCTGTGCTGGATCTGAAGCTTTGCTGTCCGTTTGCAGCATATGCCGCATCCGCCCAATGTCGAGTGCGGCCTCTTCAGGACCGTAAGTGACTCGGTATGAGACGGGAAAAACATCGGCATATCGCGATGCTATTGCGGCAGCGCGGCCTGATTCTTCGAATTGCGAAAGTTCTTGTTCGACCGATTCTGCCCAACCGCGCAGCATGCGCTGCATGCGTGCCTCGATTTCGCTTTCGCTATAATCGGATTTGCCATCACGGATATCCAGCACAAAGCGGAGCATTGCCAGATTTCCGCCTTCAACTTCCAGGCTCCAGTCTAGCAGGCTGGCGCCTGCGCTGTCCTGAAGCAGATCGCGGATTTGCTCGCGGACTTGTGTCGACAGCATATCGCGCGGCAACCATACAAAAGCGAACAAGTGACGAGCCAGAGGTGCCTGGACGATTGCAAGCCGCGGACGGGGCCGGTCAACCAAACCCATCATCGCCGTAGTGACGCGGGCAATTTCTTCATCGGCAAAACCGATTAAAAGATCGTGCGGCAATGCCGAGAGGGCATGGACCAACGCCTTTCCGGCGTGGCCAGAGCGGTCAAAATCGAACCGCTCCATGAGTTTTGCCAGCTGGGCTCTCAGGCTGGGAACCTCGCTGGGCGGCGCGGCCAGAGCAGCGCTGGTCCAGACACCTGCATGAACCGACACTGCCGTCACCTTTTTGCCGGACATGATCGGTATCAGGAACAGGTCCAGCGGAACTCGGCGATGCACGTTTGAAACCTGATTGGCCTTGATTATCAGCGGCACACGGTTTTCGCGGTTTGCGGGATCATCAAACCAAGCGAACGCCCGGTCATATGAATCGTCTGCGAGTAATGTCTTCGCGCTTTTGCGGCAGATCCCGCTAGCGCCAGATTGCGCCCCACCACGTTCGCGTGTCACATGACCAAGCTGCGTCAGCATCCCGCCTTCAAGCCAGCGGAGCAATTCTGCTCCTTCGCTATTACCGGCCCGTTCCGCGTCCTCCTGCATGGCAGTGCGCATTTTCGGCCAATCGGCGACTGCCGCCCGAACATCACCCAGCGTTACACGCAGCGCCTTTTCCAATGCGCGGCGCTGTTTTGCATCGATCCGCGCTGTTTCGATGTAGATCATGGATTCGCGGCTGGCCGAATTGTCGCGGCTATCGCAAAGACTGGTCAACGTACCTTTCTCATCGCGTTCTACTGCGATGACCGGATGTACCAGCCGGTCAATTGCGAGGCCCTGTGCGGCTATTGTTGCCGCAACAGAGTCGACCAGAAACGGCATATCATCATTGACGACAGCGATCCGCATAAAGCGCCGTTCATCGGTAGCAGAAGCCAAGGTTATTGCGGAACGCTTGGCATCACGCCGGGCGGCAGTGTCGAGCACAAACTTGGCAGCTTCGCGCACTTTGGTTTTTTCGAAGGGCGTGTCGCCCGGCAATAATGACGCGCAAATATGCTGCGTCAGAGCCTCCACCAGCTTAGTCTCTCCAGCCAGGCGTCTCATCGGATTGCGAGGCGTTTCGGTGGTCTTCGAACCCATCCGGTTTGCTCCGTAGGGCTATGCCCCTGTTATATTGTTACTGCACCGTGCACTAATCATTCGCGAATAGGCCGTTCCGGGCAGACCCGCAAGTGCGTCTATCTGCAATCTAACACGCCGGGTCTGTTTGATGAAAGGCGTGCTGAACATACGTGATCAAGGGGCGATTACGTCCATTGTCAGCTCCAAAGAACGGATGCGGTCCTCAGGGTCGAATGTCGATCCTGCAACTATGATTTCGTCAGCCTGCGTGCGCTCTACAAATTCGCGGATCTTGGTACGTACTGTTTGCGGTGATCCGATGGCGCTGGCCTGACCGATATGAGCGAGCATGGCTTGCAATGGCGCGGGAAGGCTGGCGCGATAATCATCCACCGGAGGCGGCAATTTTCCGGGTGAGCCCGTCCGCAATCGGACAAATGCCTGCAATTGGGAAGAAGCGATTAGCTCGGCTGTCTCGTCTGTTTCCGCTGCGATAACCGTCATGGCCGCCATCACATGAGGCTTATCGAGCGTATCTGAAGGCTGGAAATCGCGGCGATATAGCTCCAGCGCTGTGTCAAGATGGTCAGGCGCAAAATGCGATGCGAACGCATAAGGCAAGCCTAACTTCGCCGCGAGCCTCGCGCCGAACAGGCTGGAGCCCAGCATCCACATTTCAACATTTGCACCAAGTCCGGGAGTCGCGGCAATCGGCAATTCAATGTCGCCGGTCAGCAAGGCGCGCAGTTCGGTGACATCCTGCGGGAATTGTTCGGCTGCAACGTGCAGATCTTTTCGCAAGGCGCGTTGCAGCTCTGGACCGGCACCAGGTGCGCGGCCCAGCCCCAAATCAATCCTGCCGGGAAAAAGTGCGTCCAGCGTTCCAAACTGCTCCGCAATCGTAAACGGCGTGTGATTGGGCAGCATGATGCCGCCAGACCCGATGCGGATAGTGGATGTGGCATTGCCGATATGGGCCAGCACAACCGAGGCTGCTGCACCCGCAATGCCTTCCATTACGTGGTGTTCTGCCACCCAATAGCGCGCATATCCTGCCTCTTCGGCCGTGCGCGCCAGCCGCGCTGCAGCTTCATAAGCGTCGGGTAAAGAGCTGCCTTCGCGGACGGGCACCAGATCGAGGACGGATAAAGCAGTCACTGGTCCGGCAACGGGTTCAGACCCGCCAATTGGTCCAGATATGATTGCGCCGTTTGCGCGTCATCGCTGCCGGGCGCGAGGGTGGTGACGGATTGCCAACTGCGACGCGCGGCATCATCATTTCCGGACAAGACTGCGATCACCCCGGCTTCCAGCCCGATTTGCGTGTTTGAAGGGTCGAGCAGGACCGCTTGCTCGATAAATTGCTGTGCAGCGGGCAAATCATTTGTACGACGCGCGAGAGTTGCTGACAGGAGCCATGCACGGGCATTTGCACTCGTCAGCTCTCTTGCAGTTGCCAGCGCGGCTTTTGCTTCTTCCGGCCGGCCCAAAGCCACCAGTGACCGCGCGCGGTCCAATGCAATTTCAGAACTCAATTGCGGAAAGCTGGCAGACTTTGCATCGGCCTCGGCAACATCCAGTGCGGCGAGTGCAGCCACATTATCACCCGAACTGATCATCGCGTTGGCCGCAATCGTGCCCAGCCGCGCGCGATAAGCGGGGTCATCACCGGAAACGGCATCGCGCGCTGCAAGGAAGCTGGATGCGGCCTCGGTCCATTCGCCAGATCGGGCCTGCGCATAGCCCAGACAATGCAAAGCGTCTGCTTTGTCGTCATCGCCGGCGTTGCTGCGCCATTCGGCGGCTTCTGTTTTGGCGGCTGTGCTGTCCTGATCGCCGCGCGCAAGGCATAGTTTCAACCGATCGGGCCGTAGATCGACAACAGCGTCTTGCTGGCGCGTATTCAGGCGCTGCCGTAATTCGTAGAGTTCCGGCGGTACGGCGGTAACCGGTGTGGAAGCAGACGGGTTGGGCCCGACTTGCAGTAACAGTACCAATGCAGCAGAAATCAAAGATTATCTCCGGAAGCGCGTTCAATTACATCCGCTATCTGGGCCAGCAAAATGCGAATGTCGCTCTCTCTGGACAGGCGGTGATCGCCGTCTTTAATCAGAGTGACCTGTATATCATCCGAACGGGCGGCGGCAGCCAGCTGCATGGTAATTTCCCATGGAACATCCCGGTCCTTTTGCCCGTGTATCAAGCGCATCGGGCAGTTCAGTTCAATGACACTGTCCAGCAAAAGCTGGCTTTGGCCGTCACGCCAGAACAACGGATGCATGGGCGTAGGCTCAGGCCCGTAGGGATTTTCGTCAAAGACAGTCTGCCCGCTTTCTAGCAAAGTCTTATCCGCGTCCGATCTGCCCCATTCGGTAAAATCGGGAGCCGAAGCGATACCGACTATACCGGCCAATTGGTCATTCAGCGCCAGTCCCAGCGTGAGCATCAGCCACCCGCCCATGGACGATCCGATTATGACCGCGCTGCCTATTTCCAAGGCGCCGATCAGATGCAGAATTTCGCCGCGCCAGTTGCTGAGTGACCCGTCGGAAAATTCGCCATCGCTCATTCCGCATCCGGTATAGTCGAGAAGCAGGCAGCCATGTCCTTGGCTCGTGGCCCAATCGAAGACTGCAGTCGCCTTGCCGCCATCCATGTCGGACATATAACCAGGCAGGAAAACGATGGTCGGCCCGCCATTACTGGCTGGATGGTGCCGGAAAGCCATGCGCCGGCCATCGGGTAGTTTATGAAATCGAACCTTTGCCATAGGCGCCTAATGCATTGTCACACGCATCATCTGCAAG